>JAQBVJ010000249.1 GCA_027623235.1 Planctomycetota bacterium
CTCAGAACGAGTCCGAGCCGGTCAGGATGCCGCCCGAGCCGCCGGCAAACGCTGGGGCGGATCGAAGCCCGGACGCCGCCTCAAGGTCACTGATGAGGCTGTGGCAACCATTCAACGCATGGCTGCTGAAGGGGCATCCAAAGCCGCAATGGCCCGTGCCACCGGTCTCAGTCGACCCACGGTCTACGCGATTCTGGCCTCACCTCGGAAGCCGTCTGGTGTATAATCCCCTCGCGCGTGCGCGTGAGCCAAAACGCCGAGACTTTCGGTACGGACTCTCTGCCACGAAGAGCTACTCCTCCTCCTCCGGCCGGACGTCACTCCAGAGGAATTCGCAGCTCTCTTCCAGCAATGCCCACGCATCGACCAGTCGCTCAAGGAACTCGAAGGTCATGCACTCGTAGTCGCCGTCGATTGCCTCGCGGTCGATCGAGTCGAACGCTTCCCGCAACTGCGGTTCCGCCCACTCCAGTAGCGGCTCAGGCCGAGGGTGTAGCATCTCGTCTGCCAGGGGTTCCGATTCACGGATGAGCCAGGATTCAATCTGCTCCTGCTCATCAATCGGGAGCATGAGATGCAGGTTGAAGAAATGCATCTGAGTGAGACCGTCGATTCCCAAGGCAACCCTGAGCGGATGATCGACCTCTGCCAGTCGAGAGATGACGATCCAGGTCGCCTGCCAGGCCGTTGTAAATGCCCGTTGGTCCTTCCCATTGGGCACCTTCGGCGGGCAATACCCTACGGCGCCTGCCGCCCGAAACGCTTTTTCATCAGGCGGTTGAAACCGTTCGGTCATCGCCAGCCAGGCACCCTCCCGAGCCTCGGCCCGCGTATTGCCGTCGGCTCGCAACTTCAGCCGTTCACGATCCCGGTAGAGCGATGCCGCATTCCACTGGCCTGAACGCTGCAAGCGATGCGTGGCTTCAATCTTCGATTCGAGCATGACCGTCATGAAATCCTCCTTGTTGACTTCATTCCGTTGACGTTGCCGTGTCCAGGGCCAGACAACGTGGAACCATTACGTTGACCCGGTTCATTGTCCCACGGCCTGCGCGGACGGTGAAGCCGAGTCTTCGTACATTCGAGCGAGAACGCCGCTCACTCCGCAAACTGCTGACACGCGCGTGTCAGCAGATGGTCGCTGGTCCGCCGTGCGACCAGTTTGTGGCGTGCAACGGCTGTCGTGAGGTCCAATGGATTTTGGCCTGATGGTCGTTTCACTCGGGGCTGTCGCGGCCTTTCAACCGCGGAAACGCTGAGTGACCAAAATCCATTGCCACTGGTGGCAACGGCTTCAATGGGGTCGCGGTCTTTCAACCGCGGAAACCCCTAGATTGCCATACTTATTGTCGCACGCGTGAGAATTCACGGAAACCAAGCGTTTCAATGAGGTTGTCGCACTTTCAATCGCAAAACGACTGTTCGACAAGTCAGATCGCTGACCGTGTCAGCGGATCCGCATCGTCGCCTTCATCCGGAGCGAGCTAAAGACGGTCAAGACCGACTTCTGCCGCACTTCAGATCAGCAGATCGGCCGGGTCCATGAAGATCGTGTCGGCCATGTCACCGCCAACCACCGAATCGATCCCATCAGGTTGCGGATCTTCCTGAACGTCGATCGTGTCTGCTCCTGCTCCACCGTCGGCACGGTCGCTGCCACTGCCGCCAACCAGCGTGTCCTCGTGGTCGTCGCCGATCAGTTCATCGTCTCCGGCATCACCATTCAGCGAATCCCGGCCGCGTCCGCCACGGACGAAGTCGTTTCCGAGCCCGCCTGACATCGTGTCGTAACCGTCTTGGCCGAACAGCCGGTCGTTGCCGCCACCGCCGGAGACTGAATCGCGACCCGTTCCAGCGAACACCGTGTCGTCATCCTCTCCGCCCGTGATCGTGTCGTCTCCCTGATCGCCGAACAGTGTGTCGAACCCGTCGTCACCATTCAGCAGGTCGTTGCCAATGCCACCGCGGACGAAGTCGCGTCCGTTAGAACCGGACATCGTGTCGTCGCCGTCGCCGCCATAGAGCTGGTCGTCGTCGGCCCCGCCATCGACAACATCATTCCCGAGTCCCGCGAACACTCGGTCGGCACCGTCGCCGGCAGACAGCGTGTCATTGCCGTCGCCTCCCGACAGTGTGTCTGAGTCCTGATCTCCGATGATCTCGTCGTCGCCAGAATCACCTGACAGCCGATCCGCACCCCGACCGCTGCGAATGAAGTCGTTTCCGGCCCCACCAGAAATCGTGTCGGCATCCTCGTTTCCGAACAGACGGTCGTTGCCTGCACCACCATCGACTAGATCGAAACCGGCTCCGGCAAAGACGACGTCGTCTCCGTCTCCTGAGTTCAGCGTATCTGCCCCGTCTCCGCCGCTGAGCGTGTCATTGTGCTGATCGCCGATGATCTCGTCCTGACCGTCATCGCCGGACAGTCGGTCCGCGCCGGCACCGCCACGGATAAAGTCGGCTCCACCTCCACCAGCAATTGTGTCGTAACCGTCGTTCCCGAACAGGCGGTCATTGCCTTCGCCACCGGAAACGGAGTCCCTGCCTCCGCCGGCGAAGACGACATCGTTTCCATCGCTGCCCAGGGCGGTATCGTCGCCTCGGTCCCCCGACAACGTGTCGTCACCGGCATTACCGAAGAGTTGGTCGTTTCCGTCTCCCCCATCGACAAGATCGTTGCCCGATCCAGCGAAGACGCGATCGGCACCGTCCCCGGCGGTCAATGTGTCGTTGCCATCGCCCCCGGTCAGCGTGTCGGCATCCTGGTCCCCAATAATCTCATCCTGGCCGTCATCTCCGGACAGACGATCGCTGCCGGTACCGCCACGAATAAAGTCATTCCCGGTTCCGCCAGAGATCGTGTCGTCAT
>JAQBVJ010000250.1 GCA_027623235.1 Planctomycetota bacterium
GGCTCACAGGACGCGTTTCGCGAGTCGCGCTGCTTCGCGATGAGTATTCTGTCCTCTGCTCAACAGGACATCTCAAATCGCTTTGCGACACCCGGTCCCAAAGAGTTTGCGGATCTGAAAACCCGAACGGTCGAGACGGGTGCGCCGATTTTTGAAGAGTCGCTTGCCTGGGTGGACTGCCGGGTGACAGAGATCGTCGAAGGCGGAGATCACGACATCTTCATCGGCGAAATCGTCGCCGGGGAGTTGCTGCAGGAAGGCGGCAACCCGTTGCTGTACTATTCCGGCGGCTATCGCGAGATCGCGAACGGGGAATAGCAGGTGTTGCGAATTGCGGGGATCTCATTTCCCGAGAAAGCTGAAGAGCCGCTTCTTCTGCTTGACTTCTGCGCCGGCTGATCCGCCAACGACAACAGAGCTGTTTGAATCCAGGGCCAGGCTCAGCTTCTCAATTTCGCGGGTCACTTTCGCCTTCGGGGCGTAGGTCAGCAGCGGCACGCCGTTGTTTCGCGACTCCACCATCGTTCCGTAATCGTTGGGAATCTGGTGGAACACGTCCCGGCCAATCGTCTCAAGGGCCTTGCTCAGGCTGATTTGCGTGTCCTGCAGCCCAAGCCGGTTGACGATGACTTTAACTTTGTCGGCCAGCGAGTCTTCTCCGTCGAAAAACTGAAGCAGTCGCACGACGTTTCGCAAACACGGTAGATCCAGCTGCGTCGTCAGCAGGATCGAGTCCGACGCTTCCATCGCTGCAATATCCAGCGGTGAAAAGGACTTGCTGCAGTCAATCACGAGGTGAGTGAACGTTGCCTTGAGAAGCGCGATGACTCGCCGCAATTCCTCAGAGCTGAACGACGGTCGGGCGTCCATGTTTACCGGGCGAGGCAGCAGAAAGGCCCCACAGTCGTGCTTGGTCAGCGACCGTTTCAGCAGAGCGTAGTCGAGCCGATTGATGTTCTCCGCCACGTCCTGAATCGTGTAGTCCGGAATGATGTCGAGCCACACGTCCGCGTCGCCGAGTGCCAGATCGAGGTCAATGATGGCGACGTTGTTCCGCTCGTTCTGGGCGAGCACACAGGCCACGTTAATTGCCAGCGACGTGCAACCAACTCCGCCGTTGACTCCGCAAACCGTGATCACCTGACTGGAACGTGTCGGGCCATCGCCGTCCCGCTGACTGAAGTTCTGCTGAATTCGGTCCAGAGCCGCCAGAAAGTCTTCCAGGAGCAGCGGGTACGAAAGGAATTCTTTCGCTCCATTCCGCATGGCCTTCAGGATCAGACTGCCTTCCTGAGAACTGCTGACGACCAGCGCGTTGCAGGAAGGAAGCTGGTGAGCAATCTGCGTCACCGCTTCCAGGGCGACATCCGGGTTGGAATCAAGAACGATCAGAGCGATGTCTGGCTGAGTCTGCAGCGCGATGTCCGCGAATACCTCGTATTGAGAACACTCCGCTTCAAGCCAGACAGCATCAATGCTCAGCAGCAGCTGTTTCAATGCTGCCCGGGTTGCATCGTTGGGGTCGACAATGGCAAGACGGATGACACTCTTCATTGGATTGCACTCGAATTTTGTAAACGGAGTCGAAGTGGCGGCCAGCCTGAATGATGGCTACTGCGGCCCGATCAGCCCTGGAAGGGTAGGATTGGAGTTTGTGCTTTGTCGTTGCGGGATTGTCAGCCTGCCCTGTCCTCGGCTTCCGGGATTGATCTGCGGTCCCGAGCCGGCCGGCAGAGAAGTTGCGTAAGGATTCTCCGTGCCGATCGGCGACGCGTCGTTGCGGAATGTCTCGCTGCTTCGGCCGAGTGTCTGGTAAACACGGTTCGGTTCGGCAGCGCGTGAGTCCTGGTAGTTCACCTGGCGAACTCCACCTGCGAACGGATTTGTCGCCGATCGGTTCTGGCGAGGAAGCTGAAACAGCGCGGCCGCTTCCTGTTCCGGGCTCATCGTTGCCGCTTCACGAGTACCGGCCGGAGCACCGGGCGAGAGGGGGCTGCCATCGGGAGACGTCAGCGGCATCGTTTGTTCCTGCATCGGCAGCTGGAAAGCCTGGCCGCGACGGCTCGAAGTGCAGTTTGGCCCGCACGTTCCGATACCCATGCAGCCCTGACACTCGTCGCCGTATTTGGGAATCTCGATCAGGCCCGAGAAAAACAGCTCTCGATCGGTCGGGTAAGTTGTGTACGTGCCCGGGCCGCCGGCGGGAACCTGATCGGCATCGAGTGGTGCGACCAGTTCCGGAGTCACAAGAATCACAAGTTCCGTCTCGACGTCGTCGTAGGAAACGCGACGGAAGAACATTCCGGCCCAGGGCAGCTCACCCAGGAAAGGAATCTTCTGAGTCTGTGCGGTCTGACGTGAAGAAAGCAGGCCGGCGAGCATCAACGTTTGTCCGAACCGCATTTCGACCTGCGTGTTCACACGCCGGGTTGTGAGTGCGGGGACGGTCGAACCACTGAGCGTGACTGAGTTCGCAAAATCACGCTCGCTGACTTCCGGCATCACTTCGAGTCGGACGCGTCCGCCTCCGAGAATTCGCGGCACGGTCTCCATTTTGACGCCGAAGGGTCGCCATTCGATGCTGACTGTCCCCAGGCTCTGCGGAACGAGGATTGGAAACTCGCCTCCGGAAAGCATCATCGCGGGCCGACCATTCGTGGTGACGAGAATCGGCTCAGCAAGAATCTTCAGCATTTCTTCTTCTTTCAGAGCGTCAAGAAACAGCGAGAGTGCTCCGGCATCTGTGACGTAGCCGAACGCGAGTGCGGCGGCGGACAGCGTCGAGCCAGTAAAGCTTGCGGGTAACCGTTCACGGCCCAGTGCGAAAGAATTGAAAACTGGTCTAGACTTGGGCGGATGTTTTCTGG
>JAQBVJ010000138.1 GCA_027623235.1 Planctomycetota bacterium
ATCTCCTCCCACGCTACAACTACACCCTCTCACCACAGATGCCGATTTAATTTCACCGCCGGTCCTTAAAATCCACGCCTGATGCCCAGCGGCAGCGTATCGGAGCGATCCTGAATGCGAGTCGAGACAACACAGAAAGGCTGTCGCGAAATGGCCCAGGGGAGATGTTTCATGGAAAAGCCGGTTGGCGAGCCCAAGCATCTCGCCAGGATCGTGCATTGCCGTCGACAGTGTTCGAAAAGCTGTCTGCAGCTGAGCCATCTGCAGCGCCGGCCCGACTCCATGCCCGCTGACATCGGTGACTGAAAACAGCCACTCCCCTGTCATCAGCGGGCGATAGTCAAAACTGTCACCCCCGACCGACTCGGCCGGAAGCGAGATGGCTGCAATGTCGAAACCCTGAAGTTCCGGCGGAGCCGGTGGCAACAGCTTCTCCTGAATCTGTCGAGCCAGATCGAGTTCAGCGTTGCGGGCTCTGGCAGCACCTTCGAGCTTTTCATTGTGAAATCTCAGAACAGATTCCGCCTCGTGAATCGAGCGGAACAACGGGTTAATCAGCGCGACTCCGGTGAGCAGCAGCACCGACGAAACGCAGGTCGCGAGCGCTGCAGCATTGGAAAGTTCCCAGCTCTCGATCCCACCAGTAGACAACGATGGATCGTCGGACATCAGGATTGCCAGCGTCAGAATCCGGCGGCCAGCCATGACGAGCAATGCCGTGGCGATCAACGTCCACGCCGGGCGCCATCCGTAAATCACGTTGAGCCGGAAGGCAAGTACGGCGCTGGCCAGTTGAGCGAACACTGAGATAAAAACGAGAATGACATTCATTGCAGGAGCCCTCCATTTCCTCGGACCGCACCGGCGAAAAATGCAATCGTCAGGAATCGGCTGGCGACAACGCGTTGTTTCGCGAAAAGAGACCGCGGAACTGTTGACCCGGTGAAATGTGGATCGCGTCCTCGTTGTTTCCCCTTTGAGACCCTCGCTGAGAACAACCAGCTGCAGACAGCTTCAGCGAATGAGCTGTCGTTTCGAAATGGAGAGTCAAATAATTCAATCACGTTCTCACTCAAGTGGCAGCAAACAGACTCCCGGCGAGCTGGAACGAACTGGAACGAACTGCCAGGCGAAACACCCGACACGGGGAATCTCGAGAGAACACCGGGATCAGAAACTCCCCCCGTCGCTCCCGTGTGTCATTAACCCTCGGACCCCCAGACTTCTCCGATAATGTCCGTTTCCCGGCCACAGACATCATTGAAGTGGCTCAGCCAGTGCGAGAGCTGCCGGCGGGCTTTGGGCGGTTTGCCGGTCGCAATCTCGTGATCTGCCTGGCGAAGTTCGTTCAGCAGTCGGCGATAGTCCGCCTTCAGATGAGCGAGCCGCTCAGTGCAGCGGATTGAGGTCCCGTCTTTCCCGTCAAAAAGCCCGGCTTCCATCTTCGCATCGAGCAGACCGGCCAACTGGTTCGCAACGTCGTGGACGGCGCTTGCCAGTTCGCGCCGAGCTTCCCGATCGACGTCTCCAGCCAACTCCTTTTCGATGCCGTCGATCGCTGACTGAATCATCTCGCAGGTTTCATCGTGCAGCAGACAAAGCTCCACGATTGGCTGTGGAAGTGCGTCAAAATTTTCAGACTCTCCAGAATGCATGGCGCCAGACATGGTCTTGAGCTTTCAAAGAAGTGAAGTGAATCTCCGGACCGATCGGATTCCGGAGTCGGGACGGCTTCGCAAAGTATGCGCCAGCGTCACAGATTTGAGGACAATCGGCAAGGAATCCAGAGCTGTGAAGTTACGCGATTTTGCCGAAGTCGTGACATCCCGGAAGCCCCGGGGCAGACGCAATGTTACTGGAAGGAACGCCTTCGACGTCTCTGCACGCGCATCGGGGAACGTCAAGGATCCAGGGGCGGCCAGGCAGGACTGATCAATCCCCAGGCACGCTGGTTATCGACTGCTCACAACCGGATTCCTGCGCGGCCACTTGTTGCTCGTTTGAGGCGATGCTGCTTTGGGGATTCGTCCCGAAACAACATCCCGATTCTCCGGGAGGGCGAGGCCACCGCTGCAAACAGGAATGTCGTGCTTCGTCAAAGCGGAATTGACGGGTCGCAGTTTCCGTGGCGTAAGCATCCAGCTTGCGACGTCCACTCACAGTACGTCGGCAAGCAGGATGCTGACCCCACTTTTCCGCTCTGACACAGCAGTAGGCGGACTTCCCCGGAATCCGCTTTTCCTGGCGCGAGGACCTGGGGCGGGAAACACTGACGGCGCGTGCTCACCGCTTGTTTTTGAATTGCGCCTGTGGAAAGGTTGCGACCCGTGGCAGTCGTTGTTGAACGGCGGCAACTGCTCTTTCCTCAGACAGTGGCCCTCCGCGTAGACTCCCGCATTCCGCAAACTTACCGTCCGGAAACCGCTCCGCGGATATTGGCATCGTCAGGGACTCGACTCGATGGAACCACTGGAATCGCTGCTGCACCTGTTCGTTGAACTCCACCCCGAAGATGCCGCGCGGGCTTTCGAGTCGCTCCCGACGGACGAGGCTGTCCGACTTGTCCGAACACTTCCGGTCGATGTTGCCGGACGGCTTGCGGAGCGACTGGTGCCGTCTGTTGCCGCCCCGGTGCTCGAGCAACTGGAGCCGGAACACGCATTGCGTGTTCTGAGCGAACTTGCCCCGCGTCCGGCCTCGGCGATCGTGCATCACCTCAGCAATGATGTGCGGGAGCAGATGCTGGAGCAGCTTCCGCCGGCGACCGCGCGGCAGTTGCGAGAACTCTATGCCTACCCGGCCGAAACAGCAGGGGCCATGATGGAGCCACGCGTCGTCGCATTCCCGATCGACTTGACTGTCGAGCAGGCGACGTCCGCCATCCGCAAAGCCCGCCGCGACGCGCTGCATTATCTCTACGTGACGAAACGAGATGGATCGCTGGCCGGCGTGATTAACATGCGGGACCTGCTGCTTGCGGAGCCGCAGGCAAAAATCGAACCGCTGGTCCGGCGTGAGGTCCTCACCATCCCCGAAACGATGCCCGGCAAGGAAGTCGTCGCGCTGATGCGCAGCCGGCGTTTCCTCGCGCTGCCGGTTGTGGGCCTCGACGGACAATTACTGGGAGTCGTGAAGCACAACGAGGCGCTCGAAACCGGACAGCTTGAGGCCTTCGAGGATCTCCAGAAAATGGTCGGTGTCGGCAGTGACGAGCGGGCACTTTCACCCGTATCGACAGTCGTGAAGCGGCGGCTGCCCTGGCTGATCGTCAACCTGTTGACCGCCTTCATGGCGGCCGCCGTGGTGGGATTTTTTGAGGAGACGATTGCAAAAATTGCAGCCCTGGCCGTGCTGCTGCCGATTGTTTCGGGTCAGGGCGGAAACAGTGGAGCTCAGTCGCTGGCCATCGTCATGCGGGGCCTGGCCCTGCGTGAAATCCTCAGCAGCACACGAAAACGAGTCATCATCAAGGAAGTCACCGCCGGTCTGTTGAACGGAATTGCTGTCGCGGCCGTCACGGCGCTGGCCATCTACTGCTGGAAATGGAACGTCGGCCTCGCACTGGTGATTTTCCTTGCGATGATCGTGAACATGGTCGCCGCCTCGCTCGCAGGAGCTGTGATCCCGATGGCCCTGAAGGCACTGGGACGCGACCCGGCTCAGTCGGCGTCCATTTTCCTGACGACCGTGACCGACATTGTGGGCTTCGCCACGTTCCTTGGCCTGGCTGTGCTGTTCATGGAAATGCTCAAGCCGCTTTCGAACACCCTGTGAGGTTCCGTCGTGTTCGATTTCCTGAACGCTGTCCACCTGACTGATATCGCCGACATGCTGGCCGTAAGCATTTGTGTTTACGTCGCCCTGCGGTGGGTTCAGGTCACCGCCTCGCGCGGGCTCGCGATCGCAGCGGCAGTGTTCGCGGCAATCGATCTGCTGGCCATTCAATTCAACCTTCAGCTGACAGCGATGCTGTTTCAGTTTGGACTGACGATTGCCGCCGTCGTGTTTGTGGTCGTCTTCCAGGACGATATCCGGCGAGCCGTTGAGCGTATTCTGCTGGCCGGTCGCTGGCGAAGTGAGAGTCACGCCTCAGCAACGCAACCGCACATCGACACGCTGCTGAGAACGACATTCGATCTCGCGGCAAGCCGTCGCGGTGCTCTGATCGTTCTTGCCGGTGAGGAGCGAATGGACACGCATCTGGACGGCGGCACGGAACTGCTTGGCCGAATCAGCCAGCCACTGCTGGATAGTCTGTTCGACCCGCACTCAGCCGGCCATGACGGAGCTGTCATCATCGACAACGGCTTTGTCACGCGGTTTGGAGTTCACCTGCCACTCTCCGAGAACCGGGAGAAATCCGCCGGTCTCGGCACCAGGCACCGATCGGGTCTCGGTCTTTCGGAATTGACAGATGCGCTGGTGGTGGTCGTTTCTGAAGAGCGGGGCCATGTCAGCATCGCCAGGCAAGGCGAACTGCGGCGCGACGTCACGCGTGAGGAACTGGAAGTGGCCTTGAGCTCGCACCTGCGAGACATCAAAGCGGAATCGCGTCCGAGTCTGCTTGAGCGACTCACCCGACACCCGCGCACAATGCTGCTCTCGGTTGTCGTTTCCGTCCTGGCCTGGCTGGCAATCGCGTCGGATCGCGACGTGGTTCAGCGAGTCTTTGTCGTACCAATCGAGTACCGCAACGTCCCGGCGACAATCACTCTGCCGCCCACAATCCGGACCGAGGCTCGCGTAACATTTTCCGGCACCGATCGTGCGTTTCAGTTCGTCGCCCCCAGCGTCCTCAAGGTCTCCGTCGATCTGGCCGAAGCGGCTCACGGCAAGGAGCAGTTCACGCTGACGGAATCCAGCGTTCGCCACCCGACGAATTTGACCGTTTATCGGATCGAACCTCGGACCATCCGCTTGAAAGACTGAGCAGAGACTGAGCAGAGTCTTCTCAACATGAGCGGCGACCGATCACTCGCCGCCGTTACGACTCATGTCGGGGCACGGATTACGGAATTTCTCCGGTTAAAAGGGCCTCGGCACAGACCTTGCATGAGGGCGTAAGGGAGCTGAAACCACCTCATGAGGCGACTCTGATGACACCAAAACGCTCACTCAGCGAGCAGCAACTCGCTCGCCTGGACGATTCGCAGCGGTCGCTGTTTCGGGCTCTTGGATACGAAGTGCCCGAAGCAGCTTCCCCTGCCGACAAGGAAGTCGAAGACTCAGCGGAACTGATGAGCCAGTGGCCTTCGCTGGACAACCCGGTTTCAACGGCAACCTTTGGAACCAATCCTCCCCGATGATAAAACCGGCACGATCCCTCTCGACTCAACCATTGACTCCCGCAGCACGTGCTGCCGCGGCGTCTGCAGAAGATTCAGCATGACGCTTTCCAGATCAACGGGCGACGTTTTCTTGAGGGGTGGAGACATCGGATGGAACAAGCCACTCCCGGTCATTGACGGCTCGGTCCGCGGTCTGATTCTCAACAATTGCGAGCGACTCTGGCTGCAGGCCTGTTGGGCAGCATCGACTGCACGGTGACTTCGGCTGGAGTGATCACTCTCTGCTGACGCAGGTATCGAGAAACTTATAGAACTCCTGCGTGGCGGGGTCGTCAGGTTTGCCGAGGTCGTTATTCAGCCGGCTGTGGTTGCTGTCTCGTTTGCCATAGGCCGTGGCAGGAATGCCCGACTCCTTCAGCACGGATTCCAGACGATGGGCCTGGGCACTCGTGTCCGGATTGCCGGGAAAGTACCGGAGCAGGAACGGCGGAATATCCTTGTCCTTCGCCACGTGAGTGACCGCGGAAAAGTCGACGTGTTTTTCGGGATCATTTCCGAATTTCTGACGGTGGCCGAACGTGAACATCTTCCCGCCGTAGAGCGTCTGTCGATACTCCGCCGTCATAATGATCTTGGGAATGTCGTAGGTGTCGCCGTCGACAGGCACGCACCCCTGGAGTACCTCGAACGGCACTTTCCTTGCTGGGAAAAGAAACTTTGCGCCTTTGCGTGAGGCTAAATACGACGAGCAAATGCGTTACACTGCCCGTAGCGCGGTGGTTGCGATGCTCGGTGCTGACGACTTGCAGATGCAGCTTTTCGTTTTGAAACGGAATTGAAAAGCAAGATTGCAGGCTGGAGAGTTGAGCAGCGAAACCATCGGTCATATCTCTGACCCGTGCCGTTCGGAAGAACAATCATGGCAAAAAAGAAGCAGGCCCGGCACAGCAACGACGCGGCACCTGAGTTACCACCGGGCGTAAAACTGCTCCGCGCGCTGGAGGGACACTCGGCACTGGTGATGGGCGTAGCATTTGATCCGCAGGGCGGGATGCTGGCCAGCGGGGGTGGTGACAACACCGTCCAGCTGTGGGAGGCGACCAGCGGCAAGCGGCTCCGCACGCTCGAAGGACACGAGGGCAGCGTCTGCAGCGTCGCCTTTGCTCCGCAGGGCGGGATGCTGGCCAGCGGGAGTGGTGACGGCACCGTCAAGCTGTGGGAGGCGACCAGCGGCAAGCTGCTCCGCACGCTCGAAGGACACAGGAGCGTAGTCTGCAGCGTCGCCTTTGCTCCGCAGGGCGGGATGCTGGCCAGCGGGAGTGATGACAACACCGTCAAGCTGTGGGAGGCGATCAGCGGCAAGCTGCTCCGTACGCTCGACGGACACAAGAGCGTAGTCTTCAGCGTCGCCTTTGATCCGCAGGGCGGGATGCTGGCCAGCGGGAGTAGTGACGGAACCGTCAAGCTGTGGGAGGCGACCAGCGGCAAGCTGCTCCGCACGCTCGAAGGACACAAGAACCTCGTTCTCAGCGTCGCCTTTGATCCGCAGGGCGGGATGCTGGCCAGCGGAGGTGATGACGGAACCGTCCAGCTGTGGGAGGCGACCAGCGGCAAGCTGCTCCGCACGCTCGAAGGACACTCGGGCTGGGTTGATATCGTTGTCTTCTCGCCGGACGGACGGCTGCTGGCCTCGAAAAGCAACGATGGCACGATCCGGCTGTGGAACTGCGAGACATGGGAGACCGTAGCGGTCATCCCGGCACCAACGATGGGCAGTAATTGGATTCCCGCCCTCGCCTTTCATCCCACACTGCCGCTGCTGGCCACCGCCGGCTCGCCACCGAACACACCGGAAGAAGATCGATGCCGCGAGATCCACCTCTTTGAACTTGACTACGACCTGCTGCTCGGGAGCGACAGCCGCGCAAAGTCCACGACGAAGACGACCGCGACGGGAAGTCCCAGTCACGAGAAAATGGTCCATTCCACCTCCGCCAAGATCGTGCTGGTCGGCGACTCGGGCGTCGGGAAGACGGGCCTTGGCTGGCGACTGGCGCACGGCGAATATCGCGAGCACGACTCGACACATGGGCAGCAGTTCTGGGTGCTCGAACAGCTTCGCACCACGCGCACCGACGGCACGCTGTGCGAGGCCGTGCTGTGGGATCTCGCCGGTCAGCCCGATTACCGGCTGATCCATGCGCTCTCGATCCAGGACGCGGACCTCGCGCTGATCCTGTTCGACCCGACCAACAGCCGCGATCCGCTGGGCAGCGCCGAGTACTGGCTGCGTCAGCTGCCCGCCGACTGTCCGAAGATCCTCGTGGCGGCTCGTGTCGATCGCGGACACCCGGTGCTCACCGACGACGAACTGGCGGCATTCTGCCAGCGGCAGGGCATCGCGGGCGGCTGGATCGCGACGAGTGCCCGCGAGGAAACGGGACTGGACGAACTGCTGGCTCGCATGAAGCAGGCGATTCCGTGGGACGACAAACCGGTGATCACGACCGACGCGGTCTTCAAACAGATCAAAGATTTTGTGCTGGCCCTGAAAGAGAGCCGCACACACAAGCAGATCATCTTCACGGCCGCGAAACTGCGCGAAGCGATCCGCAAGAAACGCGGCAAGCAGGCGGCCGGCGCGGCGTCGCTCGGCACGCTGACCGACTCGCAGGTGCTGACCGCCGTGAAGAATCTCAGCAGCCAGGGATTCGTCCGGGTGCTGACGCTGTCGTCGGGCGAAGAACAAATCCTGCTGGTGCCCGAACTGATGAATAACCTGGCCGCGTCGATGGTGCTGGAAGCCCGCCGCAACACTCGCGGGCTGGGCGCGGTGGAAGAGAGCCGCTTGTTCGACAACAGCTACCGCTTTCGGGAACTGGAAAAACTGTCCGCGGCGGACAAGGAGCTGCTGTTGGACGGCACCATCGAAGCCTTCCTGGCGAATCGGCTCAGCTACCGCTGTTTCCGCGAGCAGGCCGGCGAAATCAAGGTGCTGGTCTTTCCCGACTTGATGAATCTGAAGAAGCCGCAGCGCGACGATCTGATCACAGAGAATGGGGCTTCGTACATTCTGACCGGCTCGACGGAAAATACCTTCGCCGGGCTGGTCGTTCTGCTGGGATATACGAACCTGTTTGCTCGCACAGATCAGGCTCACGACGTCGCGTGGTTTGAATCGCCGCAGAAAGAGATCTGCGGCGTGCGTCAAATTCGCGAAGACAACGAACGCACGATTGTGCTGCTGTTCAGCCGCGACGCCAGCGCCAACATTCGGCACGTCTTTGAAGGACTCGTCGAACAAATGCTGAGTTGCCGCGACACGCATGTGCGGCGTGTGCGGCCCGTGAAATGCGCCAAGTGTGGAACCGAGGTGGACCGTGCGGTGATGGCTCGCCGACTGAAATCGGGCAAATCGAAAAGCTTCTGCGAGGAATGCGGTACGCAGTTGGTCCTGCCTCCGGACGAGCCGCTGAGCGTCAAGCCTGACCAGCGTCAGCAGATTATCCGTGAAAGCGCCGTCGCCGAACGGCGCACCAAGTTTGAAGAGATCATTTTTGAACTCTCGCGTCTTGCGGAGACCGAAAAACACGCTGCCCCCACCTGCTTCGTCAGTTACGCCTGGGGAAATTCCGACCATGAACGCTGGGTCGAACACCGTCTGGCAATGGATCTTGAAAAGGCAGGAATCAAAGTGATTCTGGACCGCTGGGAGAATTCACAGATCGGCAGCAGTATCCCACGATTCGTCGATCTGATCTCGAAGGCTGACCGAGTACTGATCGTCGGTACGAAAGCGTACCGCCGTAAGTTCGAGAACCGCGATCCGGAGTTCGGCACCGTTGTCGCCGCGGAAATGGACCAGGTGTCGGCAAGGTTATTGGGTTCCGAGGGCAGGAAGAAGACGGTGCTGCCTGTATTGCTGGAGGGCAATCCCGAGGAGGCTCTTCCACCCGCGCTGACCACTCGCGTCTACAGCGACTTCCGTGACGATGCGCGCTACTTCGACACGGCGTTGGATCTGCTGTTGAGTCTGCATGAGATCCCTTCGCGCCATCCAGCCACTTCGCACTGGAAGAAGCAACTTGCTGGTGGCGGCTTCGATCGACGTTCGGCAGCGATTCCACTCGACGACGATGAAGATCTTCCGACGGATGAAGCTATGAAGCAGGCGCTCAAGCGAGTTGGCAGCCGAGCACTGCACTCCGCCTTCGAATCCAATCAGCCCGCCGTTGTCGAGAAGAACGGGGAACTTGTCTGGCTCTATCCCGACGGATCGACGAAGCCCTACGTCGTGAGCGAAGAGCCGGAGCCGTATCGTGAACCCTGATCGCCCCAAACGGCTGCGGATGATCGCCGGGCCGAACGGATCAGGAAAATCGAGCATCATTCGCAACCTTGCAAAAGAGCGGTCGCCAGATGGAGTGTTCTGGCTGAACCACTACCTCAACGCGGACGACGTCGAACGCGCTCTGGTCTGGACCTGTCGCAGTTCGATCTGGAAATCACATTGTCGGAACTGTGCGACGCTCTTCGCGAAGGAAATCGCATCCCGAATGACCATCCGTTCTTTGCGACGGCAAGGTTGAACGGGGCACTCCTGCAGGCACCAGCAGGCAATGGATATCTCGCAGCTTCCATTGTTGACTTTCTGCGCGAAGAGTTGTTGCGGCGCGAATCGTCGTTTTCGTTTGAAACTGTGATGTCTCACCGCAGCAAGGTCGACTTTTTGGGTCGAGCACGAGCAGACGGCGACAAAACGTATCTCTATTTCGTCTGTACAAACTCAGCAGAACTGAATGTAGCACGAGTTCGTTCGCGGGTTCGTGCCGGCGGCCATCCGGTGCCCGAGGACAAGATTCGTGAGCGTTACATTCGCTGCCTGGAGTTGACTCGCGAGGCGATCACGAACGCTTATCGTGCTTACGTCTTCGATAACTCAGGCCCTGAGCCTGTTTGGCTGGCCGAGTTTGATCCTGATGGGCAATGCGAGTTGAGAACTGAGCAAGATCAGCTCCCACAGTGGTTTCGAACGTGGATTTCCGTCAGCGATCACTGGTAACAGAACTCAGAATTTGAACGTCACATGATTGCTGATCGTTTCATCCTGGTAACAGCTACGTTGGTTTAGCTGCTCGGCACCCGCTGCCTCGACGACATCGGCTTCGGCTAACCGGCCAGCGTTCCGGTCGTCAGGCGTTGATCGAGAAATTCGACCGATGGTTTTCCGGCTGCGCGGGAATGACGAGAGTCGCCGCTTTCACCGCACCTGGGAAGTTATTCCGGGACGATTCCTGAAGAAGGCAAACGTGGTGAGGTAAACAGCTCTCGCCAGTGCTACCTCGCAGCTTTCAGAAACGGTTCAACGTTTAACGTCCCGTTGGGGGAAATCAATGCGGTGACGGCTCCGGAATCTGAAGTCGTCATCACGCGAGTCTCGGGTCCGTATGTCAACTCCAGCTGTTTCTGATAGTCCGATGTCGGCGAGCTGGCGACGACGAACGTCGGGCGAGCCCAGGCCGCAAGCTCAGCCGGGTTCGCAGCTGTCGACCCATGATGAGGAGCCAGTAGAACATCCACCGTTCTTGCTGGTTGCTTGAGAAGTTCTTCCAGTCCGTCTTCGTCGAGATCTCCAGTCAGTAAAATTCGACGCCCTTGAAATTCGATTTCCAGCACGACGCTCGCTGCGTTGTCAGAATCGTAAGTCGTCGCCGCGACCGGCTGCAGAATTCTCATCGTGACGGCGCTGTCAAAACTCAGCCTGTCGCCTTGCGCAATGAACGTCGGCAAGACGCCCAGTTCTTCTGCCCGGTCTAACGTCGTCAATGTGAGCGGTTGACGCGAATCGGGAAAATGACGCGAGCACAGAATTCTGCCGACAGGCAGCGATTCCAAAAGGTCCAACACGCCGTTGTAATGATCGACGTCTGAATGCGAGACGATCAGCGCGTTGACCTTCGAGATTCCGCGAGCCCACAAAGCTTCTTTCAAAACCCTTGATGACAACTCGCCGCCGGCGCGACTGCCAGCATCGTACACCAGCGTTCTGCCCGACGGAGTTTCGACAATCACTGACAAACCGTGCCCCACTGACAGCACGGTGCAGCGAAGCGATCCTTCTTCGCGATCCTTCTTCGCGATCCGCTGGCAGCAATGTCAGCCCGAAAATGGCCCACACTCCAACAACGAGCCAGACCCGTGCCGGTCGACGCTTCAGCGTTGTCGCCAGCATGGCCATCGCAACTGCCGCATAGAAAACGACCAGCCACCAGTTCGGAGGTTCCGGGACATAGGCATGCCCGAGATCAATCGAAGCGGCCAGCTCGATCGCGGCAACAAGCAGTTTAAGAAACCAGCCGAACACAAATGCAAACGGCCACGCGATCGTCTGCGAAATAACACCCAGCAGAATCGCCGCAAAGCCAAAGCACAATCCGACTCCGACCACAGGAATCAGCAGGACATTGATAACCAGTCCCGCTGGTGAGACCACGTTAAACACCGACACGACAAGCGGCACCGAGATCAGCCAGATACTCCCCGAGACAAGCCACGTCGCTCCGACCTTCCTCCCAAACGATCTGAGCGATCTGACCCACGGGCGCTGGAGCGCCTCAGAGCTGGCCACCGAGTTGCTTGCTGACACGGCATCCGAATCGGACAAGGCCGCCACATCGGGTTCACCATTCGGCAGTCGCCCCCAACGACGTCAGCCAGACGATGACCGCAACCGCCAGGAACGACAATTGAGTTCCGACGTCGAAGAGGCTCGTCGGGTTCATGGCAAGAAGGACGATCGCAGCGATCGCGAGACTGTTTGCTGAGAAGGCCGGACGACGCACCAGCCGTCCGACACTCCAGATCGCGATAATCACGAAGGCTCGGATCATCGGTGGCCGACAATCAGCAACCTGCAGATAGATGAAGAGGACGACCAGCGCCAGAAGGATTGAATGCCTGCTGGATAACCGCAACGCTCGACCGATCGCCAGCAGAAACACCATCAGAATGCCAATGTGCAATCCGGAAATCGCCAGAAGCATCACGCGGCCGGTGGGAACCGGCCCTACTCGCCGACAGTTTCTTCGATGTCGTCGAACTTCAACGGGGCCTGCCGGTCACCGCAGCCCCAGTGTTCGGGATAGACGCCGGTTCGGACCCAGCGATGGAAACTCGACCACGCCCAGTCTTCCGGGCAGCGAACGTGGCCGTGCTTGACCGGGTTCCAGTGGATGTAGTCGAAGTGACGCTCGAAATCGTCTTCGTCTCGAATCGTGTGCTCCCAGAACTTTGGCTGCCAGACTCCGCGTCGACCGTCGTTCTTTCGGCCTTGTGTGATGGTGACTTCAGTCCCGCTGGATTCGAGCCAACGCTGAGTGAACTGCGTCTTGATCCACTGCCAGCGGCCGGAGTAGTTGGTGTCGCCTTCGGGCATGCACCAGATTGTGTGAAGGTGCTCGGGCAGAAGTACAATCGCACGAAGGTCGAACGGGTGAGTCGATTTACATTCGCGGATGACGTTGCCGAGGATTGTACGGGCGCCTTGCGAATTGAAAATTGGCCGGCGCTGGTCGGTGACCAGCGTAAAGAAGAATGTTCCCCCCGGAACGTGTGCTCGTCTCCAGTTTGGCATGTTTGCAAGGATACGGTTGGAGTGATGATGATTCGAGCGTAGGGCCGGTTCCTACCGGCCGATCATTCATCGGTATCACGCGGCCGGTGGGAACCGGCCCTACTCGCTTCGTTCCGCCAACCACCAACCGATTGTGGCCGAACAAAGATGGTTAAACATGGTTTCAACCCGGCTCCCTCAATGTACATGTCGATTCGCCTGTTACTCGTCGCCACCGAATCGAAACGAGTAGAGGTCGGCGTCCTTCAGTTCGAACAGCAGACGCACTGGTTTGCCGGCAAGTGATGACACCTCTTTGCTGTCGTCCTTCCACACGACGGACCGGGCGATCGTGTCTCCGAAGAGTTCCGGACAGTCCGCCAGCGAGAAGCCGTCCAGCGGTTTGCCGTCGGTGTCCTGAATTTCAACTCGTATTGAACCCGCTGCCGATGTGGCGAAGTTGAGTTGCAGTTGTGTGCCGTCAAACACGATTGGCTTCGTCTGCAGTCGCCCGCCTTTCCAGCCGGACGTCGCTGACACGAATCCGTCCTGACGCAGTGTGTAGCGGCGGAAGCTGGTTGACTCGCCTTGCCAGTAGCCTTCGGTGGCGTAGAGCGAGATGTCGTCAGCGGCACCTTCCAGATGCGACTTCGTCTGGATCATGCCCCAGAAGATGAAGTTGTCGCCGTAGACCCACGTGTCTTTCGTTGCCGGCCCCGGTCGGATAAAGGCCTCGCCCCAGCGATGGAACGACACGCCGTCGCGACTCGTCATGAACGCCGCGTCGGTGACCGTCGTGCCGTATCTCCCGGACTGTTCTGAGCGAAACTGTCGCTCTTCCAAACCGGGCAGTGCGGTCATCGACTTCGACCAGCCGCGGTCGTTGTAGCGCATGGGAAAGCCCACGAAGATGTGCGGCGCTCGATAGTACGGCTGGACCTGATTGGTGTAGAGCGCCTGCTCCGCCGCGTCCGGGTATTCGAGCCACTGCGGCTTCGGAAAACTCCCCGGGTCTTTGGATGTCGCGGTCATGATTCCGCGCACGCCCTGGTCGAACTGACGGTGATATTCCCGGTAAACCTTGCCCACCGAATCCCAGAACATGAGGTTCTGGGAATCAAAGGCTCCCTGTGTCACGAATGGCTTGCTGCTCTTCAGTTGAAAACGAAGTCCGTCCGCGGAAACGAGCAGGTAAAGACCTTTGGGCTTCCGGCCAACGATCACGATCTTGTACCGCTCGTTGGCCGGGCAGTCGGGGTTGGCGTCCTTAAACACGGACGTGTGCGCCGGGCTGCCACCGATCTCGCTGACCATTGATTCGTTGAGGACCAGATTGTTCTTCTTTGATCCCTGGAATTCGACAAGGCCCACTTCTGGTCGCGTCCAGTGGATGCCGTCCGTGCTTTCCGCGACACAGAGAGACTCCCACGGACTTTTGTTTTTCTGGTAAGCCTTCGACGCGGGATGATGTCCGCCCCGGTAGTAGATGCGAAATCGGTCGCCGTCCTGAAACACGCTCTGGTAAGCGCTGCCGTTTCCTTCCCACGCGGCGTCAGAGCGGAACACGACCTCGCGGCGAACCGGGCGATGCAGCTCCAGCCTCACTCCGTCAAGCTGCTCGATCAAATGCTGATCGACGAAAAGTTCTCTCCGACTCCCAATGTCGATCGGCTCGACGGCCTGGGAACTGGTGACGCCTGACATCAGGATTACAGCCACGCTGAGTGTGGCGAGTGTCGATTGAAATCGTTGGCTCATCATGGCGAGTTTTCTATCCAGATCGCGTAGAGGTCAGCTTGCCGAAGGTGGATTCGCAGAGCCACCTTCCTGCCGGTCAGTAGAGCCCAATCGGCTTCGTTCTTCCAGCCGGCAGCCTGTTCCACATCATGTCCTTGAAGTGGAATGCTGCTGTCGAGGTCAAATCCACGAACGGGATTGCCAGATTCGTCGAGCACTTCGACGCTTGCTTCGCCGTTCTCGTGCACATCAACATTCAGCATGAGACGTCCGCCGGCAGCGACGAACGGCTTCGTGATGACCTGCCCGGACTTCTCGCCAGCTGTCAGTGAAACGAATCCATCCTTCCGGAGCGTGGCGAGACAGAGTGCCTGGAATGGCTGGTCACCCGTCTCGACCGGCACAGTGCCCAGTTTTCCTCCGTAGTAGATCATCAAACGGCCATCGCGCTCGACCGGCGGATTGGCAAAGATTTTGAAAACCTTGTATCGCCAGGAGTCTTCCGGACCGTCCGCAAAGAACGGCCGCCGAAAAGGACGAGACCAGCGTCGACCGTCGCGACTGCTCAGCAGTTCCCAGTTAATAATCGTGCCGCGGTCCACGACGCCCGTCTGGTTCTTTCGCTCGCGACGAAGTTCGGCGAAGCCCACCCACTGCGATCCATAGGGAAAACCATAGGCCGCTTCGGACTCGTCGCCCGGATGGTCAAGGTTGTCGGCCACATGAACCCAGTCAGGTGTGACCGTCCACTGAAGCATGTCACGGCTCCACGCGTAGGCCTGAGCCCGTTCGCCGTCATGGCTCCGCTTGGCTGAGCCGGCAAAGATTTGTCGCTGAGGATCAAACCAGAACATGCTGCGGTCAGAGACGCGCAGAACTGGCTCGTTGTCATTTAATTCGTGCCAGTGGATTCCGTCCTTCGAGCCGAAGGCATAGTGCCCGTGGCGTTTGATTCCGAACGGCGGCGGATCGCCCCATTGCTTCCTGACCAGTTCCTCTTTGTAAGGCCAGCGGCCAATGAAAGTCATCAGGCGATAAGGCCACTGCTTATCCTGCGGCAGGTACATCACTGACGTGCTGTCGAAGTGCGTGCCCGGAGAAACCAGCACGATGTTGTTCTTCTTCGACCCACGAAACTCATGCAGGCCCAGTTCCGGCTTCGTCCACGTCACGCCGTCTTTTGATTCGGCGTAGCAGATGAATGCGGCTTCGTGGATCGGAACGTGATGCTCTTTGCGATAACCACGAAATCCCGGCCGGGAATCGTAGATGTTCATCGCCAGGTACCAGCACTTGAATCTGCCTTCTTCCGGAAACCAGATCACTGATCCATAAGGAATCCGACGATGCTCCCACGGATGCTCGCAAGTGATGACGGGGTTCGCCCCAATGTCTTCCGGCTGATGCAGCGTCCGCTTGAGTCCGTCCATCCGGGTGACCGCATGATCGTCAATAAACAGTTCGTGCTTTGAGCCGACCTGCAGCGGTTCCAAGGCAAGCGCGCCAGACGATGACAGAACGACGATGGCGATGATCAGCTTTTGCATGGTCTTCACGATCTGTGACTGAGTTTGGTTTTCCAGTTGCGAATCTCAGCCCCTAACTTCTGAAATTGATCAGGACGGGCTGCGGTGAGGTCTTTGGATTCCTGTTCGTCGTCCTTGAGATTGTAAAGTTGCCAGATTTGATTTGGTCGCTCGCGGACGACAATCCAGTCGCTCATCCGCAAAGCGGCATGACTGCGGTACTCAAAGCAGTTTGCCAAAGAACTTATTACCCGTCTCAGTTTTTGCCCCTACGAGACTGTGAGTTTTTCAATGTGGCAGGCACACTCCGTGTGCCGTCCGTCCGAACCTGCCCTCAGCCCTGTTCGATGAAATGAAGATCGCGGACGACGATGTTCGAGCTGGTTCGTCCGAGTACTGCGCGAGAAAACTTGTGAAGACCAGGAGGACTCGCGAAAGCAGCGAACAGAATTGCAGCGGCAGTTGAGCAACAAGATCAGAGAGCAGGACGTGCTGCTGAACCTTCGGATCTGCGAAGAAATCGACAAAGAGACGCTCGCTCGAAAGATGCCGGAACTTCGGGACCAGGCTGCGGATCTGAGGCTCTCAATTGACGCACTTGACCGCTCTCACGACGAGAAGGAAGACGTTGCAGTGAAAGCGTTGGAACTTTCGAAAAGCCTTCGTGAGCGGTGGGTTACGGCGGATTACAGTACGAAGCGAAGAATACTCGCAATCCTCTGTTTGAACTTTTCCCTCGACGACGTAACTCTTGTCCCTGAATGGAGAAAGCCCTTCGACATGCTTGCCGAAGGGCTCGATTTGAAAAATAGTCGGGACGACAAGATTTGAACTTGCGACCTCCTGACCCCCAGTCAGGCGGTGCAGGGTTTCAACCTGATTCCCTGAAACGGGTTACGACAACGCCGTCCGCCGTTTGCCCCAGCGTTTGCACCAGCGACGCGAAAAGTGGTCACGAAACTCGCTCAGAGTCGGCTGCGAACGATGGCTTTGCCGCAGCCGTTCAGGCCATCATGTCGCTGCCGCTGAGTGACGCTGAGAAGGCCGAAGCCGTTCGCCGGCTGCTTGCGGGGCGGTAACCCATCGCTGAGAGGCAGCGGCATCCCAGAAGTCGGTCATGACCGTCTTTCCGCGATCCACAATGCGGCCCGCTGACACGGTCATTCATCCGGCCTGTCCCTGTCGTGGAGAAGGACTCCGATCAATTGCCCCGCGATTCCGGCACTGAAGGCCCCATAAATGAACCAGATGACCGGGACGACGAAGAGGACCAATCGTGTCGTTGCCGATTGCGTACAAAACCGCGGACACCGCGATATCCGGATACCACCCGCTGGAGTGGGTCCGGAGCTTTGAGGCCGCGGAAACGCCAATTCCGGAGGCGGTGACACGCGTGTCACCAAACGCTTCAATGGGGCCGCGGTTTTGAGGCCGCGGAAACCTGGAGGTCAACGACTGGGCGCGGCATGTGCTTCTGGCTTCAATGGGGCCGGAACTTCTTGATCATCCGGAAGCGCACATGGGAGAACCAGCCTTGGCCGTTGGCGTCCGCTGATGAGCATCTGACGGACACCGGTTCTAGAATGTCGGTGACTTCGCGCAGATGTTTCCTCAGAGATTCACCCGGGAGACTGGCTTGTGAGCAGCGGACACGAAACTGACGCCGAGGGGCGGGCTCCGGCGTTCGAATTGACGGCATCGCGGCAGTTCACTTCGTGGATGGCGGAGCAGCAGGTCAGTCTGGCGTTTACGACGTATCAGGCCGGGAAGCTGTTCCTGCTCGGGCTGCAGCCTGACGGCCGGCTATCGGTGTTTGAGCGGACCTTCGCACGCTGTCTGGGACTGTGGTCCGACGGTCAGACGATGTGGATGTCGTCGCTGTACCAACTCTGGCGATTCGAGAACGCTCTGGAACCCGGACAGGATGCCGATGGGCACGATCGGCTGTTTGTGCCGCAGGTCGGGTACACCACCGGAGACATCGACATCCACGACGTGGCTGTGGATGACAACGGTCAGGTACTGTTCGTGAATACGCTGTTCGGTTGCCTGGCGACGACGAGCGAGACTCACAGTTTCGTGCCTCGCTGGAAGCCTCCGTTTCTGAGCAAACTGGCCGCTGAGGACCGCTG
>JAQBVJ010000139.1 GCA_027623235.1 Planctomycetota bacterium
CAGCCCACAAGCAGGTCTTCATTTACGAACACGATCCTCAGAATCGCTCGTTTTCCCCCGAATTCCAGCGACCCGGGAATTGCTGGGCATCGACCACGAGTTCTTCCGCCCGTCGACGCGCCCGTTCGCTCAGGTCGCCTTCGGCATTGGCCTGAATCCGCCAGGCGACCTTGCGAATCAGATACGCCTTGTGGCGTGATCGTGGTTCGTCACCGAAGACGTCTGCGTACCGTTCGCGGAGTTCCCCGGTCGACATCTGCTGCAGCGCAGCGACTTCATTCTCTACGTTCATGGCAATCCTCTCTGGCTCTCTGAGTTTTTCCGGTCGCGATGATCGCGACAAGGTGGTTGTGGGGTTCAGCCGCGAAAGACGACTATTGTTGATCGCGAACTGAAAGCCCTTGGAAACGAGACACACTGAGCCTCGTTTCGTCGAGAACCTCAAGGCAGTCGCCGCAGCTTTCGCCAGGTTCGGCGGAAGCTTCCGATTCGTAACGACGGACCAGACTGCGGTAGCGACGCACACCACGACCGAGAATGGAGGCCAGTTGCCGCGGTTGTTCTTCCCGCATCGGATCGGAAGTAACTAAAGATGGGTCCGAGTTTTCCATGGCTATCATTTCTCGCTCTGGTATCCGTTAACGTTGGAATCGAGACACACTGAGCCTCGTTTGGCCGACAACCTCAACGGAGTCACCGCGACTTTCGCCAGGTTCTGCGGAAGTGTCCGATTCGTAGCGACGGGCCAGATTGCGGTAACGGCGGACGCCACGCGCGAGAATGGCGGCCAGCTGCGTCAACCGTTCTTCCGGGGCCAGATCGGAAGCGGGTGAAGATTGTTTGGGCATGGCGGATGTGGCATTTACGAGGGCGGGAGATTGCGACGGCCACATGCCACCGCGTCCCTCGATACCTATGCCACAATCACTCTCGATGTCCGCCGTTCCGATAACCCGACAGGATGGTTCTTTCTAACCCTGCTTCGAAGACGCGAAACGACCTCAGAGAGCCCGACGGGCTGATAACCCGAACGAATTGTCTCTGCCGGCGAAGAGAGAGTTTGGGTCCCGGAGCGGTCAATTGGGACGTGGCGCGTGCCTCGGGTTTGTCTCTGTTGGCGACCAGCGATGTGGGCGGACGAGTCGGCCGAGGACGCAACATGTTGCGGAGACTGGCGATATCGCGACGGATTCGCGGTTGTCTCTGTGAGGGCGCAAGAGAAAACCCCACGGTCACGAATTTCGTAACCGTGGGGTTTTAGTGGCGGGGGCAGGATTCGAACCTACGACCTCGAGGTTATGAGCCTCGCGAGCTACCGGGCTGCTCCACCCCGCGTCATTGGTGGGTAGTTTTATCGGCTCTTCCGTGTCGGTCCAGTCACTGGATGTTGATTTCCGGAAGTTTTGTCGGCCATTCGAACTGCAGCCGCTCCATTCAGACAGGTTGTGACCCGCGTCACGGCTGGAACTGACCTGGCAGAAGAGACATGGGGCAGGTTCGCCCTATTCCGCCAGGTGGCCTGATTTCTTAACGGCCGTCCTGGTCGAGGACTCGGGAAGCGGCTTTTTCGCGGAAACCTGGTGAATTCGACTCGCCTCGTGCTGCTTTAAGTCCAGTTGCCGGTGCAGTGAGCGAACCTGACTCAACGCGTCTCGGTATTTCAGCCATTCCACATAGCCAGTGAGCCGGCCAAGCAGGTCGGCACGGGGACTCAGGACGACGGTACACGGAACCCGGTCAACGCCGCGGATTCTGGCAACGTCTTTGTCCTTCTCCAGGTCGAGCCTCACCGGGACGAACGAGTGGTTGACGTACGAAACCAGCAGTGGAGTCGCCAGGGTCGTCTGCTCCATCTTTCGGCAGTAGGTGCACCACTCGGCTTCGAAAACAAGCAGCATCGGCCGGTTGAGCTTGACCGATTCCGCGTGAGCTTTCTTCAGATCCGTCTGCCAGTTAATTTCGGCCGAAGGCCGCGGTGATTCCGCGACGGCCCTGTTAAAGAAGACTCCGGCGAACAGGCTCAGAAAGGCAGCCGTTTTCAGGAATGTGGCGGCGTTCAGAAATCCGGCATGGCAGACTCGAAAGCTCATCCTGACTCCTCATGGCTGCGGTTTGACGGTCATGAGGATTCATCGGCTGGAACCGATTGTGAGGATTGATCTTTGCGACGATTCCTCCAGCAGACAGTGCTCCGCGGTCTGGTTGTTCCGGTCAGGTAAAGTTTGCGGATTGAGATTCTCCCACGTCGAAGGCAACTCGTCGAACGGCAGCAGCCAATCGAAAATAGAATGTACGGGGCTTCATGAAACGGCTGAGTCGATTTCTTGCCGAGCATCACTGGGTCGCGTGGTTGCTGTTCGTTCTGTTGAGCGTCCCGCCCGGGCTTGGCCTGAGTGGCTACAGCCTGCTGGACTCGCGCGACGCGGCCTGGTCGACCACGGGTGACCGGGAAACGCTCGGTGAGGCACAGAGCAGATTTCCGTCGAAGGTTGCCGGGATCCCGGCGTTGCTCGTCATTGAGGCCGACGATTTTTTTCAACCGGAACGCGTCAGCGCTCTCTGGAAAACCGTGGGCCAGATTGAGCAGCTTGAAAATGTGTACGGCGTGATGTGGATGGGCAGCGTTCCACAGGTCACGCTCTTCGGACAACGCCCATTGCTGCCGGGCCTCGATGCGGACGCGGCCGAGATTGCCTCAGCGAAAGAGCTGGTCTCAACGCACCCGCTGATTTCTGGCCACCTGCTCTCGGAGGACGGGCGGACGCTGCTGGTAGGAGTCTACACGTGGAACGAGGACTCCATGCAGAAAGTGACCGCGATCGCTCACGAGCACCTCGAACCGCGTGGAATGACCGTGAGACTCACCGGGCCGATGGCTCTGTGGCGAGCTCACAAGCGAACTCTCGACGCCGAACACAACCGCGTCCTTTACACAGCGATGGGGCTGATCATTGGCCTGGCTCTGATCATCTTCCGCGGTCTTCCAGCGATCCTCATTACGTGCAGCGGCCCGCTGGTCGGCGTCGTCTGGACGCTCGGCTGGCTGGCGTTTGTCGGAGAGGATCTCAACGAGCTCACGAAGATCCTCGTCCCGGTCATGGCGATGATTATTGGATTTACGGATGGAGTTCACATCGTCGTGCATGTGCGGCAGGAGCGTGTTGCCGGCAGAAGCCAGCGTGAGGCCGCGGCAACGGCAATGGAGCAGGTCGGTCTCGCGTGCCTGCTGACCTCCCTGACGACGGCGATTGGCTTCGCGTCACTCCTGATTGCCGATGCGACGATCATTCAGAGTTTCGGCCGTTCCTCCGCGATCGCGGTTCTTGTGACGTTTGTCGCCGTCGTGCTTGTCGTGCCGCTGCTCAGTGGGTCGCGGCTTGGAAAAAACATCCACAAAGGTTACGAACGCGACCTGGTCGGAACCAACATTCAGCGTCTCGGTGGTCTGGTCGACGGAGTGGTCCGGCACTCGCGAGTGGTCGCGATCGTTGGCGTGCTGGTGACAGTGGTCCTTGCGGTCGGAGCCTCGACGCTGCAGCCGGACAACCGCCTGGCTCACCGCATCCCGCACAACTGCGAGGAGTCGCAGGCGATGGAGCACTGCGACAGAGTCTTCGGCGGAATCCACTTCCTCCGCGTTCTGATCAGCTGGAAAGAAGAGACGCCGCGCGAGGACGTCTGGAACGTCATCCTCGAGACCGAGCGGGAACTGAATTCCGAAAAGCTGCTTGGCCGCTCGCTCTCGGTGCGGCACTGGCTGAGCGTGATTCCCGGAACCGAAGGCCCGCAAAAGCTCGCTTTGACATCGCTCCTGCCCGATGAATTCCGGAACGAGTTCTGGAATTCGGACGAGCGACAGGCGCAGGTTGTCACCCGGATGCAGGATCTCGGCATGACTGTCTACAACCCGGTCCTCGACAGGCTCGATGCCCGGTTCCGAAAGATCGAGGAACGACATCCCGGCCTCAAACTGCAAATCACCGGCGAAGCCATCGTCGAGAACAAAGTCGTCCAGCGCGTCGTCCGGGAGCTCTTTCACAGTCTTGCCCTGGCGGCCGTCATCATTTTTCTCGTCATCACCGTGACGTTTCGCTCGTTGCGGATCGGGCTACTGTCGATCATTCCGAACGTCTTCCCGCTGGCCGCGACGGCGTCACTGCGAGCGTTCTTTTTCGGAACGTCACTCGACATTTCCAGCGCCTGCGCTTTCGCCATCTGTCTGGGAATCGCCGTCGATGACACGATCCACTTTCTGATTCGCTTCATGCACGAACGTGAGGCCGGGTACGAACCACCCGAGGCCATCCACCGAACCTTCGTGACCGTCGGAAGTGCCCTCGTCATGACGACCGTCGTGATGGTGTCCGGATTCGGCAGCGTCATGACCAGCAGCCTGCCGACTCACTTTCTGTTCGCGACGATGGCCCTCACCACGATCGCCGCCGCGCTGGTTGGCGATCTCATCCTGCTGCCGGCCCTGCTGGTTCAGTTCCCAGGCCGCAGGTCAGGCTCCGCCTGACGAAGTCAGCATCCTCCCTCACTGCAGACAATACCGTAGCGGAACGGCGCAAGTCGTCCGGCCGAACGGCACCAGAGTTGTGCTGATCGTCGCCTTTCGCTCTGCGAAAGTCGCGCGCCTTTCGCAGAGCGAAAGGCGACATTCAGCCACTTCGTCAGGCGGAACCTGACCTGCGAGGCCTCCCTCTCCCTCTCTGCCGGAACCGGGTACAGTGGAGTACGTTGACTGGCTCCTGGTGATTTGCTTTTCGGTGCCGCGATCAGAAGGCGATGTCCGTTGCAGGGAATCCGGCAAAACACATTCGCGCGAGTTTCCTCAATCGGACTGCCTCCGTTTGTCGCGATCGTTTTCTGTCTGCTCGCCGGAGCAGCATTCGCTCAGGACCCGCCGGAGAAAGCGGAATCCGGCTCACTTGTTCATTCGGCGAAGCTTCCAAAAGACCGGCTCACTCAATCGAAGTACGACCGCGCCGTCCAGGCCGCGGACGACGAGCGGCTGATCCTGGCGGTCGACCTGATTCGGGAACTGTTTGAAGCAGACGCCCCGGCCTGGATTCGGATTCAAGCGGAAGGCTCTGCCGAGTCGCCTCAGAAAGAACACTGGCTGAATTCGCGGGACGCGGCTTTAAGAATTCTCGACAAGCTTGGCGCTCCCGGGCGCCGGCTTTATGAGGAACAAAGTCGCGCGACGGCCAGAGTTGCTCTTCAGGCCGCGATCGAATCCGGAGACGCCGTTCAGCTGCGTGACGTTGTCGTCCGGTTCGGCTCAACACAGGCAGGCCTGTCCGCGCTCAGATTTCTCGCCGCACAATCGCTCGACCAGGGCCGCCGCGAGACTGCGGACGCTGCTTACCGCCATGTTCTGCATCACCCGCTGGTCGACCAGGACGGGCGAGAGGCAGCTCTACGCGGGATCATCGCGATCTTCGACGCCGAGGACTCCTCGACAAAACGAGCCAGCTCGGGGCCAGGAACTGTCAGGGACAGAAACACGCAGCCACACATCGCGAAACTCGTCCCGTTCCGCGGCGAGCCTTTGTGGGAGATGTCCACCGCGGTCGACGACGAAACATCCGACGCGATCGCCGACGCGCTGCACGAGCACACGCAACAGTCGATTCCCATTCTGCTCCGCTCGCGACCGGTCATCGCGGGAGACTCCGTGCTGATTCGATCGCCGGGGCGTGTCCAGCGGCTCGATCCGGAAACCGGCACAGTTCACTGGGAGCACGCTTCGTCGACGTCAGCCAGCTCCGTCGGAACGCGGATCACGACGAATCTGTCGATGCAGAATCTGATGGCCAGAAACCTGGCGAAAGAACTGCAGATCGACACGGTCACCTCGACGTTTCGAGTTCACGGCCAGTCGGTCGTCTATGTCGAGACGGCACCGCCAGACGGAGCGCAGTCGACCCGGCCTGGTGGAGTCCCCATTCGACTGCGGGCTGTCGGGCCGTTTAACAGCCGGGTCGTTGTGCCGGGTCGAAACCGCATCGCCCATTGCGACCTCGAAACCGGGCAGACGTCGTGGGTGTTTTCCGGAAACGGTTTTTTCAGTGACAACGTGCTCAAAGAAAAACCTCAGGAGACGGACTCCGTTTATTTTCTTGGCCCTCCCGAACTCGTCGACGATCTGTTCTGGGGACTCGCGCAGGTCGGTCCAGAAATTCGCCTTTACGCACTCCGCAAAAACGGTGAGCTCGACTGGCAGACAACCATTTGCGAAACCGACCGGCAACTTCAGAACGACGTCGACTGGCGACTCCTCGCCTGTCCGGTGGTGCCCGTCGGCGGAGTTCTGCTGTGCCCGACGGCGACGGGTCTTGTCGTCGCGTTTGACCTTGTGACCAGAACGCCGTTGTGGGCACAGCGTTACCCGCGCGAAGACCTGTTCGAGCTGTCCGGCCGACTGATGAAAGGGCAAGGTGGCAGTGCGACGCGACACTGGTGGCGATGCTGGCGCGAGCTCGCCGTCGCTCCGGTCGAAACCGGCTCCGCACAGCAGGCGGTCCTCGCCTCGCCGGACCAGCTCGGCCTGTCGCTGCTTGATCTGAGGACGGGTGAAGAAGTCTGGCACCGCCGGCTGGACGAGCCGTTGACCCTTGTCGCCGCCACATCACGCCACGTCGTTGTGACCGAGCAGCGCAGCCTGCTCGCGTTCGATCTGAAATCCGGCGAGCCAGCATGGCGAACGGAAGTCCCGGCGATTTCCGGCCGGGGATACGTCACTGAAACCGAGACGCAGTCGTCCGAATCGCCGAGCGAAGATTCCCGTTATTACGTGTTTCCGACTCAGGACCGGCGGCTGAACGCGGTTCGCCTGTCAGACGGGCAGCTCACCCGGACAAGCACGACCGACTCAAGACCCGCGGGAAATCTCGTTCGCATCGGCAACGTCGTGCTGGAACAGACGGCCGAGAAAATCACCGCGTGGCGGGTTCTCTCTGAGTGCCTCGCAGCAGAGTCCGTCGCGCTGAGCGCGTCAACGATCGCGGCGGCCGAGGCGACTGCGGGCCAATTCCGCTCGGCCGTCGCGCGCTGGCAGACGCTTCTCGCGCCGGATGCCGAATCGCCACTGAGCGGAAACGAACGACGCTCGACGCAGCAGCAGTTGTGGCAGACCCTGTCGAGCTGGCTCGCCGAGGAGCCGGCCGCGGGCAGCTTGATCGAGCCGCAGATGCGAGACCTCATCGAGGACTCCGACGTCCAGCGTGAGATCGAACTGACTCATGCCCTCGCGCGGGGATTGACTTCGACTGGAGCTCCCGAAGCGGCCCTCGACCGCTACTTCCAGGTACTGAACCTCAACCCGTCCGGCGACGAGCCCGTCCATTTCGACGGCCCGTTACGGATGGTGCGGCATGATCGCCTGGTTCTTGGTGAGCTCCTCAACCTTGCGGCTGACGGAACCGACCCGCGCGATGCCAGAATGCAAACAGCTCTGCGACAGCGGTTCGCCGAGCAGTTGCAGCAGGCGCGTTCGAGTCCCGATCCCTTCGCAGCGCAGCGACTCGCCACGCGACTGAGCGGGCATCCCTGGGCGGCGACGTTGCAGCTCGATGAGAAATCGGAAGTCGGACGAACGTTTCTGCAAAAGCAGCTTTCACTTCTTCACCTTGCCGGAACGAGCGACGTCGGGACGTCTGCGCAGGCCCTCGAACGACTCACCGGGCTTTACCAGAACCGCAGCCACAATCTCGATGCGGCTTCGACCTCACTGAAGCTGTTGAACCTGCTGGAGTCGAATTCGCAGGTTGATGTCCGAAGTTTCCTCGCGAGGCCGGACGATCTCGCCGACCGGGCGGAGCTGTTGAAGTCGGTTCAGAAGTCCGACTGGGACGACCTCAACGCGTCCGTCGAAATTGAAAAGAAATCGGCACCCGCAGCCGACTTTCGATCAGTCATCATCGAGTGCGAAGCCGGATCGCTGTTCGAGCGGCTCGACGTTGCCATCACGCAACGCTTGACGCGAAATACGCGCACCGTTCGATTCTGCGGAAATGGCGAGGCCGGTGCGTGGAAAATCGACGTGCCGTTTCCGCAGACGGCAACATCCAGCGAATTCGCACTGCCGCGCGGCTGGGGAGTGGGCCATCTGTTGATCCTCGAAATCGGTGGCAAGCTGCTCGCGATTTCGCCCTACTCGGCAAACGGCGAACCGAAGCCGATGCTCGTCTGGTCGCGGGACATGGTCGAGGGAAACTGGATGTCCGGCCTGCAGGTGACACGGCCGATTCCCGGGTTCGAATCCGCGTCAGTCAACTACCTGGACCCGTTCGATCGAGTCATCGCGGTCGTCGGACCGGTTCGCAGCGGCTATCTGTGCGTGCAGACGCGAGGGCGACTGGTCTGCCTCGACACGGTGAGCGGTCAACTTTTATGGGAGCGATACGAGTTGCCTCGCAACGCGATTTGCACGGGTGATGACGACGCCATCTATCTGGTCAGTCCAGAACAAGGTCACGTCGAGACACTCCGCCCGACCGACGGTGCCAAAGCCGCCGTACATCCGCTGGCCGGATTCGAGACCGCTCGCTCTGACAATCCCGCCGTGCTGATGACTGGCTCGTCCAGCGCGCTCGCCCAACACGCGGGCGAGGGACAGCGCGCGTTCATCGTCGACCTGAAGACCGGACTGCGTGCCTGGACCTTGCCAGCCGGCACGACCCATCTCTTTCGAGCCGACACGGAAACGATTGGCCATTTGAGTGCCGACGGTCGGCTGACGCTTCACGATTTGAAAAGTGGCCGGTCCGTCTCCCGTCTGAAAGTGGAAGTTCCCGCGACGATCGACGGAGTCGCGTGTACCTACGACCGCAACCGCTGGTTCATCGCGATTCACACGATTAAGAACGTCGGCAAAGAGGAACTGCCCATCACGTTTTCGACGCCGCTCAACGGTCGACTCGTCGCCGTCAACCGCGCAGACGGACAACTGCTCTGGGAGCGATCCGTTGAGAAAGCTCAGTTGCCGCTGGCTCAACCCGGCAGTGTCCCGGTCCTCGTGCTCGTCTGGACCAGGCGAGGCGGTCCAGGCAACAGCCGCATCGACGACACGTTTTACCACCTCATCGATAAGCGCACCGGCGAGACGCTGTACGAGAACCTCGAAACGGGTAACGACGCGCTCTTCCTGGTCGAACCGGACCCGTCACAGCGACGCGTCGAAATCCGAACGAACCGCCGAACCTTCCGGATCGACTACACAGCGAGACAGTGAGATTTCACAATTCACTCCCTCGCCTCGTCTCTTTGCGGTCGCCTACTGAAACGACTGGCTCGTCGGGATCATCACCAGCTCCGGAACTCGCGCTCGCTTCGGAAGCTGAGCCACCATCAGAACGGCCGCTGCCAGATCTTCCGGCTGAAGAATCCTCGCCCGATGCTCGGCAGAAACCGGAGTCGGTCGTTTATCGAGAATCGGCGTCTCCACTTCGCCAGGATAGATCGTCGTCACGCGAATCCCGTGCTCGCGTTCTTCCTCGCCGACCGATCGGCCGAGCGCATCCATCGCGAATTTGGACGCGTTATAAACGACACCGCCCAGCGGACTCGTTCGCAGGCCGGCGACCGAGCAGATGTTGATAATGACGCCGTCTTTCTTTTCCCGCATCGCTGGCAGGACAGCGTGCATGCAGTTGTAAGCTCCCGTCGCGTTGACCTGAATGACCAGGTCCCAGTCCTCCGGCGAGAGTTTTTCCATCGACCGGTTGGGAATATTGATTCCCGCGCTGTTAACAAAGACGTCGATCGTGCCAAGCGTTTCGGCCGCCCACGCGAACAGCGAATTGACGCTTTCGCGGTCCGCCACGTCGGCGGCGTGACAGAGAATCTCGTGCTCGGTCGATGCCGCGACCTCGTCCAGGACTTCCTTGCGACGTCCAGAAATCGCGACTTTGTACCCGGCTTCCGCAAAGGCGACCGCGACCGCTGCCCCGATGCCGCTGCCGCCCCCGGCGATCAAGACTGTTTTCGTTTCACTCATGATGCTGCTCCGATCTGTTGTGCTCTGTGTTTTTTGCGTTCGGTTCTCGTTCGCCTGGTATCGTAGCGGCAGAGCGATTCCGCTCCAGCGACCGGGAAGCACACATCCTCGACCCGTTGCTACATCCGCACCCAGTGGTCACTCGTCGCCGGGAAGATTTCCGGATGCAGAATTTCCGCGAGTATTTCTGCAGACTCAACAAGCCGCGGACCCGGGCGATTGAAAAAGTTGTGTCCATCGGTCAGGAAGACGGCTCCCTCCTGGACGGCTCGCAGCGTTTTCCATTCCGGATTGGTGGCGAGTGAGGCCGCTTCCGCACGAGTTCTCTCGAGGTCAAACCCGCATGGCAAAACAACGATTACATCCGGATCGGCCTCGGCCAGTTCGTCCCACTTCAGCCAGGGTGAATGCTCGCCCGCGCGGCCGAGCAGATTTTCTCCGCCTGCGATTTCAACGAGTTCCGGAACCCAGTTGCCGGCCGTCATGAGCGGATCGAGCCACTCGATGCAGGCCACTTTCGGGCGACGTTCGATTTGCGAAACGCTTTCATGAATTGCGTCGAGCCGCGTCTGAAGTCCTGCGACAAGCGACTCACCACGCTCTGCGATATCCAGTGAGGCTGCGACGTCGCGAACACTCTGCCACACGTCCGCCAGGCAGTTGGGCGAAAGCGAGAGGACTTCCGGGTTGGAATCGGCCAGTTGTTCGACCGTCACCCGCACTTCGTTTTCGCTGACCGCACAAACCTCGCACTGCATCTGCGTGAGAATGAGCGTCGGTCGAAGCTCGGCAATCTTCTCTGTGTCGAGCTTGTAAATCGAAACGGCATTCGCGAGCCGCTGCTCGACCTGCGCGTTGATCTCGCCGCTCGATGCCGAAACGTCGATCGTCGGCCTGCAGCAGATCGGCAGATTCTCAAGGTCCGCCGGAAAATCGCACTCGTGAGAACGGCCGACGAGGCATTCTCGCAGTCCGAGGGCGACGACGATTTCCGTGGCGGACGGTAGCAGTGAAACGATTCGATGCCCGCCGTTTGTAGTCCCGCCTTCAGGCGGAGCGGGATGCTGACTGGTCATGGATGATGAATTCCACCGAAGGCGGTTCTGCAAACGGCTCGAGCCTGGAGCCAACGAATGACACGAAGTTCACGAATGACGAACGGGTTTGTCCCATTCGTCTCATTCGTTGGCAATACACTCCAGCACCGCGCTGGCAACGTCGCCGGTCGAAGCGCTGCCGCCAATGTCCTTTGTCATCGGGCCTCCGCCAGCCAGCATTTCCGCGACCGCCGATTCGATCGCGGTTCCAGCTTTCTTCGCGGCCTTGTCCTGATGCACATCGCCAAGCCACTCAAACATCATCCCGGCAGAAAGAATCATCGCAATCGGATTGGCAAGCCCCCGTCCGGCGATGTCCGGTGCGGATCCGTGCGAGGGCTGAAAGAGGCCGAATTCGTCGCCGATTTCTCCCGACGGTGCCATGCCGAGCCCGCCAACAAAGCCGGCCCCCAGATCAGAGAGGATGTCACCAAACTGATTTTCCATCACAGCCACGTCGTACGCCTCGGGCCGCTGCAGCATCAGCATGCTGGCCGCGTCGACGTACTGGTGATCGGTGGCGATGTCCGGGTAGTCGGCTGCGACCTCATCAAACACTTTTCGAAAGAAAGCGAACGATCGGAAAATGTTCGCCTTGTCGACACACGTCACAAGCCGCTTCCCGTCGAGCGGTCGTCCGTTGCGTTTCTTCGACAGCTCAAACGCGAACCGCGAAATCCGGTCCGTGCCGCGTCGAGTGATGACCTGTGTGTCGGTCGCAACTTCATCGTTCAGAATCGAACCGCCGCCGAACGACGCGAACAGGCCTTCGAGGTTTTCCCGCAGAATGACGAAATCGATTTTCGCATCGGTGCTGAGCGGCGTTTTGACACCGGCGTACCGCTTGATCGGTCGCACGGCCGCGTACACGTCCAGGGCCCTTCGCAAACCCATCATCATCGTCGGCTGAATTTCGATCCCGTCTGCAGTGCGGACGCTCGGCAGGCCGAGTGCTCCAAGCAGCACCGCGTCGGCCGCTTTGCAGTCTTCAACGACAGGTTGTGAGAGCGCCTCACCCGTGTCGCGATAGTGCCCGGCTCCGAAGACGTGCGAGGTGAATTCAATCTCGACGCCAGCTTTGCTCGCGGCCACGGCCGCGATCTGAAGAGTCGGCTCCATGACTTCCGGGCCGATTCCATCTCCAGGAAGAACTGCGATTCGGTAGGGCATTTTTCCTGATGCTTCTTTCCAGTGGGTTGCCGTTGTCCGCCTCACGACAGATGTGACGGAATATCCCGCGTCCCGTAAATGATCCGAAGAATGACGATGCCGTCAGGCAAAGGGCGATAAAAGACGACGTATGGCTGGACAAGAAAAAAACGAGCATCGCCATCCAGTCCGGGGTAAAGCGAGCCCATCTCAGGCTGTCCGGCATAGAGCTGGCTTTTCTGATCAAGCGTTTCTGTGAAGCGGCGGGCCGCTGACACATTCCGCTCAACGAGAAAATCGAGAATGCTCGCCAGGTCGGACTGTGCGGGACTCGTCCACTTCACCTCGGCCATTAATCAGCCGCCGAATCACGGGCTGCTTTCCGCTGAATTGCGTCCGCAAGAGCCTGGTTGAGATTCAGTGTCCCGACCTGGCCGGACACGATCGCCTCGTCCGCTTCCGCGATTCGACGCCGGACACCTTCCGTTCCAAAAACTTCCTGCGAACCAGGCTCAACAAACTGATCCGGCAAGGGCTCCCGCCTTTCGGCCATCTCAATGATGGCGAGTTCTACGACTTGATCAGGAGTCGCACCGCCGCTCGACGCAAGCGCCGAGAGCGTGGCTTCAGCTTGTGGAGAAAGATCAATCTGCATGGCGACCTCGGGATTTTTTACCAGCCTACCACGGATTACGAGCGACGGTCAAAACCTGGTCATTGGTCATTGGTCATTGGTCATTGGTCATTGGTCATTGGTCATTGGTCATTGGTCATTGGTCAATCTATCGCCGACGCTACACCATGATCTCGCGAATCGGCCGGGCCTCTTCAACACCCGTCAGCCGCATGTCGAGCCCCTGATTCTTCACGCTGAAACTGCGATCGTGGATTCCAAGGCGGTTCAACATCGTGGCGTGCAGGTCTCTCACGTGGACAATGTTCTCGACGCTGGCGTAGCCGAGTTCGTCGGTCGCGCCGTAGCTCGTACCGCCTTTGATGCCCCCTCCGGCCATCCACATGGAAAAACCTTTGATGTGGTGGTCGCGGCCGGCTCCGCCTTTGCCCTGGAACATCGGTGTGCGACCGAACTCGCCGCCCCAGATGATCAGCGTGTCCTTCAGCATGTCGCGCTGCTTCAGGTCCTGGACCAGAGCCCAGGTCGCTTTGTCGGTCAGCCCGCAGCACGTATTCATGTACTGCACCAGGCCGCCGTGGTGATCCCAGCCTCGATGGTAAAGGTGGATGAAGCGGACACCGCGCTCAGCCAGCCGTCGCGCGAGCAGCGCGTTCGACGCGAACGATCCGTCGCCGGGTTTGGCTCCGTACATGTCGAGGATGTGCTGCGGCTCGTCGGACATGTCCATGAGTTCGGGCACCGACGTCTGCATTCGGAACGCCATCTCGTACGCGGCGATGCGGGTTTCGATTTCCGGATTGCGCACTCGTTCATTGCGGTAGCGGTCGAGTTCCTGGATCGCTTTGACGAGGGCTCCCTGCTGAGCGAGATCGACTCCGCCAGGACTGCGGACATAGTGGACCGGGTCGCCCGTCGAGCTGAACTCAACGCCCTGGTAGCGGCTCGGCAGGAAGCCGGCTCCCCATTGACGCGACGCAATCGGCTGCGGGTTGCGGCCGCCGACACTCGTCAGCACAATGAAGCCGGGCAGGTCGTCGGCCTCGCTGCCCAGGCCGTAGTTGATCCACGAACCCATGCTCGGCCGGCCGTTGATCGACGTGCCGGTATTCATGAACGTGTGAGCCGGGTCGTGATTAATCTGCTCGGTCAGCATCGACCGGATGATGCAGATGTCGTCGGCCATCTTCGCGTGCCACGGCAGAAAGTCGCTGATCAGCTGCCCGCTCTCGCCATACTTTTTAAACTTCGTCAGGTGGCCCTGAACTTTAAGGACCGTGTCTTGAAGTTGAGCGATCGGCTGGCCCTTCGTGAACGATGCGGGCATCGGCTGCCCGTTCATTTCGTCGAGTTTTGGTTTGTAATCGAACGTCTCCAGATGAGACGGTCCTCCGGCCATACAGAGGAAGATGACGCGTTTGGCTTTCGGCTCAAAGTGAGGCAGCCCGGGCTGACCAGGAATGCCGGGCACCTTCGAGTCTGCTCCCGTCGAGTCTCGTTGAAGGAGCGCGGCCAGTGCCGCCGCGCCAAGCCCGACTGAGCTTCGAGACAAAAACGTCCGTCGTTGCATTTCGGTGAGGCCGTTCATTTTCTGTCCGCCTTCTCATTCTTCGTCGCTCGCTTGAACAATCGTCGTTGGAATTCTGACGCAACGGCGCGAAGACGCAACGGCTCCCAAAGAATCGAAATTCTGGCTTCGCAGCCTGCCGGAAAAGTAGCGGAACGGCGCGAGCCGTCCGGTTTTCGCGGGCAGAATATCGATCGACCGGGCGGCTCGCGCCGCTCCGCTAAAATCAACTAAATCAATTCGACTCTCCAACAGACTGCTAGACAATTTCGCGGATCACTACGAAAGCTTCTGCCGCGTCACGAGCGATCGTCGCGCCGCGATAGTGGGCGAGGGCTTCCAGGTTTCGCAGAGATCTCGCGTCGGGCGGTTCTTTGACTTGCGATTCGAAGCAGGACATCGCTTCGAGTTTTTTCGAAAGGTGCTCCGAGATGTCGATGAAGCAGGTCGGATAGAATGGGGCGCCAGAGTGCGGCGGTGCCCATTCCGTCTCGGAGACGGTTTCATAGGCGAGGATTTTCCGGACCGGGCAACCGGCAAGCGGCCGCGCCGCGACCAGAGCGGCGTGGTGAAGGTGAAAGTGGTCGCTGTGGATGTCGCCGTGGTGAGGGATGTAGAGCACCCGCGGCAGGACATCGCGGATGACCTCGCTGATGGCCCCGGCGAGTTTGTATCGCGGCACCGTGTCGAGCGCCGGGGCCGGGAAGTCGAAGAAGCGAGATTCGCTCACTCCGAGCATCGCGTGCGCTTTGCGGGCCTCGCCACGAATCTGTTCCATTTCCTCGTCCGGAAACAGTTCCGGGATGCCTCGCGTCGCGACGACGATTGTGACCGAATCCCCCTCAGCCACGTGACGCGCGATCGTGCCGCCGCAACCGAGGACTTCGTCATCAGCGTGCGGTGCGAGGACCAGAACGTTCATCGAGGACATTCGCAATCGGAATTGGGGTTGGGGCAACGGACATCAACTCTGAAGGATGGTAGTCGGCAGAGGATGACGCGCGGAGGTGAGCTTGCAACCGCCCCGGGGTTTCGCCGATTCAATTGCTCGTCATAATCCGCCGTCGAGGATTCAACGGTGAGAAACTTCGCGATGGTGACTTACGAAAAACCGCCCTGTGGAGCTGACTATGAATGTGGCAGTCATCGGTGGCGGCGGACACGGGCGAGTCGCCATCGACATCATCGAGAAGGCGGGAGAGCTGAATCTCGTCGGGGTGATCGACGCGAAACTTCCCGCTGGCGAAAAAGTGCTCGGGTATCCAGTTCTCGGGTCGGATTCCGAAATCGCCAGCCTCGCCGGGCAGCACGGCATTGAGGGAGTCGTCGTCGCGATTGGTGACAACTGGGTGCGTTCAAATGTCGTCGCGGCTGTTGCCGATCAAATTCCGCAGATGAAATTTCCCTCGGCGATTCATCCGTCGGCTCAGATCGCCCGAGGTGTTCAGATCGGGCGAGGCTCGGTCTTGATGGCGGGATCCGTTGTGAACACGGGGTCGCAGGTTGGCGAGTTCTGCATTCTCAACACAAATTGCTCGATCGACCACGACGGGGTGCTCGGAGATTTTTCCAGCTTCGGGCCGAACTCGTGTGCCGGGGGCACAGTTCACATCGGCGAGTTCTCTGCCATCAGCCTCGGGGCCAACGTGATTCACAATGTCAAAGTGGGATCACACACCGTCGTCGGAGCCGGAGCCACGGTGGTCTCGGACCTGCCGTCGAACGTTGTTGCGTATGGCACTCCGGCGAGAGTGATGCGAAGCCGCGAGCCCGGCGACTCGTACCTTTGAATCGAGCCGACGGCGGGAAGAAGTATGTCGCCCGGCCGGAGACTCGCCATGATTCAACACAACTTGCTGACCCTCAAGGCTTGCCGTACACTCGCCGGCCGCCTGCGCGGGCTGACTGCAGGCCAGTTTGAGACTCAGACCCGGAGACTTCGGATGCGCTTTAACCCTCGCTGGACGACCCACGCTGTGTGGATGCTTGTGATTGCTGTCCTCGTCGTGCCTGGCTGGGCCCAGGACAGTGACAAGGAAAAGGAAAAGGCCGAAGAGGACAAAGCGGCCGCGGCGAAGAAAACGGCAGACCAGGAATACTTCGAGCTGATGCAGGTCTTCGTCGACACGTTCGAGCAGGTCGAGCGGAATTACGTCAAAGACATTGACCGCCGCAAGCTGATGGAAGCAGCCCTGAGAGGCATGCTCAAAGAACTCGACCCGTATTCCAGCTATATCCCGCCGGAAGAGCTCACGCGTTTTAATGACCGCGTGCAGCAGGAGTTTGGCGGCATCGGAATTCAAGTGCAGCCCGAACCAAGGACGCGACGCATTCTGGTCATCTCGCCACTGCCGAACACACCGGCCTACACGGCTGGCGTGCGGGCGGGCGACATCGTGATGGAAGTCGAAGGTGAAGACACCGAAGACATGCCGCTCTCGCGGGCCGTTGAGCTGATGAAAGGCCCTGCGGGCGAGACCGTCAAACTCAAGGTTCGCCACATGGGTGAATCCGACGACGTCAGCCTCGACATCGAGCGAGCGGTGATTCAGGTGAGCTCGGTTCTTGGCGACAAGTACGGCAAAGATGGCCAGTGGGACTTCATGCTCGATGGCGACGACCACATCGGCTACATCCGCCTGACTCAGTTCGGCCGAAAGAGCGGCGAAGAACTTGCAACAACGCTTGAGGACTTGAAGAAGAAGGGCATGAAAGGGCTGGTCCTGGACCTCCGTTTCAATCCAGGTGGACTTCTTTCTCAGGCCGTGCAGATTTCGGACATGTTCATCGAGTCCGGGACAATCGTCAGCACGGAAGGCAAAAACAGTCGCGCGCGCACCTGGTCAGCCACAAAATCGGGCACCTACAGCGGATTCCCGATGGTCATTCTCGTTAATCGGTTCAGTGCGTCCGCCAGCGAAATCGTTTCCGCCTGCCTGCAGGATCACAAACGAGCCTTCGTCGTCGGCGAACGAAGCTGGGGAAAAGGCAGCGTGCAGAACATCATCGAACTCGAATCAGGCGCGAGTGCTCTCAAGCTGACGACAGCCGGCTACAAACGTCCCAGTGGCAAGAACATCCATCGCTTCCCCGACGCCAAAGAGACTGATGAATGGGGAGTCATGCCGGACGAGGTAGCCCGGTTCAGCCGGAAAGAACTTGAGGACTACGACCAATACCGCCGGGACCGGGACATCCTGCGGGAAGGCGACGAATCGAAAATCAAATTCGACGATCGCCAGCTGGCCAAAGCACTCGAACATTTGCGAACTCAACTGGCTGCCGAAGACAAGAAACCCGACGCGGAGAAGAAACCCGCCGAAGACAAGAATGCGGACGCGGCGGTTGAGAAGAAAAAGGCTGCCTGACCGATTGAACTTCACAATAAAGCCCGGCCTGCGACAGGCCGGGCTTTTTTTGTTGAAAGGTTCCTGCCGAGCCGTTGGCGCCAGTGACTCCTGACTCGCCGCAGACACACTGTGCTTTCGTGGCGACGGAACTCAATCCTGTTGGCCTTCGGCTACGCGCTTTCCCAGTCGAGTCGCATCACTCGGCCGCCTTTGAAGCCGGCGATAAACCACTCGCCGAGCGGGTCGCAGTGCAGGCTGACCACTTCATCGGGAGCCTCCGCCGCCCACAACAGCGCGCCGTCCGCG
>JAQBVJ010000018.1 GCA_027623235.1 Planctomycetota bacterium
GGGGGGTATCCGGGCACGCTGGTTTCGGGGTGAGTTTGCCGTCGGATTGCTGCCCGGATTCATCGGCACACCGCGCCGGAATCGGCGGGGTCCTTTGCCGGCATCCCCTCACGGCGCGCGGTTATTTAATCGCGACTTTCTCGCAGCCAGGCCGAAAAAGGAAACTGCCTCCCTCCCTCCCCGTCCGTGACGTCACGGCGCGGTGTCTTTGTGCTGTCCTGTCTTTGTTGTGTCTTGTCCTGTTCTGTAGGCGCACCATCTGCAACCGTCGTTGTCGATGGTCGACGATCTGCAACGACGGTTGCAGACCGTTGCGCGTCGTCGTCGGCTGTTTTCGACCGTTGTTTTCGAGTGGACCAGAAGCCGGCGTCGTGGCTTCTGGCAGTGCAGCGAAGGAAGGAAGTGGTTTTCTTTTCTTCGATCGGGGCGAAAACGCCGCAATTTAACAACTGCGCGCCGTGCGGGGTGGCCAGGGAGGACCCCGCGAATTTCGGAGCGGCGTGGAATGCAGCCGGGCTGCCGGCTCAATGTTCCGGACTGATCCGGAACTGCTGCGCGGTGTCTTTGTGCTGTTCTGTCTTTGTCTTGTTCTGTCCTGTTCTGTAGGCGCACCATCTGCAACCGCCGTCGACGACTGTAGGCGCACTTTCTGCAACGGCCGTCGACGATCTGCAACCGTCGTCGACGACGGTAGACGATCTGCAACGACGGTAGACGATCGTTGCGCGTCGTCGACCGCTGTTGTCGACGGTCGTTGTCGAGCGGAGCGGGTGAGCCGGCTCAGGAATAATGAGTGCTGCTCGGTTGTCCGCTGCCGGGATTGCCGGGAAGATGCGGGCATCCGGAGTGGACTCGACCCTCAAAGCGCCGTCGTCAGTGACGAGCGACGGAGGGCGGTTCCCTTCTGGATTTGGGAATCGTCCGTGCGGCTGCCGGGCGACATCGAGAACACACGGGACGGCTGCGGAGAGTCGACGCTCTTCAGCCAAGCGGCCCGGGCGAGCGTTGCGGCTTTCTTCCCTTGCCCGCACCCCGTCCGAGCCGGCCCGTGACGCGAGGGGAGAGTTGTCATGACCGATATCGCCACGCGCTGGGAGGATTGGATTGTAGAAGGCGACTGGATTTACCCATTCCGTCTCTATCACAGTCTGGCCGAATTGATCGGCGAATTGGGATCGCTGGAGTTCGATATCGAGTCTTGCTCAAAGCTTCGTGAGAAGTTTGGCGATTGGTCGGACGACGATTTTTCTTGTATGAGCGGCCTGAATTACGAAGAGTTTTGCTTTGATCCCGAGAGGGAGGAATCTTGGGCATCAGTGTTGAAGAGGATGGAATCCTCTTTGCAAGAAGCGTTGACGCATGTGTCGAAAGTTTCGAAGTGGTTGTACGAGTTCGCGCATTTCCTCATGTCTGCAAGTCGCCGTCAGGTTCAAACACTTTCATATGGCATCGGTTGCAGTTTTTCTCCGGACTGGATCGGCAGAGTCAGGATTGCGCTCAACAATCTGCTCACGATTGAACCCGACGAAACAATTGAGTCGGAATGGGCCTACTTCGCGCAGCCCGAGTCCATCCGTAACCGAAAATCCCAGGATGAAAAGTTCCGTGGATTTCGCGAACGGGCGCTTAAAGAGCTCTTGATCCGGATTTCTGGGCAGGCAGGCGGATCCACTTGGCTGCCCCTTCAAAGTGAAAGCGGCGTATTTCTCACTGAATGCTGGGAACTGCTCTGGTCTTCGACGGCATTAGGGAAGGCGAAACCCTACTTCTCAGAGGTCGAATCAAGTAACCGTGACGACGAATCGGTTTATGAAGAGAATTTGGAGCCAAACATTGACGAACTGGTCCCGCTCGTAATCGAATGCTTCGAAGAGCATGGGTGGGATGCGAAGGTCGAATTTGTCCGCAGGAAGCTGGGAAAGAGGAAAGACGATGTTCGCCGCGCGATGAAATTCGCCCGATTGACTCGCGAACGAGTTCCCGGTTCCGAGTAGTTCCCGGAACCCCGTCGGCCCTTCGCGCGACGAAATCGGCAAATAGGATCCGCGTCAGGAATTGACCCTTCTTGAACGCTGACGACGGAGCCCGTTTGATGATTGATGCTCGACAAAGACCCGCGTCGAATCGTGGCCTGGTTGATGTTCGTGAGGTGGCCCGGCTGGCGGATTGCTCGACGCGCCACGTCTTCCGCCTGGTGGAACGCGGGTTGATGCCCGCACCCGTAAAAGTCGGCCGGCTCACACGATTTCGACGTGAGCAGATTGAGCGGTGGATTTCGGACGGGTGTCCTCCCGCACGGACAGGAGGTCGACCGTGATCGACTCCACCAAAACTCTTTCGGTCGAGGCTGCGGACTCGCTCCTCATTGATGCGCGCGAGCTGGCTCGGCTGTTGTCGGTTTCTCTTGCGACCTGTCACCGGATGAAGGCTGCGGGGAAGCTGCCGCGCGAGCTGGCTTTGTCGCGGGGCTGTGTTCGCTGGCGTCGTGAGACGGTCGAGCGGTGGCTGGTCGCGTCGGAGCGGGAAGGCCGGTTGCTCGACCGGAAGACGTGGCTTTCGCTGGACCCAACGACAAACGGCAGGACCTCGCCGTAGCGAAGTGCCTGCCGTCTGTGTTTCGGAGTGAATCGTGTTTGTCGTGCGGCGTCTGCCGCTGAGTGCTTCGGGTGGGGACCAATCCAGCCCGATGCCGATTCGTCGATCCCTCATGGACCGAGTTTGTGAACATGAATGATACCACACCCGCCACCCGGGTTCATGCTGAACGCGCGGATCCCGTCGATCGGCTGCGGGAGCTGGAAGCGGCCATCGTCGCCGCGGAGCTGCCGGCCGCGGTCCGTGAGTCGATGCTGCCGATGCTGGAAGTCTGCCGCGACTTCGACAGCCGGCTCGATGAGTTCGCTGGAGTGCTGTTGCGGGTTCGCCGATGGGATGAGCATTTTGAGGTGGCTCAGACTCGCCGCATCAAAGGCGTCCCGAAGTGGATCGCTCTGGCCGTCAAGCATGACGGTTCGCGCTACCGCCGGCTCATTGAAGGTCGAAATGGCGCGGCCCGGTTCGGTGTGTGGGTTCTGTTCTGCCAGGTGGCTGTGAAATGCCCGGTCCGCGGATTGCTCGCCGATGAGGACGGTCCGCTGTCGCTGGAGGACATCGCCCTCAAAACCGGCTGCCCAATCGTGAGCATCCTCGATGCTCTGCCGGCGCTGCTGTCGATTCGCTGGCTGGAAGTCGCACCCGTCGAAGCGGAGACCGTCATCGAAGTCGAAGCCGCGGAGACGGTTGATTCCGCAACGTCGCGGAATTCTGATTCAAAAGTAACCTCAGACCGCAATCCGGATCTGATGATTCCGGCCGAAGTCGTCCGCCTTGTCGAGGCCTGGAACGATCTTCCGGCTGGCATCGTGACGCCCGTGAATCCGTCGGAGCTGCCGGCCCTGTGCTCTGCCTGGCAGCGGCTCGAAAAAGACAGGACCGCAGACAACGCGCGGGAGCTGCTGAGCCGTCCGGAGGACATCGTCGAGGAGCTGCGGGCATCGAAATTTCTGCGCGGCAAGTCGTGGCTCACGCTGCCCTGGTTGCTGAAACGGGAACGCGACGGCCCGCAATTCAACGTCGAGAAGCTCGCCGCCGGCTGCTACCGGGACGGAGCGACCTCGACAGCCGGAGCGGACAAGACCCTCGACGCGCTGACCGATTTTTAGAAGTGGAACTAGAACGAAACCGCGCGGCCCGTGACTGTCACGGCCGCACCTTGTGACCGCTGCGGGCATCGAGGCCCGTGGCTTTTCGGAAAGCAGGACCATGACCAAAGACGAATTCAGACCGCTGCTGCTGTTCCTGGCGAAGGGTTGCCGGACGGAGTTTGATCGGGACCAGATTTCCGCCTGGTTCGCCGCGCTGAGTGATCTGCCCGCGGAGGCTGTCGCCGTCGGGATTGCCCGGTTCGTGTGTGAAGTCGGGAAGTGGCCCGACATCGCCAACGTGCGACGCTTCGCCGATGAGGCTTTGCATGGCGAGTCGAAGCCGTGGTCGAAAGCGCTCGAAGAAACCCGCCAGGCCATTCGACAGTACGGCCTGTACGGTCGAGGTGAAGCTCTGGCAAAGCTCGATGAGCGAACCAGGCAGACGATCGAAGCGCTGGGAGGCTGGCGGAAGATCTGCGACTGGCCCTGCGATCAGACCGGAATCCAGAACGCTCAGTTTCGAGACATCTATCAGGACATCAGTCGCCGCGAGGACTCACGACGAGCTCTGCCGGCAGACATCCGGCCAAAGCTGACCGCAGCCGGCTCGACCGACGGAGCTGAGCGCTGGCTCTCACAGAACGCCGGCCGCTGGATCGCCGCGCTGACTAAACCGTTTTCCCGCGTCGCGCATCGAGGAGAAAGGACTCATGACTCATCACACACAACTTTCCCTGTTCCCGGCCCCGTCGAAACGGACTCGAAAACGACCGGCCCGCCGATCGAACCGGACTCCGAGTAACGTCGCGGAGACCAGCCGCGCAGCTCGAAAGAAGACTCAGCCGATTGCTTCGATGCTGGCCCGGCGAATTTTCGACTACCTGATGTCGTGCGACACGGACGGAGCGACGGATTCGGAAATCGAGCGGGCGCTCGAGCTGCCTGGAAATTCCGAACGGCCGCGCCGGATCTGGCTGGTGAAGCACGGGTTCGTCGAGGCATCCGGCGAAACCCGACCGACTCCGTCCGGCTGCCCTGCGGCTGTCTGGATCGTGACCGGGAAGCCGCTCGATGAGAGCTGCTGAATTTTCAACAAGTGACGCGCGACGAAGTTCGCCAAATGCCTGGCAACTTCTCGACACCTCAAGACCAGCGAAAAACGACCGGCAGAGTGATCACGTTTGAAACGTGACTCTGCCGGCCGCATGACTTTGAGACTCCCCTCGTAGCCTGTCAGCAGAGCGGGAAGTCTCTCAACCGAAAGGAAGCGTAGGAGATGCTCATCCTCACAAGGAAGACTGGCGAAGCCGTTCGAATTGGAAATGTGCGAATTGTGATCAACCGAGTCGGCCGCGGAGCCGTCCGCATCGGGATCGACGCGCCGCGCGAAGTGCCGATTGTCCGCGAGGAGCTCGATGAGGACTCCGGAGGCGGAACGGCCATCGACCCGGCCCCGAAGCCGGATCCCGAGCCGGATTTCCGGCCGGTCGCTTCCCTGCCGTCCGCAACGTCAACCGGCTCGACGTCGAGGCCGCATCGAACGGCGCAATCCCGCCGCGGATTGCCGGCTGGACCGCCACGAAACACGTCGAAGAAAACTGCGGGAGTCGATCGATTCCAGCTGCTTCAACGTGCCCGTCGTCGCGGTCCTGATTCCGGATCCATGGCTCGGCTGAATCCCGGTTTTCACTGCTGAGAGAATTCCGGGGGCTGTCCGTGCTGAGTCTCAATTTGGGTTCGCGCGTCGTCGTGAGCCAGGCTGACCTCAACACGGACGCCGAACTGGTTAAACTCCTGCCGCCGCTGCCGCGCCGTGAATCGGTGCGATGGCTCGGCTCTTGAATCCTTTGCCAGTCGAGAGGTGAACGGGACGGCAAGCCCGACCCTCTCGGCTGGTGTCTTGCCGACAGGATCCCGCCATGCCACGCGTCTTCAAACGCACCTGGAAAGACTCCAAATCCGGCCAGTCCCGAAAAACCCGTAACTACTACGGTAAGGTCCGTGACGCTCAGGGAGTCATCCAGCGCGTCAAGCTGTGCTCCGATCGGACGGCGTCTCAGCAGATGCTCAACGATATGGTGCGCCGCGCGGAACGGCAGGAAGCCGGCATCGTCGACCCGTTCGAGGAGCATCGAACGCGACGGCTGAGCGACCACCTCAACGACTTCCGCGCGTACCTCCGCTCGAAAAACGACACCGAGAAACACGTCGAAAAAGTGGTGTCGTATGTCGGTCGCATCATCGAGGCGTGCGGGTTCCGGTTTATGGCGGACTTCAACGCGAACCGGGTTGCCGCGTATCTCCTCGACCGTCGCCAGCCGGAAGCCGTCGCGCGTGTTTCACTGAGGCAGGCGGCTGACATTCTGGTTCAGACAGCCGGCCTTCAGAATTCGCCGCTGCCACATCTGAAGCGACTCCGTAAGCGGCTGCCGAAACCCGCCCTGGCAGTCAGTCAGGGTTTCCCGGCTCTGTGGGACTGGTCCGAAATTCGGCCGCATCTGGCTCGGGAATTTGAATGCACTTTGCCGCGGGAATGCCCGTTGCCAGCGAAGCCGGGAATGAGCCTGGCTGCCAGCAACGACTACCTGACCTGTCTGAAGAACTTCGCGAACTGGCTCGTTCGATCCCGACGGATGCCGGATAACCCGTTCGCGCATCTGTCACGGCTCAACGTCGAAACAGACCGCCGCCGGGTTCGCCGCGCTGCTGCCCCGAAAGACTTCGCGCGGCTGCTGTCGGCCGCGACATCCGCGAAACCGTTTCGCGGGCTCAGTGGTCCGGACCGCGTCATGCTTTATCTGGTTGCGACAATGACCGGGTTCCGAGCCTCGGAACTTTCCAGCCTGACGACATCAAGCCTCGACCTGGAAGGCGACCCGGCGACGATCACAGTCCAGGCCGGGTACTCGAAACGCCGTCGCACCGATACGCGGCCGCTCAGAGCGGACCTGGCACTGATGCTGGGAGACTGGATCCAGGCACGTCGACAGGCGGAGGCGGCAACGTCCTCACAGGAAGAGGCCAGCATCCTCGCTTTCGATCCCTCCCGAAACCGCGCCGTGAGGCCATCTGACAGCAAGCAGAAACTCTGGCCGGGTAGCTGGCCTGGCAAGGCTGCCGAAATGCTGCGCGGCGACCTCGAAGCGGCAGGCGTTCCCGTCGAGGACTCTGCGGGACACGTTCTGGACTTCCATTCGCTCCGTCACACGTTCGGAACGAATCTTGCGCTGGCCGGAGTTGCTCCCAAAATTGCTCAGGAATTGATGCGGCATTCCGACATCAACCTGACGATGGGCACCTATTCGCACGTCGGTCTGTACGACCTGAATGCGGCCGTCGACTCGCTCCCGTCGATTCCTGATTTTCATCCGACGGAATCGGCGACCGGAACGGCTGGCCCGGAATCAGGGGAAATTTACTGGCACCAAAACTGGCACCATGAAGGTGAGATTCGGGGCGATTCGGTGAAATCGATTGAGAATTCACCTGCCTCAGATCCGATCAATGCCGAGCCACGTAACCCGTTGCCAGAGCAAGGCTTTGAGGCTGATTGCGAGCCTCTGACAGCGCATGAAAAAAGAGCCACCGGTGAGACTCGAACTCACGACCTACGCTTTACGAAAGCGTCGCTCTGCCAACTGAGCTACGGCGGCTGAAGGAGCGGGATCGTAGTTTTGAACTTCCGTCGAGGCAAGGCCCTGTGACGGAAACTCGGCGGGTCACAGGGCTTGTGGCGGTGTCCCAGCGGGAGGGCGGGACACATTCACAGCCCGCAAATTCTTTGGTCGCCCTTCGGTTGCCCACGCCGCGGTGGAGCACTAATCTTCCATGCTTCCCTGACCCGCAAGGTCTTATGGGAAGTGTGCGAGCAGCCGTGTTTTACTGGCTTCTCGTACTTGCCACTTCTGGCTGGCTGATCGCAGTGGTTCTCACGCCAGTTCGAGCTCACCGCCATTTGATTTCACGCCTGGCAGAGCTCGATTTCAGAGTGGCACGCTGGCCACGGCAGGACTCGGGCCGGCAGCTCGATGGATCGAGAACGGGCTTTGACCAGTCATTGGTCTGACATCAGCCCATGGGATGATCAATCGCACCGGGTTCGCGCGCGAGCCCGGACGGAAACATGAATCAGCTGGAGGGTTCACTATGCTTGGAGGAATGGCCGCGGCCTGCCTCGTCGTATCACTTGCTGTCAGTCCGGATGCCGGAATTGTGGTCGCTCAGGCCAATCCCAATGCGTGGCTGACGGAGCATCCAACCATTCTCAAACTCATGAAGCTTGAGAATCAAGAGCGGGCTCGATACGGACTTCCGCCTCTGCGTATGGACACGCAGATGTGCCTGGCCGCTCAGAAACACGCTCAGTGGATGGCTCAAACCGGCTACTACGTTCACAGCGGCCTCCCGTGGCCGGAGATCATTCATCACGGTCCGAAGACTCCCGAGGGTGCGGTGACCGGCTGGATCTACTCGCCGCCACATCACGGTATCATGCTGAGCGGCTCTGTGGCCGGCTTCGGCTATGCGGTCAGGAACGGGTACACGTACTGGATCACGCTGGTTCAGTAGTTCAGCCTGCGGCGTTTGTGAGGACGCTGAGCTGCGAGGCTGGACAGCGCGGTCTGGTCGTCAAGTCTGTGAGACCTTTGACGGTTAAGCGGGCGTTTCACGATGCCTCGTTTCTACGCGTTTCGTGACACCGTTTGACTCGGTCGTGACACGACATAGGTTTCCGTGCGTTACTGCGCCACCTTTCCCGGTGGGCAGTGTCGAATGCCCTTCCGCACGGAATCCGACTCATGGCTCCCGAACCCGCTGTCCAGCTACCGTCTGTCGCGGCTTCTCATCCGATGAATTCGGCGCGGCTGCTGTTTCAGCTGGTCTCGCTGGAATCGCCCGCCGAATCCGATCAGGGCTGGGACAGCATCATCCATCGGAAGGTGATGCGCCGGTTGATGCTCGCCCTGCAGTATCGGGATCCGGCTCTCGTCCGGCACTCGCGCCAGGTGGCGGGACTTGCCGTCGGTGTTGCTGAGCAACTGGGGTGGGACGGCCAGCAGCTTCACATTCTCGAAGCGGCGAGTCTGCTGCACGATATTGGCAAGATCGGAATTCCGGACATCATTCTGTTTAAGCCAGGCCAGCTCGCCTCGGAAGAGGTGGAGCTCATGGGGCTTCGTTATCGCATCACGAGTGACGTGCTGCAGGCCTGCCGAGCGGACCGGCAAGTTGTGGAGATCATCACTCAGTCTCAGCATCACTATAACGAATCTGCGAATGAGCTCGGGGTCGAGATGCTCCAGGGGGCGAGAATTCTGGCGGTCGCCGACGCCTATGAATCGCTCGTCAATCGGCAATCGTATCGCGACGCAAATTCTCACGTTCAGGCGATGGATATTCTTGCTCGTGGAGCGGGTTCGCGTTTTGACGGAAACGTCATCTCTGCGCTCGGCCACTGGTTCGAATCGAATCCGGGCGCAGAAAAACAGACGTCGCAGCCTCAGCAGTACGCACTCTCGCACGAGGAACTGCTGGAAGCCGGCACGCTCAGCCACGCGTTTTCGTACCTCTACCTGGTCGAAAGTCTTTACCACGGATTCCACATTACCGATGCCGAGCTGCGTCCGCTGGTCTGGAACACCGGCTGCGAACGGCTGACGGGGGTTCCCTGGAAGCAGGCTCTCAACACGCCTCGGATCACGGACATCGTCGAGTACCGTGACCGGTACGGCGAGCCACTCAGCCTGGCGGATCGTCCGGTTCTGCTGGCCGCCGAAACCGGGCAGGCACTCACAACAGAGCTTCAGATTCACACAGCCGATGGAAGATGGTTGCCCGTCGAAGTTCAGACGATGCCCATTACCGACTTGAACGGGCTGGTCCTGGGATTCGCTGAAATTTACCGCGACCATTCCCTGGAATCGAAAACCGGTGAGTACCGTGACCTGAAACTGATGGCGCGCCGGGACGCGCTGACTCACGTGGCCAATCGAGGCGAACTTGAAGATCAGCTCAAACGCTATTTCCAGGAGTACGTTGCGTCAGCGCACAAGACACCTTTCTCTGTGATCTTTCTCGATGTCGATCACTTCAAGAAGACGAACGACACCTTTGGTCACGCGGCGGGCGACGAGGTGCTCATCAGCCTCGCGAGGCTGCTTCAGAACGAAACCTATTCGGGAGAACTGGTCGCAAGATTCGGCGGCGAGGAGTTTGTCATTCTTTGCCCGGAGACAAAACTGGACGACGCGTGGAAGCGGGCAGAACGGCTCCGCCTTGCCATTTCTCGTGCCCGAGTCGTCAACAGCAACGAGTTCACAATCACTGCTTCATTCGGCGTGGCCGAAGTTGAGCCGACGGACGAAGCCTCGACGGTTATCGAGCGAGCAGACAAAGCGCTCTACATGTCGAAACACGGCGGACGCAACAAGTCCAGTAAACTAACATCCGCTCAACAGAAGGCGGCCGACAGTACTCTGGTCACGCCGCCGGAAGATGCTGCCGATGCGTTCATTTTTCGTCACAAACTTCGCGCGTGCATCGCAGCGGACATGATCGTTTATAAGCTCAGCGCCTTTGTGGATGCTCAGGGAGCGAAGCTCGGCAAGGTCTCAAAAGAACTCGTCACGATGAAGGTCGGTCATCGCGGGCTCGTCCCGTTCTGGGGCGCGGCACCGAACCGGCAGCCGCTGAACGTGACGCTGGAAATCGGCGATGAACGCTCGGTGCTGGAACGTGGAGCCAGCAAGCTGGTTGAGATCGGCGTGACGATGACGCCTCTGGGCTGGTGCCGCAAATCCGTCGTCTTTCAGAAGCGAGCCCGAGGGCTGCTGAAAGAACTGCGCGAGTATCTCGCTGCGGATCATGATGACGACGAGATTGTCTGAGCCGGATCCCGTCTCACTAAGACACGACTGGCAGATCGACCTGCAGTCCGTGATTCAACTGCCGTGTTACGATTGAGCCGAGCAGCGTGGTTGCCGAGCAGTCGTGCACGGCGATGTGAGTCAGGCTTCCGGCCAGTCGTGGGTTTCCGTCGAAGACGACGATGCGGTCACAGTCGGTTCGGCCAACGAGCTGCGTTTTGTGTGACGCGTCGTCGCCGTGACAGTCCTCGGCTTCCGGGTTGGCTGCGAGCCGTTTTTCCGAAGCCTTGCTGAGTCCTTCGACGAGGACCTCGACTTCGCGGCCGATGAACTCGGCGTTGTCCTCTTCGCTGACTTCGTTCTGCAGGGCGAGCATCTCGTTGTTTCGCCGCCGCTTAACGTCATCGGGGATGTCGTCCGGCCAGAGTCCATCGGCCTTCGTGCCAGGCCGCTCGCTGTATTTGAAGATGAAGCTGTTCTTGAATCGGAACTCACGGATGAGGTTCATACTGAGCTCAAACGACTCCTCGGTCTCACCGCAGAAGCCGACGATAAAGTCGCTTGAGACGGCAGCGTCTGGAACGGTTTCGTGAATTCGCTGCATCATCTCGCGGTAGTCGCTGACCGTGTATCCCCGCTTCATTCGAGCGAGGACTTCGTCGCAACCCGACTGCGCCGGGACGTGAAGATAGCGGCTGACTTTCGGCAGATCGCGGACCGCCTGAAGCAGGTCCAGCGTCATGTCCTTCGGGTAGTTCGTGACGAATTTGATTCGCTCGATTCCGTCCGTGTCGTGAATCAGCTCGAGCAGATCCGCAAGTCGGTATTCTTTGCCGTCCTCGATGTGCCGATAGCTGTTGACCGTCTGGCCGAGAAGAGTGACCTCCTTCACGCCCTGTCCGGCGAGCGTTCGAACCTCGGAGGTGATCTGACTGGGCGAGCGACTCTGTTCGGGGCCGCGGGTCATCGGGACGACGCAGTAGGTACAGAACTTGTCGCAGCCAATCATGATCCGCACAAAGGCCTGGTATGGCGACGGCCGCATCTCCGGATCCCGCAGCGGGTCGTAGCTCTCAAAACTGCCGGCGACCTGAGTCCGCGAACCGTCCCGACGGCCGAGGCTGACAGCCATCTGACGCTGACGATTCTCTCGCGTCTCATCGATAAGCCGGGGAATCTCAGCGAGTTGTCCGGTGCCGACGACGATATCAACGTGCGGTGCCCGCTCAAAAATGATCTCCTGATCTTTCTGAGCCATGCAGCCCATCACGCCGATCACCAGATTCGGCCGCGTTCGCTTGCTGTACTTGATCCGGCCGAGCTGGCTGTAAATCTTGTGCTCGGCATGCTCACGCACGCTGCACGTGTTGAAGAGGATCGTGTCCGCCGCGCCGATGTCGTCGGTGAGCTCGTAGTTCCCACCCCGCATTGCTCCCACGACGAGCTCACTGTCGAGCATGTTCATCTGACAGCCGACAGTCTCAATGTAGAGCTGGTGGTTGTGGTCAGCGGATTTCGACAGCGGTTCCGAATTCAAGAACGGGTCCACGGAAAGCCTCGGGAATCAAAGGGAGCTCGACCGGAAGAGAATCTTCTCTCCCAGCCATTGCGTTGGTCGTACCGTCCAGGAAACGACCCTTCAAGTCGGTCTCGATCAGACAGTTGTCTTTTTCAGGCCGTTGCCGGCGTCAGACAGGCCCCGCGTTCGATTCGCGGTCCGCCTTTCGGCCAGCTGGATGAAGGATCGCAGCGCCAGGAAAGTCGCCACAGCATATAGAAGAATGTGCCAGGCCGTCATCTTCTCACTCCTTCGAGGTTGAGACGGAGTTGCCCTCAGATTGTCGCCAGCCAGTCCAGCTGACTCAGTTACGTACTCGCTCGATGTATTCGCCCGTCCGTGCGTCGACTTTGATCTTGTCGCCATCGTTGATGAAGGCGGGAACTTTCACCTCGGCTCCGGTCTCGACCGTCGCTGCTTTTGTCACGTTGGTTGCTGTATCTCCCCGAGCTGCCGGCTCAGTATAAGTGACAGTGAGCGTCACGTGGCTGCCCGGGTCCACATCGATGAGTCGGTCATTCCAGAGGAGCAGGTCGCAGACGGCCCCGTCGAGCATGAATGCGGCCGCTGTGCCGAGGTTAACAGTCGGCATGGAGTGCTGCTCGAACGAATCGTTATCCATGAAGACAAAGTTTTCGCCGTCCCGGTACAGAAACTGTCCCGTGGTTTTACGAATATCCGCCTGCTCCAGGCTGTCTCCGCTGCGGTACGTCGGCGTCGTGATCGTGCCCTTGAGCAGATGTCTCAGTTTGAGCTTGTAGAGCGCCTGTCCTTTGCCGGGCTTCACGAAGTTGTACTCAACGATATCATAAGGGTCGCCGTCGATGATGACTTTGAGGCCCTTTTTGAAATCTCCGGCATTGATACTCGGCATAGATCACCCTGAAACGCTGCTTGATTTGTACGGTGTTGAATATTGTCGAGCGGTCTGCCGATCACGCTTGTCGAGCACCCGCCTGAGGTTTGACTCTCCTCATCGAGGCGGGACAATAACAAATCCCCAGACGCCGGCAAATCCCGAACAGCCGGGCACAAAACCTCGTCGGTAACGTCCGGTCAGCTCCGGACACACCACCTGAGTCATCGCGGAGCGATCGTTGACGGACACCCCCAACCAGCCCGATGTGCCATCGGATTCGGAAATCGGCTCGCTGGCGGATCAAGACGAGGCGCGATGGGTGAATGCGTCCGGTTTGCATCCTGCGACCCGTCCGCTCGATACCTGGCATCGGTCGCTTGCCGAGGCGATCCGTGACCCCGACGAGCTGATCACGCGGCTCGGCCTTCGCGACGAGTTCCGTGTCGCAGCCCGTTCTGCCGCTCGCCTGTTTCCGCTACTTGTTCCCGAGAGTTTTCTGAGACGCATCGAGCCTGGAAATCTGGACGATCCGCTCCTTCGCCAGGTCCTGCCGCTGGGCTCAGAACACGACGAGTTGCCCGACTTTAAAACGGACGCGGTTGACGATGGCCGCTTCCGGCTCGCCCCCGGCCTCCTGCACAAGTACCACGGTCGGGCTCTGTTGATCGCGACCGGTTCCTGCGCCGTCCACTGTCGCTACTGTTTCCGGCGGCACTATCCGTACGGTGAGGAGCCACGCCGCCTTGCCGACTGGGAGCCCGCTCTCGATGCCCTGCGCAAGGATGCCTCGATCGAAGAGGTTCTGCTCAGTGGAGGCGACCCGCTCATGCTGACCGATCAGCGGCTGAGCGATCTCATCGGCCGTCTTGCCGATATCCCTCATCTGCGGCGAATTCGGATTCACACGCGACTGCCGATTGTCCTCCCCGACCGCGTCACGCAGTCGCTCCTGAATCAGCTTTCTGCGTGCCGCATGAAAATGATCTTTGTCGTACACGCCAACCACGCGGCCGAACTCGTCGACGACTGCGCGGCCGCGCTGCGCCGCCTCGTCGAAGCGCCGCTGACTGTGCTGAACCAGGCTGTGCTTCTGCGAGGTGTCAACGATTCCGTCGAGGCTCAGTGCGACCTGTCTCTGCATTTGATCGAGCTTGGCGTGATTCCGTACTACCTGCACCAGCTCGACCGGGTTGCCGGTGCCGCTCACTTCGAAGTTCCAATCGAAACCGGCCGAGCGATCGTCCAGGAAATGCGCCGTCGTCTGCCCGGCTACGCAGTACCCCGCTACGTTCAGGAGATTCCTGGCGAAGCGCATAAGACGGTCCTGGAGTAGTATGTCTGCGTCCCACACGGTCGAACGTCCGGCGGAACTTCTGGCCTTTCTGCTTGCCAGTTGCCCGGACGTGGCGCGGGCGAAGGTGCAGCGCTGGCTCAAGTACGGCATGGTTCAAGTCAACGGGGAATCGTTCACTCGCTTCAATCATCCATTGTTGCCGGGGGATCGGATTTCGATTCTCGACCAGGGCGACGTTCGAGCCAGAAGTCAGTTGCCATCGGGAATGAAGATTCTGTTTCAGGACGCTTCGCTCATCGTTATCGAGAAGCCCGATAATCTATTGAGCATTGCCAGTGATGCGGAACGGGAAAAGACGGCCTATGCGCATCTGACGAACTACGTGCGCCAGGGTCAGTCTCAGAGATCTGAGCGAGTGTGGATCGTCCATCGGCTGGACCGTGAGACGTCCGGCCTCATGGTGTTTGCGAAGACCGAAGCGTGTAAGACGATGTTGCAGTCGCACTGGAAGAGAGCCGAGAAACGCTATCTGGCAGTGGTGGAAGGAGCCCCTCCGGAACCCGCAGGCGTCTTGAAGTCCCACCTTGATGAGAGCAGCCCGTTCAAAGTGTTCAGCGTGCCGGAAAGCGAACAGACGCGTCATGCGGTCACGCATTATCGCCTGGTCAAAAAGAACACGAGCATGGCATTAGTGGAACTGACGCTGGAGACCGGCCGACGCCACCAGATTCGAGTGCACCTGTCCGATATTGGATGTCCGATTGTTGGAGACGAAAAATACGACGCTCGAACAAATCCCGCGCGACGACTGGGATTGCACGCGAGCTACCTCCAGTTCGAGCATCCGTTGTCCGGAGAGGTTTTACAGTTTGAATCGCCACTGCCAGCGGCCCTCGCCAGACTTCTCTGACCGAACAGGCTCGACCTCTCGTCAGAATTCCACGGATTGCCGTCGCGATGTTTCGACGCGGATGTCAGAGACTGGCCACGGCTGTGTATAAAGGAAGAGGGACGAGCGCACGCGGCGGGCAATCATTCAACTGTTTCGGCGCTTCCGATAAACATCCCGTGCCCATGGCAGCGGACTGATGAACTCAAACCCGGAAACTCGAGCCAGTCTGCTGATTCGAGTCCGCGATTCGGCGGACCAGACGGCCTGACAGGAATTCGTCGAGATCTACCGGCCCGTCATTTTGCGGCTGGCTCAGCAAATGGGCATGCAGCATGCCGACGCAGACGATGTCGCTCAGGGAGTTCTCGTGTCGATCGCGAAGGCGGTTGAGCAACGGCAGCACGACCCGAAGCGGGCGAGGTTTCGCACCTGGCTGCACCGGGTGGCTCAGAATGCGATCCTCAACGCGCTGACTCGCGGCAAGCCGGATCGTGGGTCTGGCGATTCGGCGATGCACGACGTGTTGAATCAGCACGAATCGCCGACGGGACCGGGCTCGGACCTGCTGCGAATTGAGTATCGCCGCGAGGTGTTCCGCTGGGCCGCGCGACAGGTTCGCCAGGAATTTCAACAGGCGACCTGGGACGCGTTCTGGCTGACGGCCGTCGATGGCCGCTCCGTTGAGGACGTCGCAGACGAACTCGCGAAAAATCCAGGTGCGATTTACGCCGCACGCAGCCGCATCATTCGGCGAATCCAGGAAAAAGTGACGGAGTACGAGCAGGACGCTTAAACTCGGTGTCAGACTTCATCGGCCGCTGTGTATAGGTTGTCAGGAGAAATGTGATGAACAACAGCCAGTTGACCTGCGACCGGAAACGAATCCAGCTGCTCCTCGATGCGAGGCTCAGTGACGACGAACAAAGTGAATTCGAGCGGCACCTCGATGACTGTTCCGACTGTCGGGATCAGCTTGAGGCAACGGCGGCTCGCGATGAGATCTGGTCGGGAGTCCGGGAGGCTCTGCCTGGTCAGTCGATGTTCCTGGGATTGCCACGGCCGGATGGCCAGAGTTCCGACGGCTCGATGACTGATTCGGCCACCGATCGTGATGCGGGCTTCAGCCAGCAGGCCGTCCTCAACCTGCTGGCCCCGACAGACGACGAGCGGATGCTCGGCCGGCTGGGGACGTATGAAGTGGCAGGAGTGATCGCCGGGACCGAACGCGTTTCGCATTTCGAAGTGGGAGCACTGAAATTCTCGCCGGATGGAACCCTGCTGGCCGTCGGGACGAGTATCGGTCAGGTCAAGCTGTTCGACGTTCGCACCGGCGAAGTTGTGCGTTCGTTCGACGATGAAAAAGCGAAGCTGGCCGATGAGAAAACTCCAGCGAGCTGGAAGTCTCTGCGGCGAGCCATGGGTGGCGTTGTTGCTCTTGCGTTTTCTCCGGACGGCAGACAGCTCGCGATGTGCGGCGCCTCGTTTGCCGACTTTGCTGTCAGTTTCAATTCTGTCAGGCGGCTGACGCGGTCCGTGACAGGTCCAGGCCGGGTCAAAGTCTGGGACGTCGGAACCGGCGAGATGAAGTACGACCTCGCGGGACACGACAGCCATGTCAATGACGTCGTCTTTTCGCCTGATGGCAGCATGCTGGCGAGCGCCGGCAACTGGCTGACGCCGGATGACTGGGGCACCGGCGTCGTCCTGTGGAGTGCTCACACCGGGTCAAAGATTCGCAGCTTCGAAACTTCCGCAAACGGCGGCACGAGGTCGATCGCGTTCTCATCCGACAGTCGATGGCTGGCGATCGGGACGCAGCGCTTTGATAACTCAAATTCAAGGGAACCCAGTTCGGGCGGAGTCAGTCTCGTTCAGGTTTCGTCCGGGACGGTGGCCTGGCTGGTGACTGTTCCTGGCTGGGCAGGTTCCGTCGAATTCCTGGCTGACGGGAAAACTCTCTCAGTCCTGTGCGGTGGGAGATCGATCCGGTTTCTGAACACCGCTGCCGGAAAGGTTCAGAGCGAATTTCGCAAATCAGATTTGGAACGCGGACTCTGGTGGGATTCCGCCATCGCACCGCAGGGTGACCGGCTGGCGATCGGCGTTGGCGGCAGAGATCGCACAGGGAGCGTCGAGATTCGTGATCTGACTGTGCTGAAACTCAGTGAGGACGAGGCTGCGGCCACGGCCAGCGAGAATTGATCGGATTCCGCTGAGGCCGTCTCCCTCCGGAACCGGCCGTGCGTCAGGTGAATCTTGCCTTCCGTCGGCTGGTGTGAAAGACTGGCGATCCTCGCGGCTCCCTCCTGATCACCCGCCGGTCTGCCATGCTCTCCTCAATGCGACTGCTGGTCGCCTTTTCTCTTCTGCTTTCGTTTCAACTCGAACTGGCTGAGTCCGCTGAGCCGGATTCCAGTCCGAACTTTGAGACGGATCTTCAACCGCTCTTCCAGGCACGGTGCGGAAAGTGCCACAGCAGCAAAGCTCGAAAGGGCGGCCTTGATCTGTCGACGATGGCCGGTCTCAAAAAGGGCGGAGAGTCTGGTGAGCCGGCGGTCGTCAAGTCGCTCGATGACAGTCTTCTCTGGATCATGATCGACGGTGGCGACATGCCGCCCAAAGGACAGCCGCCGCTCTCCGCGAAAGAAAAGCAGCTCATCAGAACCTGGATTGAGGGCGGAGCGAAGTCGGGATCGGACGCGGAAGTTCGAGTCACTCAGCACGAGGTGTTTCCGTACCTCTACACACGGTGCGTTGTCTGTCACGGAGCCCGTCGACAGGAAGCGGGCCTCGACCTGCGTACGGCGGCAGCGATGCTCAAGGGAGGCAAGTCCGGCCCCGCGATCGTCGCTGGCAAGCCGGCAGACAGCCTCCTCCTGAAGAAGATTCACGCGAAGGACATGCCGCCACCGAAGCAGCTGATCCGGGCGGGTGTGCGTCCGATGGAAGGCCCGGAGATCGCTTTACTCACAAAGTGGATTCAGCAGGGAGCGGTCGAGTTCGAGATTCCGCCCGACGTTCAAACCACCGATTCCGACCCGCTCGTGTCCGACAAGGATCGAAACTTCTGGGCGTTTCAGTCTCCGAAGAAGCCGGCCGTTCCGGGCGGCGGTGCGTCGTCGGGCAGTGCGGCATCGTCAGGCCGTGCGGCATCGCCGATTGACGCGTTCATTTTGAGGAAGCTCAGCGAGCACGGGCTCACGCCGTCTCTCGAAGCGGAAAAGCTGGTGCTGATTCGGAGAGTCGCCTTCGACCTGACCGGACTGCCGCCCGAGTGGAAAGACGTCGAACGATTTCTGGCCGACGATTCGGGCGAGTGGTACGCGAAGGTTGTCGATTTTTATCTCGACTCACCGCACTACGGAGAACGCTGGGGCCGCTACTGGCTGGACCTGGCTGGTTATGCCGACTCGGAAGGTAAACGCAGCGCGGATCCGATCCGACCTCACGCCTGGCGGTTTCGAGATTACGTCGTGCGGTCGTTCAACGATGACAAACCGTACGATCGTTTTCTGCTTGAACAACTGGCCGGCGACGAACTCTACGATTTCAAAAATGCCACCACCATCGACGACGAAATGGCCGACGCTCTGGTAGCGACCGCGTTTCTGCGGATGGCTCCGGACGGGACCGGGTCGGACGTCGTCAACACGGTTGCCGAGCGGTTTGAAGTGGTCGCGGATGAAATCGAAACGCTCGGTTCCGGAGTCCTGGGCCTCACTCTGAAGTGTGCCCAGTGCCACACGCATAAGTACGACCCGATTCCGCAGCGAGACTACTACCGCCTGGTTGCCGTCTTTCAGGGGGCGTACGACGTTTACGACTGGATGGCGCCGGTGTCTGTGCCGAATCAGTCGAAGGGAGGTGGCGAGCGACGCTACCTGCCGTACGTCAGCGCCCGGACGAAGGCCGAGTTTGCAGCCCGTGTTGCGGCGTTCCAGCCGAAAATCGAAGCCACTGAGAAGAAGTACGACGATCTGGAATCTGAGCAACTCGCAAAGCACCTCGACGAAACCCTCAAGGATCTTTCTGAGGAAATCCGGGTGGACGTCAAAGCGGCGGCGCTGACCGACGCAGGCAAACGAACGAAGGTTCAAAAGGACCTCGTGAGGCGATTTCAAAAACAGGTCGACATCAAGTCGGCAGACCTGCAGAAGAAGTATGCCGACCTCAAGAAGGCGAAAGCCGATCGGGATAAGACGCTCGCGAAGCTGCAAGCTGCCGTCGGTCCGGAACCGGTCGTCCGGGCACTCTGGGATCGAGGTCAGCCATCACCCACCTGGGTTTTCCGTCGCGGCGAGTTCACCAACCCCGGCGACTATGTCGGTCCTGGCGTCCCGTCCGTTCTGACCGACGGCAGGACACCGCTCGAAGTGACGCCACCGTTCGAAGGCTCGACCGGTCGCCGACTCGCGTTCGCGAAGTGGCTGACCGATCCAAAGAATCCGCTCACCGCGCGAGTTTTCGTCAACCGGGTCTGGTATCACCACTTCGGGCGAGGCATCGTCCAGTCGCTGGCCAATTTCGGCCGCACGGGGACTCCGCCGACGCATCCCGAGCTGCTCGAATGGCTGGCCGTTTCATTCATGGAAAACGGCTGGAGTCTGAAGTCGCTCCATCGACAGATCATGACCTCTTCGACTTACCGCCAGGCATCGCTGCTTCGCGACGAATCGGTCGAACGCGATGCCGACAACCGCTGGCTGTCGCGCATGCCGATGCGACGGCTCGAAGCGGAGAGCGTTCGCGACACGCTGCTTGCCGTTTCCGGAAAGCTGGACCGAACCGCGTTCGGCAACCCGGACCTCGTCGACGTTCGAAACGACGGGCTGGTGACGGCAAAGCCGACGACGGCCGGCTGGCGAAGAACGATCTACGTCCAGCAGAGGCGGAAGGAGATTCCGACAATCCTGGAGGCGTTCGATCTGCCTCAGATGAATCCGAATTGTGTCGAGCGTCCGAATTCGACAGTTGCTTCGCAGGCGCTGCATCTGCTCAACAATCAAATGGTGCGCGACCTGTCCGTTGAATTTGCTCGACGAATCGAAAACGAAACGGGCAGTGATCGGTACGGTCAGGTTGAGCGTGCCTATCAGATCGCCCTCAGTCGCGAGCCAACGAATGATGAAAAACAGCTCGCGCTGGAGACGATCGAGAAATTGACGGCCGCCTGGAAAACACAGCCGGCAGACTCGAAGAATGACGACAAAGTGAAACCGGAAACCCGAGCCCTCGCCGCGTTCTGTCACGTCGTGATGAATTCGGCCGGGTTTGTTTTTGTGGATTAGCGAGAAATTCGGCAGGAGCCTCGCCCTCCCGAAACGCAACAACCTGCGAGTCATAAAATGAAAACTTCCCGCCGCACGTTTTTCTCGCGCATCTCTGACGGCATTGGCGGAGCGGCGATGCTCTCGCTGCTCAATCAGGACGTCTTCAGCGGGCAATCCGTGTCTGCGGCGGATGCGCACGCCGCGTCCGCGCCAAAGAGCTTCGACCTCCTCCCGAAGCGGACGCACTTTCGTCCGCGCGCGAAGGCGGTGATCCAGTTGTTTATGCAGGGCGGGCCTTCTCAGGTGGACCTGTTCGATCCAAAAACTGAGCTCACGAAGAACGACGGCAAGTCGATCCTCAAAGAGATCGCCCGTGATCTGTCGTCTCCGGATGCCGCCGGCGGCCTGATGGGGAGTCCGTTCAAATTCGCTCAGCACGGACAGGCAGGCACGTGGGTTTCGGAGCTGCTGCCCAACATCGCGCGACACGTCGATGACATCGCCGTCGTCCGGTCGATGTTCAACACGCATCAGAATCACGAACCGGCCTTGTTCAAAATCCAGTCGGGCAAGCTGATGCCCGGCCTGCCGGCACTGGGGTCGTGGGTGACGTACGGGCTCGGCAGTGAGAATCAGAACCTGCCGGCGTATGTCGTGCTCGACTCGCCGGACGGGGGGTTGCCGGTGAACACGGTGCAGAACTGGCAGTCGGGTTATCTGCCGCCGCTGTATCAGGGAACCCGGATGCGGTCGCGCGGTACGCCGATCCTCAACCTGAAGCCGGAGGGCGATTCGCCGGGCGAGGTCGAGTCGCTCAGTCGCGATCTTCTCGGGAAGCTCGACCGGATTCACAGGAAGCAGCGTCCGGGTGAGCTGCAGCTCGATGCCCGCATTGCCAGTTACGAGCTTGCTGCGCGGATGCAGATGTCGGCCAGCGATGCGCTCGACATCACGCAGGAGTCGGCCGAAACGCTCAAGTCGTACGGCATCGATGAGAAAGACACCGACGGCTACGGTCGCCAGGCATTGCTCGCGCGGCGACTGGTCGAGCGCGGAGTTCGATTCGTCCAGGTCTTCACGCCGGGGCAGCGATGGGACAATCACAGCAACATCGGTACTTCTCTGCCGACTGCGTGCCGCTCGACGGATCAGTCGGTCGCCGCGCTGCTGGCCGACCTCAAGCAGCGAGGCCTGATGGACGACGTGCTTGTTGTGTGGGGTGGCGAGTTCGGACGGTTGCCGATTGCTCAGATGCGTCCTGGTTCGAACCCGAAGAGTGCCGGTCGCGATCACGGGCCGACCGGTTTCAGTGTGTGGTTCGCCGGAGCTGGTGTCAAAGGGGGTACCGTTTACGGCAGTACGGACGAGATTGGCTATCGCGCGGCAGAGAATCGAGTCAGCGTCGCCGACTGGCACGCGACGATCCTGCACGCCCTCGGACTTCACAACGAGCAATTGTTTTTTGAGTCGCACGGATTCAAAGAACGGATCACGGGTACGACGAAGCCGCGCATTGTCAACGAGATTTTCTCGTAGCGTCTGCTGCCATCAGCTGGCTGATACGCAGACGGATTCGTCGACTTTTCGCATCCCTCCGGCCCGCGTTCCATGCAGAACGACTCGGTACGCACAGTCGCGTCCGTCGGCTTTGGCACGGTAAAGGCACTCGTCCGCTTTCTGAATCAGGTTGTCGACTGAAAGCTCATCGAAGCCGGACACGACCACGGCCGCTCCGATCGACAACGTGGGCGGACGACTGTCGCACTTGCCGGGAATCTTCAGTTCTCGAATGGCCTTCTGCAGTCGTCTCACCGGCGCGTCGATGCCTTCCGGAGTACAGTCGCAGCAGATCGCCGCGAATTCGTCACCGCCGAAACGGGCGACGACGTCGTAGCTTCTCAGTTGGCGTCGCAGACACGAGCCGATCATCGACAGCACGGTATCTCCGACGAGATGGCCGCATTGATCGTTGACTTCTTTGAAATGGTCGAGGTCGAACAGCAGGATCGCGAGGGGCTCACCGCTTCTCTGCGAGCGTTCCCACTCCTCGTGGATTCGACGATTGAACGTCGCACGGTTTTTGAGGTCGGTGACTTCGTCCGTGGTCGCCGCTTTGATCAGTGGCTCAAGGCGTCCCCAGCTGACGAACAGATCGTCATCCGTTACGACACTCACAAGTCGCCCGTTCTCGAAAACCGGGGTGCAGGAGATTTCGCCTCCAGCAGTCAGACCCGAAGCGCGCTCGACCCTGGCAGTCGGCTGGGCCGGTGTGAAGCGAACTCCAAGGAGGACTTCGATCGGGCGTGTCTTCCAGACATCCGTCGGGTCGCCCGTGACGCGGGCCATGTATCGCAGCAAATCCGCGTACGAAACGACGCCAGCGAGTGCGCCATCTTCATCCCGGATGAGGATAAAGCGGGCACCCGTTTCGCCAATCTGCAGCGCAACGTCGACCAGCGGAGTGCCAAGAGTGACAGCCAGCCGGGTCTGCGTCAGTGGGTCGCCGACTTTCAAACGACCTTGATGGAAAACGGCAGGGTTGGACATGAGCTGAGGCTTTCGCACTGGAAACACGGCCGCATCAATGCTGGCCCGCTGCAGTGATATACCTCAGCTGTTCTGGTCGAGTGCGGTAAATGCCTCGCGCGGTCGCTCTGTCGACTCAGATTCCAACACGAAAATCGCTTCGACCAGGACTGCCGGAACCTCGTTCGTTTCCTGTCAAATCTGCCCGCGGCTGGAGCGAGGGGAGCGTACCGGACTGAGCGAAAGCCGGGACTGCCGGAAAGGCGATGGCGCGGTGACGTGCGTCTATGCCCGGTTGCGTCGCGATGCTCAGCCCGCCATGAGCTGCTGTTCGAGCGTCTCGACAAGGTCGCTCAGTTGCCAGGATCGGCCGCCGATTTTCAGCTCTTCGTTGGACTGCAGCCAGCCCTCGACTTTCTTTTCGGCGGCGATGACCGTGCTGTGATTCCGGCCGCCAAAGAACTCCCCGATCTCTTTGTACGCGGCCTGGGTGTGGCGTCGCGCGAGGAACATGGCGAGCATTCTCGGCTGCGTCACGGATTTCGTTCGACGTCCGGATTTCAGATCGCTCCGTTGCAGCGCGAAGAGCTGCGAAACGGCGGCTTCGATTTCCGGAAGCTTCACGGCTCTCACACAGTCACGTTCGAGGTCGGCGAGAACTGTTTTTGCGGCGTTGAGTGTGACCCGGCGACCCGTCATGGAGTGCCAGGTTGCCAGCGTGTTCAACGCGCCTTCGAGCTCCCGGATGCTCGACACGCAGCGGCGGGAGATGTAGTCGAGGGCCGCTTCGTCAAATTCGACAGCGAGCGTCTGCGTGCGCGCCTGGACGATCCGCCGTCGCGTTTCGGCATCCGGATTTTCCAGGCGGCAGACCAGGCCACAGAGAAACCGGCTGATCAGTTCCTCGCTGGCCCCGGTCATCAGTCGCGGGTGAGTGTCGCAGGTGACGACCAGTTGGCGGCCGTGACTTTCCAACTGTTTGAACGTGTGCAGAAATTCTTCCTGGATGACTCGCTTCCCGCCGAGAAACCCGACGTCGTCGATAATCAGCACGTCGACTGACCGGAACCGCTGCCGGAACGCGGGGAGCGTGTGCGACCGCAGAGCACTCGTAAACTGATTCGTAAACTGCTCTGACGTCATGAAGACAGTCCGCAGTTCCGGATGTTTCCGTCGGACCTCGCGGTAGATTCCTTCGGCAAGATGCGTCTTGCCGGTGCCGACTCCCCCATGGAGAAACAGCGGGCTGTACCGCCCTCCGGGTTCCAGTGCGACCTGCTTTGCGGCGGTCAGGGCGAGTTCGTTGCACGGTCCGGCGACGAACTCCCCAAGGTCGCGAAAACGGCGAAGCTCGTGCGAATTGCCGGATCGATCCGCCGAGGGTGAACAGGAATTTGCTGTTCGCGGTGATTCTGTTTTTCTATCGAGCGGTGAAACGCACAGGCCGGAGTTCTCCGAACCGTCTTCAGAACTGCTGTCCGAGACCGCAGACGCAGGCTCCGAGATGCTGTGTCCAGAACCGGGCTCGGCGGGAGGGCGTGCTTCGGCATCGTCGTCGGAAAGCGGCAACGTTCCAGGCTGTGCGACGACGTGCCACTCGACAATCCCACCGGGATTTGCCCCACCGGGATTTGCATTGCGGACGGCAGTCAACACGTTCGCCGTGAATCGACGCTGCATCCAGGTCAGCAGAAACGAACCAGCGACGCCCACTCGAACAGTGCTTCCGTCGAGGGTGATCGAGGTGCGGTCCGCAAACCAGTGACGGAAGTTACGTTCGCCGATCTCTCTCTGAAGTGCTTTGCGAATCTCTGCGAGCCGGCGAACCGGCCCGGCACTGGAGGAATTCTGCGCTGCGCAGTCCGCATCCGGAGTCTCTCCGGGATCCATCGCCCCGGGATCCATCGCCCCGGGATCCATCGCCCCGGGATCCATCGCCCCGGGATCCATCGCCCCGGGATCCATCGCCCCGGGATCCATCGCCCCGGGATCCATCGACTGGCCCGGTTCCTCCGAATGAGGTTCTTCAAATTGAATTGTCAGCTCTCGCGCGAAGCTGTGTTGTCCACCAGCCTGCGCCACCGCGAGAAAATCGGGCTGCATCGTGCGACCCCTGCTGCACACCCCTTCCAGGCAGGACGTCGCCGTCCTGTGCGATCCATCACGCGGCGCTGTGAAGCCGGCGAACCGCCCGTGATCGGATCCTCTCCGGCGGGAAAGCTTCCAGGAATTCGCACCGACAAAATGATGTCACGCGAAAGCAGGAACCAGCCCGCCGACCGATGGGACAAGTCGACAGTCACTCCGTTACCGGCGTTTGAATCTCTCAGAAAAGAGAATGCGATTTGATCCAGAGAAAATTGGAGCCGGTTGTTCAGGCACCACCCGGAACTGACTCCTGTCACTCACTCGAGCCGCGATCCTACCGGTGCCGGGCATTCTGTCAAACCCAAACAAGTGTCTTTGTGGAGAGCATTTTCGGGACGTTGATTTTTCGCGGAAGAACCCGCCAAATCTGGTTCGAGAATCTGACGGCGGGCTGTCAACACGTGTCGAAAAGATGTGCGTAGCGAGGGGTCGGAAAGAGTTCTGAATCAGATTTCACGCAGAGCCGCAGCGACAGAAAAACTCCCTCTGCGTGGGATTTTATCGAATAGTCCGGCCGGCCATCGCGAGTGCCGCGTAGATTCTGGGATCGACCATCGCTCCGTTTTCGACACGGCTGTGAAGCCAGCTTCGCAATTCAGACAGCGGAATTTCGTGTACCGTGATCGACTCGGACGAGTCGCTTCCGCCGGGGCCGATCCGCCTTAGATTGGTCGCTTCGAAAAACGAAATGCACTCGTCAGTGAGGCCGGCCGACGAGGGGCCGGCTGCGAGGAAACTCATTCCTCCCGCTTCGTACCCGGTTTCTTCCAGAAGCTCACGCGACGCGGCCGTTGCCAGCGCTTCGTGTTCCTCACCGGGGATATCGCCGGCGAGTCCGGCCGGGATTTCGATGACGGTCGTGTCGACCGGCGGGCGAAACTGCTCGACAAGCAGAATCCGGTCATCCTCCGTCACCGCGAGGATCGCAACGACGCCGGTCGTGTTCTGCCGCTCGACGTACTCCCACTGGCCGCGAGCCACCATGCGGAGAAATCGGCCTTCGTAGCGGATGCCTTTTTCCGGTGTCATTCTGACGCCTTTCGGAGCCGGAACTTCGAACGCTCCCTAATGGAGCAGCCCGGCATCGCCCAGGCGCGGCTGTCCCAGACCTGGACCCCACCCGAAGTAGTACATCGCCCGCGGGACGTTGTTGTCGAACAGTGTTTTGAGCGGATCCTGTGGCTGCCGAGCCTGTGCGCTGCCAAGCAACAGTTCCAGTGTCGTGGGTATGAAGCCGTACTTGATCACGCGAACTTTCGTGAGAGCGAGATCCTTCTGGAGTATCTCGATGACCTCATCTTGAAATTTGATGTCGTCGATCAGTCCGTTCGCCACCGCCTGGTCCGCGGTGAAAATCTGGCCCGTGGCGAGTCTGGTGCGGACGGTTTCCTCGTCGAGCCCCTTTCGGCCTTCGGCGACAATCTTGACGAATCGGGCAAACGAATCTTCGAGGATCTCGCCCCAGACTTCCCGTTCCCGATCAGTGACAGGTTTCAACGGGTTGAGCGAGTCTTTGAATTCGCCCGTCGTCAGCGAGTCCGACGCGACTCCGAATTTCTCACCGAGCCCGGTGAAATCGTAGCGCGGAATGATGACGCCGATCGAGCCGGTCCAGGTCGTTGGTTCGGCGAAAATCTTTCCGCTCTCGCCAATTCCCATCGCCGCGTACACGCCTCCCGACGCACAGATCCTCTTCATTGAAACATAAATCGGTTTCTTCGCGGCCAGCAGTTTCAGCCGGTGGTACATCTGATGGCTGTCCGCAACGAGGCCACCCGGACTGTCGATCGACAGGATGACGCCCTTGACGTCGTCGTCCTCGCTGGCGTGCTTAATCATTGCCAGCACGCGTTCGGTGAAGGGGGGCATGATCGTGCCGACGATCGGAATAATCGCGATTTTGACGTCGGCCGATTTGTCGCCGGACACGAACGTTTCCTGACTTTTGCCTTCAATCGACTCACCGGTTCCGAGGAGGAAGAAATTGGTGAGGACGGAGATCGCCAGCGCTGCGAAAACAATTCTCATCAGGCAGCTGCGAAGTATGCCCGGCGACTGAACATGCACGACGATCGACTGCGGGTTGCCGTCGTCCGATTTTGAGGAAGCGGTGCTCATGGCGTTTCGCGATTCCGTGGAGGGGATTCTGTTGGAATTGCATTCTGGGAATGCGCAGCGCTGAGGCTGCTCAGCTTCTGCGGAAACCGTAGCCTGGGGCGAGGACTCAGGAACAGTCTCTCTCGCGAAATGCCGGAGCCAGGCCGCGTGGCGATCGGGTTCTGCCGCTCACAACGCGATGTTGCTGGTCGCGAGAACCGGCTCGATCTGCGCGGTTTCGGGCAGGATCGCCGGGGCCGGTGCCGCGGACGCGGGCAAACGTGAGGCCATCTCCTGGAGGTCGCGGTGTTCCGGCCAGTCGGACAACGCTCGTGTGAGAATCGCCGCGGCCTCTGACAACTGTCCCTGCTGGACGCGGCAAACGCTGCGGAGTAACTCCAGATCGGCGGTTCGGAACTTCTCTTCTCGCACGATGCAGTCGAAAATTCCCTGGGCCTTGTCGACTTGTCCCGTGTTCAGACACGAGTCGCCCCACGCGATGTACTCCGCGAGTTGTCCGTCAACGGGCGTGCCTCGAAGCGCGTCGGTGAAGTCGGCCTCAGCTTTGGCGAGCTCCCGTTGCCGGTAGTGGCACATCGCCCGGTTTCGCAGCCACAGTCGGCTGCCCGGACTGTTTCGCAGTGCGGTGTCGTAACAAACGACCGCTCGACGCCAGTTTCCAATTCCTTCGTAAAAGCGGGCGGCAGTGATCGGCAGCGTCTGGTCCGCCGGATTTCGCAGCATCGCCGCAGCGAGAACCGCGTCCGCCTCGGCATGCTGACTCCGGTCGACGAGCGCTCCGGCCAGGTCCTGTGCGAAGCGGACGTTACGCGGATCACGATTGACTGCCTGGTGCAGAAGTTGAAGCCCGTTCCGCGCGGTCTCATCGGCCTGCCGCTGGATGTCCACTGCCGCCTGGGGCGAGTCACCACGATCGGCCAGTTGCAGCCGCGCGGACTGCATCAACTGGAGTCCGGTTCGATTCAGGATCACGCCGGAGTCTGAATGAAGCTCGGCGAGTTGCAGCAGCGAGTCACGATGCAGCCGCCAGTCCCTGCTCAACAACGCGACTTCTGTGAGCAGTTCGATGGCTGCCGTGTCCTGCGGAGCCGTCTTCAGATGCTCACTGAGTCGCAACTTCGCTTCTGCAAGCCGGCTTGCAGACAAGTGCTGCCGCGCCTCAGGAACGGCACCCAGTTCTGGAGAATCTGCTGTGAGCGCTTCCACCTGACGAGGACCTGGTCGGGACCACGAACCGATCGCCTGCCCGGAATTCGGAATCGACTCACAGCCGATGCCTGACAGAGCCAAAGTCGCGACCGCAGCAGCGAGCCCGAGCGGGTTGCGAAGTCTGTCGCGACGCGTCATGAGACTGCTCCGGGAATGTGTGGCGAGCCACGCTGAAACTGGGATCTCTCCGAGTCATGAAGGCTGCGCCTGACCTGCGGCCCTGGGTTTTCAGAAGCTGGCTGGAAGTGGCAGGTCGATCATTGGCGCGGCAGCTTTGACTGGTTCGACTTCACGGATGATCGGTTCCGCCTCAAACGCAACCGGCCTCGCTTCCAGAAACAGACGCTCGGGTTTCGCAGAGGCGTTGCCCCGTTCTGCGTCGCGATCTGCGATGAGAGTTTGAAGTTGAGGCAGCGATCGCACGGTGGATTCACAATGCTTGCAGTGAGGTTTTCGTGGCTGGTGCGAGCTTCGATGAGGAATCGTGACTTCGGCAGCCAGTGCCGGGTTGGCGCCGGGGACTCGCGGATCGGAGATCGTCGAATTCTCCCGGTCGCGATTCTCAGACCGTGCGAAGATTTGAGCCATCCGGTCTTTGACCACCGGCGGTTCGACGGGAGCTGTCGTTTCCAGCGGTTCAGAATACGAAGCGGGCTCGGCCGACGGACCTGTTACGGATTCCTGCTGGCTGGCGACTGTTTCCAACGTGGCTTCGTCCAGCCCGATCGGAGTCGCTGTCAGCACGATGAGCCGCTGCGCGGTCTGGTGAATCTGTTTCGATTTTCGAAACGCGCGGCCGATGAACGGCAGTCGGGCCAGCTTCGAGGAATCGTCGCGGAGCGAGACATTCCCGCCGGTGCCAGCCTCGGTGATCAGCATCGACTGACCGTGGGCCATGTCAGCCTGAAGCGTGTCGAGTGTCGTCAGCGAGGTATCCGAATTTGCGGCGAGGCCATTGACGATCAGTCTCGGTTGGCCGAATTCTGTTCGCTCCAGTGTGACTCGCAAATCGTCTCCCGCAGCCACGCCGGATTCGTCGTTGCAGTGCAGACACAGCCAGCCAATTTTCAGTCGCGCCGATTGCCCCTCGACCAGCGAAACCGACGCGTCGGAAACGGGCGTCGTGCGACCCAGCTTTGCCGCCTGATCGGCGACCTGCTGAGCGGCCGACTGGTGGCCGGGAGTTCGGGATCCGTGAAGCCGGATCGGCTCGAAACTCATCGGCTGGACATTCTGTTGTTCCGTCGCGACCAGATGCAGGACCGTCGCGTTCAGACGATAGGTCTGCTTTCCGCGTAAAGCGGTCGCCGGAGTCGGAGCTGCCGCGATCGTGGATCTGCCGGACAACCTGTTGCGGGACGACGCTGTGCTCACTGCCGGTTCCGTGAGCTCTCGCGGAAGTTCGGCCGGCGTCGGGATTGTCGGAGTCCGATTGTCGAAGCCGGGAGACGTTACGCCGGCAGACTGCGAGTTCTCATCGATCGTCGCAGGCAGTTCCGGCATGGGATACGTCGATGCGGGAGCGGGTATCGGTTCGGAAAGGTTGAGGCTCGCGGAGCCCGGAATTGAAACCGGCTGCGGCACTGAGTTCATCGGGTTTGTGACTCTGGCTGCCACCGAATCTTTGAGTGCCGGCTCGCCGAGCAGCGGCATCGGATCCGACGGTTCCTTCTGCACGCTCGGCCTTGAGTCGTCACTCGGCGTCGAGATCGGCGACGCATCGAACTCTGGTGGCGTGGCGGGCGGCGTCTCAGATTTAAACGGTGCTCCAGTTTCACGCTGCGTTTCAGTTTCACGGCGTGTTTCAGTTTCAAGCTGAGCGGCGTTGAGCGCGGCGAGGCCTGTTGCCGATTCTCCAGTGGCAGGGATCTTCTTTCGCGATCGCAGTTCGACTCGCTTTGCCTCGTACTGAATTTCAAAGTTCTGATTCTGGCAGAGCAGATCAAACAGAATCTGCGGCGCGATCTCACTCAGCGAGATCGCCTGAATTTCCTGGTCGACGTCCGTTGAAATCACCAGACCACTGCCGGTCGCTTTCGCAAACTCAGCCAGGAGTTGACTGAGACTTGTCGATCGGGTGTGCACGCTGACTCGCAGCGGCAGTTCCGACACGACGGTGACGCCGGATGGAATCTCGTCGGCTTCTTCGGCAGGCAGCGGTTCCGACGATTTCGGCGGTGCTGCGAAGGAAGGCGGCGGTGGCAGGGTTGTCTCGGCGGGATCGTTCGCCGGGTTTGCCGTTGGCTGTGTTTTTGTCGTGGGCTGTGTTTTTGTCGTGGGCTGTGTTTTTGTCGTGGGCTGTGTTGTCGCCAGTCCGGGTGACGCTTCCGGTGGGGTCGCGACCGGAGCAGCGGGGCTGTGTCGCGCCGAGGGCGTCTCATCCAGTCTGCTCATCGGCTTCTTTCGAAGCGACTTCTGCATTTGCTTCTGTTGCTCGCTGAGTCCCGCGAGTTTCTGCCTGAGTTCGCGCAGTTCGACCTCACTCGTCACGCGAAGGTCGGACAGCTCGCGGCGGATTTCGGATTCGTTGGCGGCCGCCCGTGCCGACTCGGCGACGGCGGCGGCGAGGGAAGCGGGGATTGTGGCCGGGATCGCTGCGGGAGCCGTCGAGGCAGCCTGCCGCATTGGTGACGAGTTGGCGAGGGTCGCTTTGGATTGATCGACGTTTTGCAGAACCTGGCTGAGCTGACGTTCGATCCGCTCCAGCCGAGCGTCGCCCGTTCCTCGGGCACTGGCGAGGACTGACTCCGAGCCGGCCCAGCGCATCGCGGAATTGTACGGTGACAGTTCCGACGAGGTTCCGCCTCCCGGCCCCACCGAACTCGGCCAGACATCTGGCACACTGGCCGACGGAGCGGGCGGAGCAAAGTTCTGCGCGGAGTTCTCTTGTTGAGAGAAATGGCTCGTTGAGTGCGGTCTGCGTCCCGTGTCAGCCAGATCGTTTTCGCGCGTTCCGTCAGCCGTCGGTCGTCCATCAGCGTGGGGAACGATTTCTGAGGCAAGCTGCGGTCGCTGCTGATTCACGCGAATCAGCCCGAAAGTCGTCACTGAGGCAACAAGAATCAGTGCCGCGCCACACGCGAGGACTCGCGGGGCCGCGTGGAGATTTTCCGCTGCCGCCTTGTTTTGCGAAACCGCTGCTTTGCCTTGAGAAACCACAGTCAGGCTCCATCCTGAAGGTGAATCACGCTGGACGTCGGTCGCGATCGCCCAGTTGAAGTGAGATCGCGGCTGTCGAACCTGCGCACGCCGGTAGAGTGGTCGCGCAACGCGAGCCTCTGAGTGATCATTCGACCTGGCCGAGGCCTCAGGATCAGCACAATCCGCAAATCTCGCCAGTTCCGGGCGTTCTGGCTGGTCGAATTTCGCCGTGGGGGTGCGCCGAGTCAGGCGCGTCAGGCGCGTCCTGCCGGTGACTCAACCGAGCGAGCGGCGGTCGACCGACACAAGAGGGCTCTCAACACAGCCACGCAGTGCGTACAAAAAAAAAGACGCGACAGGGTCCCCTCAAGCTCCAAGCTCTCCCTGTCACGCCTCAAAATTGTCGTGAGCCGAAACCGGCACCCCTTTGGATGAGTACGGTCGGTTGACGACGGGTTCTCCGCGAAAGTCGGGCAAACATAGGCCCGCATTGTGGCGAGTCAAATTGCGTTGCCAGAGATTCTTTTTGTTTTCCGGCCGCTATACTCCGCCGATGGTCGCAGTTTGCGGTTTGTCAGGTCAGACCAGAAATGCGGAGCGCATTTCGCGGACCGCTCGTCAATCCGGCCGGTATCACCTTCTGCTGAGGAATCCACCCATGCTTATGCTTCGTCCTTTTGCCGCCAGTCTCGCGGTGATTGCCACTTTATTCTCCACCGTTCAGGCGATTGCCGACGGACCGCTCGATCTTATTCCCAGTGACGCGGCCATTGTCGTGCGGCTGAAAAGTCCTGAGGGCACGATCGCGAAAGTCGGAAACTTCGCAAATCAGATTCAGCCGGGAATCGGCTTCCTCGTCCAGGGACAGGCTCCGGCGCTGGGGATCGCGATTTCCAATCCGACGCTCGGTGGAGTCGATCTGAAAAACGACTGGTACGTGGCCGCCTTCCCGAAAAAAGACGGGGAGCCCGATGTCGTCTTCGTCGTCCCATCAACCGATTCCGACGCGATGAAGGAAGCCGTCGGACCAGGATTCACTTACGCCGTCAAAGGGGATTGGGTGGCGTACTCGATGAACCCGGCCGCCACCAAAAAGTCGCAGGCGTGCATCGATGGGAAGGCAAAGTCCTTGAACCTCGGACGACGGGCGGGTGGCCTGTTCAACGAAAATGACATCTCGATCTTCGTCAACATCGCGACTCTGACCGGCGCGTACGCCGAAGAACTGGACAAGGCGGAAGACGAACTCGCACGCGGCCTGGAGAACTTCGACGAATCTCAGGCTCCTCCAGGAGTCAACGCAAAAGCCCTGCGAGAGATGATTCAGACGTTCGGAAAGACCGCACTGCAGGCCGTTCGTGATGCCGATGCGTTCGCGGCCGGAGTCACGTTCGGCGAGGAAGCACTGACGATTGACGAACTTCTGCTGGTGAAAGCCGGTTCTGACAGCTCGAAGTTCCTCGCAGCCAACCCGGGCAGTGAACTCGCACTGCTTGGCAAGGTGCCGCAGGGTGAGCTCGGCTACGTGGCTTTGGACATGGACATGAGCGGCTTCATTAAGTGGGGCCTGGGCCTGGCTGTTTCGATCATGGACGGAAATGAGGACGCAGCAAAACAGCTGGAAATAGTTTCCAAATCACTGGAAGAGGTCAAATTCGGTTCGGTCGTCACAGCGTTCGGACTGAACACAGAAGGCGACGACGGCATTCTCAGGACGGTCTCTGTCACCGAAGCCACGCCGGCGTCGAAGCTTCGCAGTCTCGTCCGGGACTTCTCGAAACTTGGTGCGATCAGCAGCCCTGGCATCAAACAGGAAATCACCGTTAAAGAAGATGCCGAGACCTACGGGAAGCACAAAGCCGACCTTGTGACGGTCAAGCAGGAGTTCTCACCAGAGGCGGATCCGCTGGGGATCAGCCAGCAGATGATGGATTTGTTTTATGGTAAAGAAGGAGCGACTCAGCGAGTCGTCTCAACAGACAGCCTGATGATTCAGACGGCTGGCGGCGGACAGGACACCATGAAGGCAACTCTCGCGAGCCTGGAAGGTCCTGCCGCAACCAGTGGAGCCGTTGTCGATGCGCGAAAACTGGCGCTTGGCAAATCCAACCTCGTCGCGATGATTGACCTGCCGAACTTCCTTCTGAAAGGCGCTGTGGCCGCCGGCAAAAGTGGAATGCTGCCCATTCCGCTCCCGACCGAAGAAATCGCGAAGATCAAGATTCCGGTCAGCTATCTGGTCATCTCCGTCGGAACCGAACCGGACGGTCTGCGAGCCAAGACCGCTCTGCCGATCAAAATGTTTAAAGGCTTCATGGAGATCCAGAAGTTTGTCCAGCAGATGCAGCAGAACCAGTTGCAGAACGGATTCTGAGGGTCAACGCTGATTCGAAACTTGAGAGGCCTGTCACTTCGGTGGCAGGCTTTTTTATTTGGAGGCCGACCATCAACAAGGCAAACGACCAGATCCACCGTGACGCGGTCTTGCTGGTTGGTACAATCTCCGACAGTTTTCGCTGAGCTCGATCGCGGCAGGAGTCACCAGGAAAGGATTCGTCATGAGCGTGTTTTGTTTTGAGGAACTGGATGGCCAGATTGGCCTGCTGACATTCGACACGCCGGGACGGCCGGTCAACACGCTGGGCCGGGCGATTATGGAAGAGCTCGCCGGCCACGTGACCGAGCTGGAAAAACGCGGCGACCTGAACGGGCTGCTGCTGATCAGTGGGAAGCCGGGACAGTTCATTGCCGGTGCCGATTTGAACGAGCTCGGAGCACTGGCGACGGCCACTCGTGATGAGGTGCTCGAGGCGGTCGGAGCCGGGCACGCGTTGTTCAGCCGGCTCAGCCACCTGCCATTTCCGACGGTCGCACTCGTCGATGGCGCGTGCATGGGCGGCGGCACGGAACTGATCCTGTCCTGCGACGAGCGGATCGTCTCAAACGGCAAAACGAAGATCGCTCTGCCGGAAGTCAACGTCGGTCTCATTCCCGGCTGGGGCGGCACGCAGCGGCTGCCTCGGCTGATCGGCATCAACGGAGCCATCGAGGTCATCACGTCCGGCAAACCGCTCGGCCCGGCCGAGTGTGTTCAGAAGGGCGTCGCGTTCGATGCTGTGCCCGCCGAAAGACTCATTGACGCGGGGCGACGCGTCATCGGTCTGCTGCGCGAAAACGACCTCTGGAATCAGAACCGCGAGAAGCGATCCCAGCCGCTCGGGCTGAGTGCCGACCAGTTGGCGATGGCGTTTGCCGTGGCTGAGGGAGCGGTCTTCGGCAAAACGAAGGGGCAGTACCCGGCACCGATGGCAGCCCTGCGAGCGATGAAAGAGGGCGTCAATCGGCCGCTCGAAGAAGGACTGAAGATTGAACGAGAAGTCTCGCTGGACGTCGTCGGCTCGACGGTGTCTGCGAATCTGATCGGAGTTTTCTTCATGAACAATCAGGTCGGGAAGGACCCCGGCTTCGGCGGAACGGGAGCGACTCCGAGAGACGTTTCACGAGTCGGCGTTCTGGGCACCGGTCAAATGGGAGCAGGCATCGCGACAGCTCACTGTCGGCGCGGCATCCCGGCGACGATGGTCGACGTGGACGATCAACGAATCGGCTGGGGACTGGCTGCCGCACGGAAAGTGATCGAGTCGCGGATGCAGATCGGTCGTGCCACCGCGAGCGAACTCGCCGACATGCTGGCTCTGCTGAGCACCTCAACATCGAAGGACGCGTTCTCCAGTTGCGATGTCGTCGTCGAGGCGATCACTGAGAACGAGAAATTCAAAACGGCCGCGTACAAAGAACTCGCCCCGGTGATGAAAGAGGGAGCGATCCTGGCGAGTAATACTTCGACAATTTCCATCACCCGCATGGCTGAGTCGACCGCTCATCCGGAACGCTTTGTCGGAATGCACTTTTTCTACCCGGTCGACCGGATGCAGCTGGTTGAGGTGATTCGCGGCGAAAAGACCGACGACGAAACCGTCGAAACCGTCGTCACACTTTCAAAGCGGATCGGCAAAACACCGATCGTCATGAAGGACTGCCCGGGCTTTCTGGTGAACCGCGTTCTGCTGCCCTACATGAATGAGTCGCTGCTGCTGCTGTGCGAAGGCGCGTCGATGGACGCGATCGATAAAGCCGCGACGAAGTTCGGCATGCCGATGGGCCCGCTGGCTCTGCACGACCTGGTCGGAACCGATGTGGCCTTGTTCGCCGGACAGGTCGTCGCTTCAGCGTACTCGGACCGGGCCAACATGAGCCCGATCCTGGCGGACGTCGTGGCTGCCGGACGGCTTGGCAAGAAAAGCGGATCCGGCTTCCGCTCTTACGCCGGCCCGAAAGGCAAGCCGTCCGCCGACCCGGACTTTGCGGCGATCCTCGAAAAACACCGGACCGACTCGCGCGAGTTCACGCCCACGGAAATCACCGAGCGGCTCTTCCTGCCGATGCTCCTTGAGGCGACCCGCGTCCTGGAAGACGGCATCGTTTCCGAGCCGGCTCATGTCGACCTTGGGCTACTGCTGGGCATCGGCTTCCCGGCCTTCCGCGGCGGAATCCTGCACTGGTGCGACACCGAGGGCCCGGACGCGATCCTCAAGAAACTGGAGACGTACACGAACCTCGGCAAACGCTTCGAGGCAACGGAATCGCTGAGCCAAATGGCCTCATCACAAGGGCGATACTTCAACCTCGGTAAAGTCGCATAAGCATCCGTCGGCAAAGCAGACCGTCCCTCTGCCCATTTCAGCAGGCGATTATTTTCGCCGGAAGAATTTCAGGGCTCCGCCGCCAAGTGCCATGATCACGAACACGGCTGCACGAATGCCTCCGGCACGGCCACCAGGCAGATTGGTCCGTGACCCGTCAGCGTTTTCGACGTAGTCAAAGCGGGTCCGGCAGTGCGGGCAGGTTGTTGCCGACTCGGACACTTCCTTGCCACAGTTGCTCATGGAGAACTCCGATTACGAAGCGGTTCAACAGGCCTGCCGCCGGATGCCGCTTCTAACGCTCTATCGGACTGAATGGTGGGGTAAGCATTCTGCTTGCCGATAGTCTGCAACCGACCATCGCAAGCTGGAAGCTTACGCCACTGAAACTGCAACCCGTAAATTCCGCTTTGACAAAGCGCTGGCAGAACCGACCATTCCCGTCGCTTCAGGTTCGGCCATCGGGCATGCCATCACGGCTTAAGCTGTCGCGCCGCCTTGCGGTTTTCTTAAACCGGAGTCGTCGTATTCGCCGGTTCGCCCTGCCGGATTCTCTTCGCGAAGCCAATCCGTCGTTGGGGGAAGCTGGAGTCGCCAGTACACTTCGGCCGTGGAATCCCCACGCTCGCCGGAATGGAGTCATCCGAATGACCGCTCGTTTTCAAACCGCCTTGCTGACGCGCCGCGCGATGTCTGTCGCGCTGCCCGCTCTCGTCCTGTTCCTTCTGCTGAGCGGCTGTCAGCAGGAACCGATTGAACCCGTCGAGACGGCTCCGCCAACGTTGCTGGGCGAGACCTCGCTGGGCGAGGCGTCGAGTTCGTTTCCGACGGAGCCGACCGTCTCGACTCCGCGAGCCGAGTTCGTTCCGGCGTCTCTTCAAGAGACAGCGGCCGCTCCTGCTGACGATGCTGATCCCGCGCCGGGAAACGAGCCTGACGAAGCAAAGCCGAGCGGCGCGAAACCGGCCGGTCAAAAAACGAAGAACACAAATCGCCTCGCCAGAGAGACGAGTCCGTACCTGCTCCTGCACGCTCACAACCCGGTCGACTGGTACCCGTGGGGTCCGGAGGCGTTTGAGAAAGCGAAGAAGGAAGACAAGCCAATCTTCCTCTCGATCGGCTACAGCAGTTGCTACTGGTGCCACGTCATGGAGCGGCTCGTTTTTGAGAACGAGGAAATTGCGAAGTTCATGAACGACAGCTTTGTGAACATCAAAGTCGACCGAGAGGAACGGCCGGATGTCGACGACATTTACATGACCTCGCTTCAGGTCTACTTCAGCCTGGCCGGTTCTCGCCAGGGCGGTGGCTGGCCGCTGTCGTTGTTTCTCACGCCGGAAGGCAAACCAATCGCGGGCGGAACCTATTTCCCGCCCGAAGCGAAAGACGGTCGAGCCAGCTTTCCCGACATCGGCGAGCGAATCGTCGACGTCTGGAAGAATCGCCGGGAAGAAGTCGAAGAGGGTGCCGAGACGATCGCCCGGATCGTCCGCACCGAGATGAAGCCGGCCTTCTCTGTCGTGAAGGCGGAGATCACTCGCGAACTGGTCGAGACCGTGACGCGATCTGTCGTGCAGAGTCACGATGTCGAATTCGGCGGACTCGATTTCCGGCTCGAGCGGCCGGACGCTCCGAAGTTCCCCGTGCCGACCAAGCTCGCGCTGCTGCAGTACGAAATGCGCGAGCGGAACAAGTCGAAGGAGACTTCGCAGGCACTCTTTGGCTCGCTCGACGCAATGGCCGCCGGCGGAATTCGCGATCACCTGGGCGGAGGATTTCATCGCTACAGCACCGACCGAAAGTGGCTGGTGCCGCACTTCGAAAAAATGCTCTATGACAACGCTCAGCTGGCCAGCGTTTATACCGAAGCCTGGCGGGCCACGAAGAACGACGAATACCGCGTCGTTGTCGAGGAGATTCTGGGGTTCGTGCTGACGTCCATGCGGGACAAAAACGGAGCGTTCCACTCGGCCCTTGATGCGGAAACGAACGCGATCGAGGGCGAGTACTACGTGTGGTCAAAGGCCGAGGTGGAAGAAACGCTCGGACCGGCGGCGCCACTCTTCATGCGGGTTTACGGATTCGAAGAGCCGAACGATTTCGAGCATGGCTACGTGCTGCATCTGCCTCGGCCCCTGCAGCGAGTGATGACTGATGAGCGGATTCCGCCGCGGGAGTTTTCGGCTCGACTTTACGACGCGAAACGGCTGCTGCTGGACGCTCGCAACAAGCGCGAGGCACCCTTCAAAGACGACAAAATCCTGACCGCCTGGAACGGACTGATGATCAGCTCAATGGCCCGCGCCGGGATGCTGTTTAACAGAAGTGACTACATCACTGCTGCCGAAGAGGCCGCGTTGTTTATCGTGACGAAAATGCGTGACGAAGAGGGCCGCCTCCTTCGAACATTCCGCGCCGATCAGGCAAAACTCAACGCCTACCTGGATGACTATGCCTTCCTGGTCGAGAGTCTGCTGGTTCTGCACGAGGCAACTCGAAACCCCAGCGATCCGGAGCGGGGGCAGCGGTGGCTCAACGCGGCGAGACGGCTGACTGACGATCAGCTGAAAATGTTCTGGGATGAAGCGGGCGGGGGATTTTTCTTCACCGCGCATCATCATGAGGAACTGCTGGCTCGAACAAAGAACGCCTGGGACTCAGTCCTGCCATCGGGAAACAGCGTCAGCGTGCGCAACCTGATCCGACTTGCCTCACTGACCGGCGATCCGACGTACCGTGAGAAGGCGAAGGATATTCTGGAACTGTTCTCACCGGCGATGCAGAAAAACCCGCGAGGCATGACGAATATGGCCATCGCAATGAGCGAGTACCTGGACGATCCTGACTTCCGCCCGCTGATCGAGAGGACGCCTCGCCGGTCGTTGCCGGAAGGCAAACTTCCGGATCCGAATCAACCGCCACCGGGGACAGAACCGCCGAAACCCGGCCCGAAGCCTGGTGAAGCTTCGCCCGCCACAACGGCCACTCCGAAGAAAGACAAGATGACCGCCGGTGCGTTCCTGAGTGCGCCGAAGCTTGTCCCCGGCAAGTCCACGCGAATCGCGTTAGTGTTGAAAGTCGACGCCGGCTGGCACATCAACCCGAACCCGGTAGATCGCGACGAGGCGATTGCGACCAGTGTCAAAGTCGACTCGAAGCTCGGCTCGAAACTGACCAACATCAGATACCCGGATCCCACCGAGCACATCATCGACGGAGTCCCGCTGCTGATCTACGAGGGCGAAGTCAAGATCTTCGCGGACCTCGAAGTCCCCGCCGAAGCTGTCGGCCAGCGTGAAAGTCTCAAGCTTCACATCAAGTACCAGGCCTGCACCGACGAGTACTGCGACCGCCCTCGCACCGTGAGCTTCTCAACGGAGATCGACGTCGCCACGGCGGGAGAAACCGTCTCGCTTCAGAATGAGGCGATCTTCAAGGACGACGACAAACTGATTCCGTAGCGAGGTCAGCGGGCCTCAAACGTCGCAGAGTTTGACGGCTTCCGTCAGTCCGACGACCGGGTCGCGGGTCGGGATGAATTCCTGGCCGACGAAGCCCTTGTACTTCACATCGACCAGCGCCTGCATGATGGCCGGGTAGCTGATCTCCTGAGTGGCGTCGAGTTCCGCTCGCCCAGGATTTCCCGCGGTGTGAACGTGGCCGATGTATTCGTGGATGGCCTTGATTCGGCGGATGACGTCTCCGTCCATGATCTGGACGTGGTAGATGTCAAACAGCAGTTTCATTCGCGGTGAACCGACCTTCTTAATAATGTCGATGCAGTAGTCGGTGTGGTCGCCCTGGTAGCCAGGATGCCCTTTCATCGGGTGCGTGTCGTCTCGCGTGTTGAGCATCTCGAGGCAGATGTTGACGCCTTTTTTCTCCGCATAGCCGATGACCTTTTTGAACCCGGCGACGCAGTTCTTTGCTCCGTCCTCAGCAGAAATCCCGTTCGCGTAGCCGGTAAAGCTGATGACGTTTTTACAGCCGAAGTCAGCGGCCGCGTCGATTCTTGCTTTGACCTTCGCGATACACTCTTCCCAGTTGTCGGGGTTGTTGAATCCGACTTTGAAACTGTGGCTGCCGGCGATCGCACATTCCAGGTCGTACTTCTTGAGGATCGGCCACAGTTCCGGATCGGCGAGTTCGATGCTCTGCACGCCGAGCTTCTTTGCGAGCTTTGCCGTTTCTTCGAAGGTCCAGTGATCCTTGAAACACCAGTAGACGATGGACTGTCGAATGCGGCCTTTGGTCGCTGCCTTTGCCTCTTCTGCCATGGCCTGTCCTCCGAGTGCTCCTGCGGCCGCCGCGCCGGCAGCACAAAGAACGTCGCGACGATTGATGGATCCGGACTTGCCCATGATGAGACTCCCTGAGATGTGATTGCTGACTCGCGGATTGGAGTGTCGAGCATCGGCCCTCCGGGTTCAAGAAGCCGCCATATCGCACGCCGCTGAACAGGTCGAATCGATATAGCGGCGCGGCGCGAGCCGCCCGGTCTTCACGGCGGAAAGCACACTCAGGCCGGACGGCTTGCGCCCAATGGCCCCGGAGTTGTGTTGATAGTCGCCTTTCGCTCCGCGAAAGGAACGCTGCTTTCGCGGAGCGAAAGGCGACTATCAGCGATCAGCCGACACAACTCTGGGGCCATCGGGCTTACGCCGTGCCGCGACGTCTTTAACGAGCTGAGAAAGCCGGTTTGCAGTGAGCTGCCGGTCGAGCGGATTCTCTTTGGCTGATGCGAACTCGCTCCGTCGATGTTGACGTGAGGCAACGGTCGCTCGGACAGCGCCGCGGACCTGGCTTCGTGTGTGACTCCTGCCACGTCATGCCGGAATCTCATGCCCTTGCTGAGGAGCGCATTCGTGAACATTTCCTGATCGAAGCTCAAAACTCACGCTTCGGGCTACGAAAGTGAAATAACCTTCCGCGCTGCGGAACGATTCCTGCGGATAGGCCATGGTTGACTGCGGCGCAGGGTGCGCTGTCACGAACTGCCGATTCCTCACAAGGAGAGACAAAGAATGATTCGACCTGTTGTTGTGAAAGGGCTCGTTCTCGCTGCGGTCGCCTGTGTGGCGATGAGCGAGCCCGTCGAGGCCTCGATCACACGATACCGTGTGACCAATCGCTACTCGTGTGGCGATTCCTGCGGTGACTCGGGAATCTGGTTTCGCAAGCTGCCGGGCGAGACCAACGGGCGATGGACCGGCTTGAGTATCCACCGTGGAACTCTGGCTTACGATTCCGACGCGCAGACGCTGACACTGTCAGCCCGGCTTGTTGGACGTCGTACCCGCTACAACTTTCAGCTGACTTACGAAAACGTAGCGTGGAGTGGCGACCAGTTGATCGGAGCCGGCGGTGGTTCCGGTCGAGTCTGGAATCGACAAAACCGGGTACGCCTGATTGATGAGGCCTACCATGGCCAGACCGTGGTCGCGGACTTTCGTGACAACAGTCTGACCGGCTGGTTCTCGGATGCGCGAGGTCGCCACATCGGCGACATCAATGCCTCGTTGGGCTCGTGCGGAGATCCTCCGTCCGTGCCTGAACCCGGCACGCTCGCCATGCTGGGAGTCGGAATGGCCTCGGTCATCGGCTTCCGCCGGCGACGCAGGGACCCGGCCGAGGACGTTACGGAAGATGCCGAGCCAGCAGTCAGTTGACTCGACTTTCGCACGTCACCGGTCCATAACGATCGAAGGGCCCGCTCTCACGTGAGGGCGGGCCTTTTTTGCTGGCGGATCTCGAAAGTGCAACTGGCGAGAGGCCTGCAAAGTCGATTTTCGATTCGCGACTTCGCTAAACTGAAGCTCCCCCGACTTCGCATTTTCCCACCGGATGAGGTCTGCCGTGCTTCGTTTTTCCGCCGCCGTTTTCGCTTTGTGTTTTGCCATCCTGGCTGTTGCCGCTCCGCTTTCGGCTGCCGATGAATGGCCACAGTTTCAGGGACCGCGCGCCGACGGCCACTCCAGCGCGACCGGGCTGCCGCTGACGTGGAGCGAAACGGAAAACGTGGCATGGAAAGCGGCCATCCCGGGAAACGGCCACTCCTCACCCGTGATTTCCGGAAATGAAATCTGGCTGACGACGGCGGTTCAGACGAAGCTCACCGACGAGCAGAAAAAAGAAATTCTCTCGAAGGTGCCGAATTCGAACGGGCTGGAAATCGCCGGCCGTGTTTCATTGAGAGCTGTCTGCGTCGCCAGAGACTCGGGCAGAATCACACACAACATCGAACTGTTTGAGGTCGAGAAACCTGAACCGATTCACGCGCTCAACAGTTACGCATCGCCCTCGCCGATCATTCAAAACGGCAAACTGAACGGCAAACTGTTCTGCCACTTCGGAACGTACGGGACCTGCTGCGTCGACACCGCGTCGGCGAAGGTCGAGTGGAAAAATACCGACCACCATGTCGACCATCAGAACGGGCCGGGGGCGTCGCCGTCGCTGTGGGAAGGCGTCATCATTTTGAACTTTGACGGCATCGATTCGCAGTTCATCGCCGGTCTCGACAAGCGAACGGGCGAGACGCTGTGGACGACTTCTCGATCGGGCACGATGTCGGATCGAGCCGAGTTCCGCAAAACCTATTCAACAGCCACCGTGCTGGAAGACCCGCGCGGATCGCAGGTCATCTCACCGGGAGCCGACTGGGTTTACTCCTACGATCCTGCCTCGGGCCGCGAACTGTGGCGAGCCAGTTACGGCATGCTCGGCTTCTCGACGGTCCCTCGCCCGCTGATCTGGAAGGACCTGTGCATCCTCACCACAAGCTTCATCCGCCCGCGCATTGTCGCGGTGAAATACGACGGCTCCGGCGACGTTTCAAAAACGCACGTCGTGTGGACGAAAGACGGTCAGCTTCCCTCGAAGCCGTCCATGCTGATTGTGGAGGACAGGATTTACTTCATCAGTGATAAGGGAATCGGCATGTGTCTCGATGTGGTTTCCGGAGAAGAGATCTGGAAAGAACGAGTCGACGGGGCTTTTTCCGCCTCGCCGTTGTACGCCGATGGGCGAATGTACTTTTTCGATCAGGCCGGCAAAACGACCGTCCTTGCTCCCGGTGCGGAATACAAGAAGCTCGCCGAGAACAAGCTCGACGGAGGCTTCATGGCCTCGCCGGCGGTCGCGGGTCAGGCACTCTTCCTGCGGACCGAGTCGCACCTGTACCGCATCGAAAAGTGACCGCGAACGATGATTGAGAGGCGTGCGGGAGGCGAGGCTCCTTCCGAGCCGTTGGCCTCCCGAGCCCGCCCGCGGCCCAGCCCGGCGGCAAACAGGGGTGTTACAAGCTTGTTACAACGTCTGTTGTGGCATCTTGATAGGATTCAGGCCGTTCCCCACGCTTCACATCTCACTTGCCAGGAAATCCAATGTTCTCAGCTTCAAGTCGTGCTGTGAGCCTGTGTGCCATTGTCGTTGTGGCAGTCGTGGGTTCGGCTTTGACGGGAGCCGCGGACGAAAAGAAAGAGAAACCACTCTCGCCTGAGACGATTCTGAAAGACCAGTTCGAAGGCAAGGCCACGGTGGAGCTTGAAGTCGGCGAGGTCCACACACTCAACATCGACAGCATCTTTGTGCCCGACGTTTCCCACGCTCAGATCATCAAGGCGAAAATCCCGGGAGCGAAGGTCGGCCAGGAGGTTTTGGTGACCGTGTCCAGAGAGGTCGCGACCCGGATTCTGAAGTTGGGAATTGAGGATCCCGCCGAACACTTTCGAGGAAAGATACTTCGGGTGTCAGGTACGGTTGAGCCAGTCAAGAAACTTTCCACTCCTTCGGCGATGGTTTACAGGATTCAGGTCACCAACCTGGATCAGTTGGAGAGTATTCGCAAGCCGTCGTTGTCGTGCCGAACTCAACGCTGGACAGGAAAAGCCGATCGGCCCGAAATCGAATGAACGCTGATTGACGGCCACCCGGTCAGCTCAACCGTTGAACTTAACCGCTTCGCGTGGCGGGAGTCGTCCGGGGTTCGTTGGTCTGGTGGTTTGATCCGTCGTCCGTTTTCGCGGGACCTCCAGGCCATTGCCGAGGCGTATTATGGTTCCGTGCCGGACCGCATCAGCAGGCAAGCACTCGACCGATTGGACACACGATTACAAGCCATCGTCGTGGAATTCACGGCGAAGTACGGAAATCGCCGAATCGCAGTGGATTAGAAACACTCGGGTGGCACGGGTTCTTGAACCCGTGTCGTGCACCGGCAAGAGGCGATCCGGAACCCTCACACAGCCGCCTCTTGTGCCTCCGGCAAACTGGTTGCGAGCAACGAGTTCCACTCGGTAGACCGGCGAGTCTGCGGTTGAGGCTGCCGTGGGGATGTCGGCCTCACCCAATAAAAAAGCAGCCCCCGGAAGTTCCGGGGGCTGCTGGAGTAGACCTGCTGGAGTGTCTCCGTACGGTCCGGCAGGAATTACACGCTTGTCATTTGCGGGGTCGGCAGGGGGCTGCCACCGCTGACTCCACCGTAGGCGGCCATGCCGTGCTCGCTGACGTCCAGGCCGATGACTTCTTCTTCTTCTGTCGCTCGCAGGCCGATCGTGACCTTGATGACGTAGAAGATGGCGAAGCTGACCGGGAAGGCCCAGGCGAAGGCGGCTCCCACGCCGATGAGCTGCGTCAGGAACTGAGCTCCGCTGGCGTTGGTTGAGAGGATGCCGATGGCCAGTGTGCCCCAGGCTCCGCAGACGCCGTGAACCGAGACGGCTCCGACAGGATCGTCGATGCCGGCTTTCTCGATCGCCAGGCAGGAGAAGACCACCAGGACGCCACCAATCAGGCCCGTCAGAGCGGCCATCGCGGGAGTCATGCAGTCACAGCCAGCCGTGATCGCAACCAGACCCGCCAGGGCACCGTTCAGAGCGAAGCTTGTGTCCGGCTTCTTGAACATGATCCAGGAAACGATCATCGCACCCACAGCACCAGCGGCTGCGGACAGGTTCGTCGTGACAGCGATGTAGGCCATGTCGGCACCGACAGCGGTCGTGCTGCCTGCGTTGAAGCCGAACCAGCCAAGCCACAGGATAAACACGCCCAGGCCAGCCATCGGGATGTTGTGTCCGGGAATCGGTTGCGGCTTGCCATCTTTGTACTTGCCTTTCCGGGCACCCAGCACGATCGCACCAGCGAGAGCGGCCCAGCCACCGATCGAGTGGACGACGGTCGAACCTGCGAAGTCCAGGAAGCCCATCCCTTCGAGCCATCCGGTTCCGGTTCCACCAACGAGACCATTCCAGCACCAACTGCCGAAGATCGGATAAACGATCACGGTGATTGCGACCGAGTAGGCCAGGTAGCCGACGAATTTGGTCCGCTCAGCCATCGCTCCACTGACGATTGTCGCGGCGGTTGCTGCGAAGACCGTCTGGAAAATCAGGAAGGCCCAGCCGAATCCGACCGACGAGAATTCAGCGGCTGTGGCGGCTTCGTTGGTGGCGTCAAAGAAGAACAGGCTCGTGCCGATGTAACCGTTCGTGACGCCGAACATCAGTCCGAATCCGACCGCCCAGAACGCGAGCGATCCGATGGAAAAGTCCATCAGGTTTTTCATGAGGATGTTGCACGCGTTTTTGGCTCGCGTGAAACCGGATTCGACCATCGCGAAACCGGCCTGCATGAAGAAGACCAGGAAGGCGGCAATACAGGTCCACAGGATGTTGGAGTTCTCGCCGTTTTCTGCGATCGCGGCCGCGTTGCTCTCGGCTGTCGGAGCCGGTGCTGCTTCTTCTGCGGGGGCTTCTTCCGCGGGGGCTGCGACTTCTTCCGCGAGTGCGGGTGTTTCCGGGGGAGCTTCCTGCTCAGCAACCGGGGCCGCTTCCTGGGCCACCACAAATGTTGTTGGAGCAAACGCGATTGCTGCAAACGTCAGCAGCGAAAGCAGAGCCCCCCAGCGTGTCACAAGACCTGTCATCGTTCCTTGCCTTTCCGACTGCAGTTGAAATTTGAATTGATGGCCGCGCGGCCACGGCGCAGACTCAGCGCGGACGGAGATTGAGTTTCGGAAGATCATTCCCGGGTCGCTTGAGAACTCGCATTAAGGCTGAGCACTGCCTCACAAATGCGCTGCGTCTCGACAAAGTGGACGGTTCGCAATTTGCGTGCCCAATTGGCGAACAAAAGAAGAAGTGGCAAAACTCGGCGGGATCACGGGTTTTTCTCCCTGCGTTTCGCGACGAGTCTGCTGAGGCGCCTTACGAATGCCAGCATCCGTGCCGCGTCTCTCAGCAGTGCTGCCTGCAATTTGTTCTCGCCTTCGCCTGACAAATGGCGTTTCCGAATTACCGGTTCGAGGCTACGATTTTTTCCGGCATGACACGCAAGACTCTGAAATCCTTTGACCTTGGAGAGACGCTCGGCGTCGGCACAGTCGGGACGATCCGCCGCGCTGTCGACCGCGCGGACCGGCGCGTTGTCGCCCTGAAAATTCTGCAGCCGGCGGTCTCGCAGGACCCGACGATCCGGCTGCGGTTTGAGCGGGAGATTGAGGTTCTCAGGAAGCTCAACCATCCCAACGTCGTGGCGTGTTACGACCACGGGATCGATGACCAGCGGCTTTTTTACAGCATGGAAGTCATCGATGGCGGGACACTCAAAGAGGTCCTCGCCCGGCGAGGCCGACTGACGGTGGCCGAGGCGATGGAGGTCGGCTGGCAGCTGTGCTCGGCTTTGCAGCACGTCCACAATCACGGCATCGTGCATCGGGATCTGAAGCCAGCCAACATTTATCTGACTCGAAACGGGCTGATCAAGCTGGGTGATTTCGGCATCGCGCTCGACACGGGAGCCGTCGAGATCACCGATCAGGGACTCACCGTAGGCTCGTACCTGTACATGTCTCCCGAGCAGATCCGCGGCGAACGTTCGGTGTCTTATCAGACCGATCTGTACGCTCTGGGCTGTCTGCTGTTCGAACTGGTCACCGGAGCGCCACCGTTTGAGGGGCAAAACTTCGCGCAGATCTTCGGTCAGCATTTGAATTCCGATCCGCCGTCCGCGAGGAATGTCGTTTCCGACTGCCCGGAAGTGCTCGACGAATTGATCCGCAGTCTGCTGAGCAAGAACTCCGACGACCGTCCGATCAACGCGCGAAGTGTGCAGGGAGTGCTCGCGGAAACCCTGTCCGAAACGCACGGACCGGACATCATCGACGTGCTGAAGGACTGCCACCGAAACGGATCCCGTCGGCTGGAACGGCTGATCGCACCGGCTCAGATCGAGACGACCGAAGTTTCATGGAAGCAACTGGGAATGACGGCCGCGGCGATTGTCGGTCTGATCGCCGTTGCCGCGCTCGCCCGTTTCTTTTCCGGATAACGCGATTTCGTCTTCTGCCGGCCGCCCTCAGTGCGCAGCCGTGCCGGGAAACCAGGCTTTGGTGCCGCTTTCGTTTGCACGTCGATCGGGCCGAGGAGACAGGCTTGAAAATGAAATAACTCGAAGCGTGAGTTTTGAAGTTGCACACTTCTCACCCCGGCCCTCTCCCCCAAAACATCCGCGATTGATGCATTTTTACAAAGTCAGTCGAACGCGCCGATGTTTCGGGGGAGAGGGGGCTTCAAACTGTGCGACTTCAAAGCGCGACAGCGAGGGCGACGAACTTGCGGGCTGGCGAGACGGCTCGAGTTTCACTCCTTTGCGGCAGATCCCTCGACCAATTCTGCTCGGTTCGAACGAACGGCCCGCCGATTGCTCAGTAGACGGGCACGCTCAATCGGGAACACGTCTGACTGTCGCGACATCGCTTCGAACGGACCTATGAAACGTGTGATTGTTCAGATCCTCCCAGCCGATGAATCCTCATCGGATCAGGAGTCGATCCAACCTGCAAACGGCAATGAAACTGCGTCCGGGCGAAATGGCCAGGACGCCGATCCCGGGGTGCGTCTGGAAGCGGTGATCTCTCTCGAACGGGCACGCATCGTCGTCGACACCATGCTCGACGCGGGCAGTTTCAACGGCGACGACCTTGCCGACCGCATGATCGATCGTCTCGTTCAGCGTGAACTGGCCAGCGATCACTCCGGCCACGTTTTTCACCGAGTGATCTCCAGCGTCGAGCGGGCTTTGCTTCGACACGCCTTCGCCGAGTGCGATCACATTCAGACTCGAACCGCCGACCGCCTCGGCGTGAACCGGAACACAATCCACAAAAAGCTGCTCAAGCACGAGCTGATTCAGGCCGACGAAGTGGAGCCAGCGGTGACGCCACGCCTGGCACGTGAAGAAGACGTCGCCTGAGGTGCGCCTGACGAATCTCACGCAGAGCTGCGGAGATCACAAAGCCGGACATCCTGACGACAGAGACTGACATCCTGAACACAGAGATGGACGTCCTGAACTCTGCGTCTCATGCGGCTCTGCGTGAGACGTCTTTTTTGTCTGCGGAACAACCCCTGCCTCGGGGTTCGCAAAGTCCGGGCATCACATTGCGGCTTCGCGTCTTTGCGCGACCCCTCTTTCCCGTTACCGGACAAACACGTTCGCAAAGACGTCGCGATACACCTGCTCGGTTGCCGGAAAGACTTCGTCAAACGTCGACTGGCCGGCGGCTCCGTGCTGGAAGCGACGCTTTTCAAAAACCGGCATGGTGATTCCCGTCACCGCCTCGACACCGCGGCGGACGACCTCGCCCTTCAGCTCGTAGAGTTTTGCGTGGTCCCAGTCAGTCAGCTCGATGAACGGAATTCCTTCCGCCACTTCGATCACATTCGGTAAGGCGAACGGGCTGAAGCCGCTGAAGTCGAAGTGGCTGGCCGGAGCGGACGTGCGGACGTGGCCGCGGCTTTGCCCGCCGGAATACGTGAGGGAGTGCTTGATCGCGTCGACGCCCCAGCCTTCGTGGTACAGCATTTGATTATTGAGCACGCTGCGGATCGTGAGCTCCGGATTCTCCTCGATGGGATAATCTTTGAGGTTCTCGTCGCCGCCGTCTCCGTCCGCGAGGAATTTCCAGTCGGGATACCGCTCGCGGATTCCTCGGCACAGTGAAACTGCCATCGTTGCCGATTGAACGTCGAGCGGTTTGTAATCCTCGATGATGCGGATCGTCTCGCGGAAATCGAGCGAGCTGCGCGGCACGGAGACGACATCAAGGAACAGTCCCAGATCGACCTCATCAAGAAACCGAGCCGCCTGCTGAGCATCCGGGCTGAGCCCGCCGTCGCCCGCCTCGTCCTGAACTGAAAGCGTAAACGCCTTCAGCCGAGCCGGGCTGCTTCCGCGTTTCAGCAGCAAATGATAAAGCACCAGGAAGAGCGAGCCGCTGTCGATCCCGCCGGAAAACAACACGCCGATCGGCGCGGCGGCATCCTGCTTGTCGATCCGGTCGAGCCACTTTGAGCATTCATCCGCGAGGGCTCCGATGTAATTCCGTCCGATCTCATCGAGATCGGTGCTTTGTGAATTCCGCGGCGGATCGAAATACCGGGTCAACTGCGGATTCGGATCCGGGCACCCGAGCAGCGCGATTTCCGTAATGTGATGAGCCGGCACCATCCGCGTGTACGACGGATGAAACTGATCGGCAAGGCTCTCCTCTTTCAGCGCGGCAACGATCTCGTCCATCCGCTCCGCCACGATCAAGCACGGCCCCTCGGCACGTTTGGCGAGGAAGTAACGCATCGGCCGCCCGATCGATCGGGCCATCCTCACGATATGGCCGTTCTTGTGAAGCAGCGCGAACTGCCCGTCAATTTCCCGCACGGACGCGGCGTCGCCGGAACCAACCCGCTCGACAGCCTCGTCGTGCGACATGTTGAAAATGACATTGCCGCTCGGGTCGAGCAGATTCACAAGTCGGTCGACATAAACATGATCGTACACGGGCATCTCCGCAAAGGACGGTCAATCAGACTCGACGGATGATACGACTTCGGGGCGAGGGGCAAGAGGCAAGCGGCGAGAGAATTCGGATGCCGACTCGGAATTCAGTTCGATTTGCCAATCACTTCCAGGTCGTGTCGCGAGAGGCAAATGAGAGGGCGAGGCACCGTTGTCAACAGGATGGACGCAGAAGCAAGATGGGTGGCTGGGGTCGAACGGAGTGAGCCCCCAGTTTTCGAAACACTGGGGCTCGCTGTCGCTCGAGCCCAGCCACCCATTTTCCCGAAGGAACTCGCAGTCCATCATGTTGACAGCGATGGCCTCGCCCACCCACCAGCATGACCAGTTTCGGATTGCGACTCGAACTACTTTGTCAGAAACGCGGTCCGGGCGACCGGCAGAAACTCGGCGAGAAATTCCGACGGCACGCTCTCATCGAGTGGCCGTTCGTCGTGGTCGCGGCTCCAGGTCACGTAGAGTTTTTCGAGGAACGGTTGCCCGGCGAACGCGACTCGCGGGTTCGACGGAGAGGACCAGTCGCCGTCGTGACTCCAGCCCCAGAGGATCGCGACGCGGTCTCCGGTGATCGACGCGGGGTTCTGAAACTCCGCCAGCCGGAATCCATGCGAGTCGATCGAAGCCGGCATCGGCCCGCGGGTCATGCGGTATCCGCGAGCTCGATAGCACGCGGTCGGCGGGTGAACGGAAATCGGCCCCGGCCGGCCGCACAGCATCAGCACAGTCACGACCTCTTTCGTATCGCGGTTTCGGTAGCGCCGGAACAGGCAACCGTTCGCCTCGGCCACGGCGAGTTCCTCATCGCTCTTTGAGAGGTCTTCCAGAAGAGTCCATGATCCGAAACGGTCGGGCAGACTCTGCATCGCCGCGGTTGCCGTTTCGAGCTCGCCGGAATCGTCCCAGCGGTGAGTCCAGCGACCGTGCACGATCGTCGATCCGGCAATCAGGACGACAGCCATCAACGGTGCGGCAAAGTGGCGGGTTAGCTTGTTCATTGACAAGTCTCAGGTTCGCGTCCAGCTGCCGAAGAGGCGGCCACAAAAAGGCGCAGAAGGCACAAAAACAGGATGAGGTGTTTTCTGCTTCGCTCAGGTCTTCTCCAATGTGCGTCCAGAGGACGCCATCGTTTTTGCGTCGTTTGTGCTCCTTTGCGGCGACTCAAAAAATGCCGGCCATAGCGCGCCGATCCGGAGCGGCTTCATCACGCGACGAAGACTCCTCGACCGGCAGAAATAACACGTCGATCAGTTTCAGTTCGCCCCACAACATCAGCACTCCGAGCAGCGGCATGGCCCAGCCGAGCCAGTCGTGAAAGCTCGTGCAGAATCCATCGTCGGACACCGAAGTAAAAACGACTGCGGTGACAGTGACTCGAAAAACGTTACAGACAATCGCGATCGGAATCGCGCTGGCCAGAATCGCAACACGGTCGAACCGGCCTCGCTCAACGATCATCGCGAGAGCCGTCGCCAGAGCCACAAAGACGGTCAGCATGCGCAGCCCGCTGCAGGCCTGAGCGACTCCGACGGCTGTCTCACCGATCCACACGACGTTGCCCTGCGATGAAGCGGCCAGACCGAGTGTCTGCAGCACGAACGTCGCGCATTGCGTTGCGAAATTCTGCAGCGGCTGCAGCAGCGAGACCTCAAGCCGGTACGGCAGAGGAATCATGAAAACGAGAAACGCGATCGACGGCCAGGCGAATCGAAATGTCTTTGCGCCGAGTGTCGCCAGGCAGACACCGGCGACTGCGGGGATGAGCGAAATCCACTCCAGCCACTCGAAGTAAAACCACGCTCCCCACAACCGCATGCCGAGAGCCATCGCCAGTAGAGGCAGCCCGAGCCACGACGGTTGAAACGGCGTCGCCTCGCGCGGCGCGTCGCGCAGCCACAGCAGACCGACAGCCATCAACGGGATCAGGAAGCCGTGCGAGTATTGCGGGTCCGTCGACCAGCGACCGTGAAAGACCGCCAGCACCGGCCAGTAAGACCACAGGAGTGCTCCACCGGCAACCGCAGCGACGATCAGGTCGGAGGACGTCGCGAACCTGTTTCGGAATCGTTCCCAGGCAGCCAGTGGAATCTGGTCGCGGCACAGCGCAAGCCGTCCGGTTAGAGTGCGTTTTTCCGAGCATAACCGGGCGGCTTGCGCCGCTCCGCTACACAGGTCGGACTTTTTCAACGGGCTGTCGGGCGAAGCGTTCGTCATTTCGCATCCTCATCCAGCCTTCGGCCACTTTTTCCCCGAGGGAGCGAGGGATCGGAAAGGGCTCGGACTTCGGTTGCCAGTTTCTGTTCCAGAGGCAGCGCGAATTCCAGTCGGAATCCCAGTTCCTCCGCTCGCCGCATTGCCTTCCGCGCGGCCTCTTTATTGTCGAGCCGCAGCTCAGCGACGGCGAGATGGAAGTACGCGTCCGGCGACGGTTCCAGCATGACCGACATTTCAAAATCCAGCCGCGCCTCTTCGTCCTCGCCCAGCGCGAGCCGCACGCAGCCGCGCGTGTCGAGCAACTGCGGGACCGAGCCGCGTTCGGTGATCGTCGCTTCGATCAGCTCCAGAGCTTCCGGCAGCCGTCGGTTCTGCATCGCCAGCAGCCAGGCAAGATTGTTCTGCATGACCGGATGCCCGGGTGCCTCGCGGAGCACGCGGCGGTACGTCGTTTCGGCTTCGGCGTAACGCTCGGTCAAAGTGAACAGATCGGCGAGCACCAACTGCAGTTCGCCCTGCGACACGACGGACGAAGCGGTCGGCGTGAGCGACGGTTCGATGGCCGTCTGCAACGCCGCTTCGAGTCGCGCGAGTGCCGCCGCGGAGTCCGGATGAGTCTGTGCCGCGTCCAGCCACAGCACGGCGAACTCGACCGAGCTCTCGCCGAACGCGGCCTCGCAGATCGTCGTCGCTTCTTCGCCACGACCGCGCGCGACGAGGAATTCGACCAGCGCCGTTTTCGCTCGCGGATCCAGTTCGACGAGCTGCCGAAGCAGAGCCTCGGCCTGACTGAAGAGTCGTTTCGCCGGTTCCGGTCGCGCCTGCTCGATCAGTTCACCGGCCGTCTGGCAGATCGATGCCATCTCAGCCTGCCTGACAAGTCGCTCCTTCCGCGGCAGCTTGCCGAGTCGTTCTGAAACGAACCGGCTCACGCGTTGAAAATCGTTCTGAGCCCATGCGGCAAGCACTGACGATGAGACCGCCGCGTCATCCGGTTCTGCCTCGACAATCTTTTCCAGCAGCTCCAGCGGCACATCGCGGTTTGAGTACACGACGAGTGCCAGGTCGAACAGCGAATCGGTTTGGTCGAGCCCGTTGGACTTCAGTTCGGCCTTTGCCCTGACAAGGTCGCGCTGCGCGACGGCGATCAATGCCCGCAGCCAGGCTGCCTCGCCGGGATCGACATCGGACGACTTCTTCTCCAGAAATTTCTGCAGCGGACCCCAGTCGCGAATCTGCTCCGGCTTTCGCACCGTGCTTTCCGCTTCGAGCAGCACGAAATGCTGCAGCACGCCTTCCAGGTGCGAGAGTGATTTCAATTCCGCGACGCCCTCCGCGTGACGGTCGGTCGCGAGGAATGAGATCGCCAGCCCGAGTCGCGCCGTTTCATTGCCGGGGTTTCGTCGCAGAATGTCTTCGTAAATCGACGCGGCACCGTGCCAGTTGTCGAGCGCCTCGCAGCAGCGAGCCAGTTGCAGCCGCACGTTCTCGGCGAACGGGTTATCGTCGAGCCCCTCAGTGACGACGGCTTCCAGCGTCGACTTCGCCGTCGCATAGTTCTGCCTCTGCACAGCAATCAGTCCGGCCAGCGTCTCGCGGTAAGTTCGCCCGCCCGCCGTTTCCGGAAAGCTCGTCAGTTCGGCTTCAGCCTGATCGATCCTGTCAGTCAGAATGAACTGCTGCACGATGAGGAACGCCAGTTCGTCCCCGTCAGGAATCGCGACCAGGCCGCGTCGGAGCGTCGCGATCGCCGCATCGTGATCGCCGGCCGACTGTTGAAGATGCGCGAGGACGATGTAAAACGCCTGCGACTTCGGTCTCAGTTGAATTCCGTTTTCGACGAAGCCACGCCACTGCGTCAGAACATTCGCGGCCGCTTCGAGCTCACCGCGTCGCGCGAGCAGGTCCGCATGCTGCTCGGCGATCGGAGCGAGCTTTGCGAGCAGGCGCACGTCGTCCGGCTTCAGTTCGACGGCCGCGCTGGCAAACTGCGCGGCGGACTCAAAATTCCGGCGATGCGACTTAAATTCGGCGAGCACCCGCAGTGTGTCGACGTCGGGCTGGCCTCCCGCTTCGAGATGGGAGACGACTTCGTCAGCCTGTCCAGGCTGTTTCAGCTCGCGATCCAGCAGCCAGGCAAGCTGCTCGTGAGCCGCCGTGTGGAGCGGCGCGGCTTCGATCGCCCTGCGGTAATCGCTGGCAGCGTCTTCGGATTCTCCGTCGGCTTCCGCGCATCGGCCGCGCAGATAAATGAGCTCGGCATTGTCCGGTGTCTTCTTCAGCAGGACGTCGAGATGCGATCGCGCGTCGTTCGCCCGGTCAATGTCCAGCGCCAGTTGAATCTGCCGCAACCGGACAGCGTCTCGACGCGGATCCTTCAACAGAATGTACTCGTGAAGTTCGTACGCTTTTTTCTTCTGGTCCCAGCCGTCGAGCAGAACTCGCGCGTAAGCCTCCCGCGCGTCGAGATCTTCCGGCGCAAAGTTGCAGTAGTGTCCCAGATGAGTCGCGGCGGCCGTCAGGTCTCCCGCTTCGAACGCCTTGAAGCCGGCCTGTTTCGCCGCGGTCGCCGACTTCGCCACCTGGTGACGATGCACGGCGTAAACGCCTCCCCCCGTCGCCAGCATGAGGACGAGCAGAACAGCGAGCACTTTGAAGTTGAGTCGGGATCGACGACGACGTGTCATGACGAATCACCTGAACGGGTTCTGTGTCTTTGTCTCGGACGCCGGTATGTAACGACGAAGTTCGAGTGCAGGTCACATCGCACCGCAGGCCGGCGCGTTGTGAGGATCGCTGCCTCAAACATACATGCTGCCCGAAACGCAGGACTGCCTGGCTGGCGGTTTGCGGTCTCAAGTCAGGCCGGTCGCGAGAACTGCGCAGGATCGACACGTCCCGACAGAATCCGAATGCTGAAATGCTCGCTTCCGGTCCTCGCGGGCCGGAACGTCGTCCAGCGGAGAAAACTGGAAACTTCGGGAATACCCGCTGGAAACGGCGCATCTCTTCCCCAGGCCGCGAGACTGGCGGCTTCACTTTCCTCTGACCTCACTTTCCTCTGCCCACGGAGCAACACGATGCGAAATCTATTTGTACTTCCCGCCATCGCCGGACTGGTTTTTGTCATTGGCTGCGTCGAAAAGCCGATCGAGGAAACAGGCTCGTCCACAGCGACCGCCCCGATTCAGGATCAACCGGTCGACTTCAGCGTTCAACCTGAGCCGGACGAGCCAAAGGAACTTCCAGTCACGGACGGCGCCGAATCAGAGCCACAGGCTGACGGAGCGGAGCCGCAGACCGACACCGCTGAGCCGGCAGGCACCAGCGAAGAAAATTGAGAAACGCCTGAAATTCGACCAGGGCTCTGCCCGCCTGATCGTCAGGTGGGCAGAGCAGGCCGGGCGGCGTGCTCACAGAAACCGCGTCGGACACCTCACTGAATCGCTTACGAACCCGCCGGCTGGTGCGGTTCTTCACTCACGCTACTACGAACGGGGAGATGCTATGCGCCCGCTCTTCGCACTGACCGCTCTTACTGCGCTGTTCGCTGTCGTCGGTTGCGGAGTCGGCTCGGTCGAGCAGTCGCCCGCGACGATTGTCGGTGAGGACGCCTCAAGCGTTCCCGCAACAGCATCCCCGGCCGAATTTTCTGATGCCGACGGAGCAGCCGGCAGTGCAAAGTTCGCAGCCGAGGGCGTCGAGATGGAACTGCCCGCTGGAAGCGAGGCGTTTGCCGGAAGTGAATCCTCTCCCGAGCCGCGAGGAATGCGGGAGTCGATTCGAGGCGACCGTTCAAGTGAGTCTCTCGGGAGCTCACGGAAGCAGATTCAGTCCGGCACGCTGACTGCCGGCAGCCTCAATGATCACGACGGGTACGACGAATTTCTCAAGTACGTCCAGACGGCCCGACAGCGAGCCACCGGGCAGACGCTCACCGCGTTTGACGGACGCCGGATTCCGATCCGGGTCGTCGGTGCTCAGGGCCGCCCGATCGCCAACGCTCGCGTTTCGATTTCCGCGATCAATGATCAGCAGAATAGTGAGCAGTTGCGATACGGAAACAGCGAGGACCGGGTGCGGACACTGATCTCGCTTCGCACTGGCAGCGACGGCCAGACCGCGCTGGTTCCGTCGCTCGACGGAGCCGGTTCAGCAACGTCGTTTGAGATCGTCGTGACGACGGCCGAGGGGACGACGGCGACTCAGCAGGTGTCGCTCAACCAGACGCCGTGGAACGTCGAGGTTGACCATGCGGGCCGGGCGTTTCCTGGGCAGCTCGACCTGGCACTCATCATCGACACGACCGGCAGCATGGGTGACGAGCTCGAATATCTCAAAGTCGAAATCGACAACATTGCCGCGCGGATCAGCCGGCTCTTTCCGGACGTCGACCAGCGTTACGCGTTGATCCTGTACCGCGACAACGGGGACGAGTACGTCACGCGGACTTTCGACTTCACCGGATCGATCAACGAATTTCGAACTCACCTGTCACGGCAGCAGGCGTCCGGCGGAGGCGACTATCCGGAAGCGATGCAGGAAGCTCTGCAGCAGTCGACGAAGCTGTCGTGGCGGGAAGGTTCCGCCGCACGGGTCGCGTTCCTCGTCGGTGACGCGCCGCCGCACACTCAGCACATCGACCAGACGCTCGACGCCGTGATGAATCTGCGGAAACAGGAAGTCACGCTCTTCCCCATCGCGGCCAGCGGTGCCCGGGACGAAGCGGAATACGTCATGCGGGTTTCGGCCTTCCTGACGCAGGGCCAGTACCTGTTCCTGACCGATCACTCGGGCGTCGGTAACCCTCACGCCAAACCGACCGCACCAAAATACAACGTCGAGCGGCTTGACCAGTTGATGGTGAGAATGGTCGCGACCGAGCTCGCCGGCGAACCGGTCCTCGCCCGTGACATCATCGCCGTCGAAGAATCCGGCGGCCGACTGAGCCTGCCGATCCAGCCGGTCGAACAGGCTTGCAACAGCCCGGAAATTCCGTGCGAAGTCCTACCCGTCGAGCTGAACTGCGGCCCTCCGATCGCAGCTCTGTCCGCAGTCGATGGCCGCCCCGTGTTTGGTCTGTTCTGCCTGGCCGCGCTGATGTTCTGTGAATTCCGATTCGCCCGCCGGGCATAGCAGCGTGTTGAAAAGTCGCGGCACGGCGCAAGCCAATGGCCCAGGAGTTGCGATGAATGCCCGCGAGGGTGTCGATCACACTTCGTTTCGAATTCACAAAGAGCGTCTCATGTCCGCCTCGCCACTCCGTCTGAAAGTTGCCTCTCCCTGTTCCGCCGACTGGAGCTCGATGGAAGGTGACGAGACGTGCCGTTTCTGCAGGCTCTGTCAGAAAAACGTCTACAACCTGGCGGGACTGAGCGATGTTGAATCGCGACAGCTCATGGAAGATCACGACGGATCAGTCTGCGTCCGCTTTTACCAGAGAAGCGACGGGACCGTCCTGACCTCAAACTGCCCGGTCGGAGCTGCCGACGGCCGACGTCGAATCCGCAAACGAGTCACCTCGCTGGCCTTCGCCGGATTCGTCGCTGCTGGAATCTGGAACTTCGCCCGCCAGACCACCTCGTCCCAGACCACCTCGCCCCAGGCCGAGACTCCGAAGGAGCTCGTCGTCGACCGCTGGATTGAAGGCTTCCGCCAGCTGATCGGCCTGTCAGCGATGCCAGCGCCCTCAGTCCGTAGCACGGCCCCCGAAGAACTGATTATGGGCGAAATCTGTCCGCCGGGTGTTGGTCCAGGGGACGAACAGTTGCCGCCGGACACCCTCCCGGAACCAGGGGACCTGGACCTCCCTCCGAATTCGTAACTCACTTGCGGACTCGAGTTCACACGAGAGAGCGCGAATCCGCGTCAGAAGTTTGAGGATCGTCGTTTTGACGGCATCGCCCATCGGTTCCTCAAGTTTCAGCTCGATCCAGCGGCAACTTTTCTTTTCGACTGTCGCGCTGCCGACCGACGAGATCCTCAGCGTGGCCTGAGTGGTTCGGTCCTCTATCAGGATTTTCCCGGAATTCTTGTCCATAAGTCCCTTCACTTGAACCATCTCAAACTGAGCCCACGCACCCTCTTTGGGTAACTGCACGATCAGCCCTTCGGCTCTGGCCATTCCCGACGGAGCGGCGACAAGAGCGATCAGGGTCACGGTGAAAATCGAACGGATCATGGCATCCTCTTTCTGAACGGTGACTCGTGTCCGCGACGACTGGCGGTCCGACAACGTCCTGCAGTCGCGCACCCCGAGGAAATATTCAGCGGATTTATTCGAATTTCAGATACCTGCCCAGCCTCTTCTCAATCGCGCAGGCAGTGAAGTCCTGCCCGCAACACAGATTCTGCGCGGACTCCTGCCGAAATCGACAACGCCCGGTCAGCCGATTTTCGGTGAAGCAGATTTCGGTGAAACAACAGTGAAATCCTGAGAATTCTTCGGTACCCTGCCGCATCGTTTTTCGGAAGATTGTACGGCACAGGAATGGAGTCCAAAGCAGATGAGTCTCGAAACCCGTTTCCGTTCGAAGTTTGCTGCCGGTGACCGCTCGCGAGGCGATGCTTATTTCAGTGATGAATTTGTCGACCTTGAAGAGTCCAGCGAACAGGGCGTCTTCGCCACCGTTGAGAACGGGCTCGGCGACAGCTACGAGGTTGGCATCAGTTTTGGTCCGGACGGAAGCTGGGACAGCGCCTCGTGTTCCTGTCCGCGATTCGCCGACGGCTATTTGTGCAAACATCTCTGGGCGACTCTGCTGGAGGCGGACCTGGAATCGGAAGAGGGCGATCTCGGCGAGGACGATGACTGCGATTTCCTTGAGCTGGGAGTCACATCGGGCGGGCAGCCATTCGGGTTGAACCTGAAGACAGGACGTGTCAATTCGCTCGGCGCCAAATCGCTGCCACAGTCCGGTCAATCCGCCCGTTTGGTCGATCGCCGCGAACCGCCCGCCCCTCAATGGCAAAACAAGCTGCAGGGAGTCGCGGCTCTCGCGTCACGTCTCGACAATGCGGGGACTGCACCGGCTGATCGTCAACCGACTCCGCGCGAGATCTGGTACGTGCTGGACCTGGCTGAGTCGACTCGCCGCAGCCGTCCGGTGATTCTTTTCCGCCAGCGCGAACAGAAAGCCAGCGGCGAACCGGGTGCCATCAAGCCGCTCTATCTGGATGCTCAGGTCGTTCGCCAGATTGCCGAACCTGAGCACCGGGATCTGCTGAGCTACCTGATGGGATTCCCCGACCCGCCGCCGAATTACAATGACCATTATTCGTATTACTCACGAAAGGTCGAACACAGTCTTCCGCCGCCAGTCGCCTTCCGGCAAATCATTCCGCAACTGTGTGAGAGTGGCCGATTCGTCGTCTGCCTGAGCAGGGACCAGTCTCCGGAAGACGGCACAACGCTGACGGCCGACGACGGCGCGGCATGGCGATTCCGTGTCGACATGGCGAGTGACGCTCAGGCCCGTGCGTGGACGATCACCGGCACGCTGTGGCGCGAGGACCAGACGGCCGACCTGTCCGATCTCGTCATCCTCTTCGAAAGCGGCCATCTCGTTCTGAACGATCGCCTGGCGAGGTTTGAATCCGAGGGCAATCTTGCGTGGCTGCACACGTTGCGGCAGAACGGCGTCATCACAATTCCCTGGGACGCGCGAGGCGAGCTGCTGGCCGAGCTGGCTTCGATCGGCGGGTTTGACTTCGCCGCGATGCCGGACGACCTGCGACCCGGTTCCGTCTTCTCAGAGCCGACTCCGATGTTCCGCATTCTGCGAAGCAACGAAGTCGATGCTCGTGTGCACAACAACAAAAAGTTCCTGCTCGCCACGGTCGAGTTTTCCTACGGCGAGTCCACGATTGCTTCGAAGTCTCCTGAACGCGGACTGTTCGTCGAGGAAAGCAACGCGCTGATTCTTCGCGATCGACTCAAAGAGGCCCAGCAGGTATCCAGACTGTCTCAACTGAAGATGGCTCCTGCTGCGTCCGTCGACTGGAGACGCGACGGGGCGCGATATCAGTTTCCCGCGTCGCAGTTGCCGGAGGTGACGGGCGAGCTGATCGATCATGGCTGGCGGGTCGAGGCGCAGGGCCGCGAGCTGCGGAAGACGACCGGAAGTTACAGCTTCAGCGTGAGCAGCGGCATCGACTGGTTCGACCTTGATGCGGAATTCGACTTCGACGGTCAGACGGCAACTCTGCCTGCGCTGCTCAAGGCGGTCCGGTCGGGCGAGAAGTTTGTCGAGCTCGGTGACGGGTCCTGCGGGATGCTTCCCGAAAAGTGGCTGGAGAAATACGGACGCCTGCTCGAACTCGGACAGGAGACGAAAGACGGAGTCCGGTTTCGCGCCCCGCAGGCACTGCTGCTGGATTCGCTGCTCGCCGAGCAACCCGACTCGCGCGTGGATCGCCGGTTCCGTGACGCGTGCCGCCGCCTGCAGAACTTTTCCGGAGTCAAACCGAAGGCCGCGCCGCGGGGCTTCAAGGGGGAGCTTCGCGAGTACCAGAAACAGGGGCTCGGCTGGCTGAACTTCCTGTGCGACTTCCAGCTCGGTGGCTGCCTGGCCGACGACATGGGGCTCGGCAAAACGATTCAGGTGCTCGGCCTGCTCGAACAGCGCCGGACACGCCGACTGAAGAAGGACGAGACGCGACGGCCCTCGCTGATCGTCGTGCCGAAGAGCCTTGTCTTTAACTGGGTTGACGAGGCAGCCCGCTTCACGCCGCGGCTGCGGGTTCTCAACTACACCGGCCTCGACCGGAAAGAGTCACGCGAATCGTTCACCGATTACGACGTCATCGTGACCACGTACGGAACGCTGCGTCAGGACATTCTCATTCTGAAAGAACTCCACTTTGACTATGCGATTCTCGATGAAGCGCAGGCGATCAAGAACTCCGAATCGCAGGCGGCGAAGTCAGCGCGAATCATCATCGCCGACCACCGCCTCGCCCTGACCGGAACGCCCATCGAAAATCATCTCGGCGAACTGTGGTCGCTGTTTGAGTTTCTCAACCCCGGCATGCTGGGCCGCTCGGCAAGCTTCCGCCGACTGACAAAAGGTCCGATCGATGCCAGGCAACTGGAGGTCCTCTCGTCAGGAGTCAGGCCGTTTCTGTTACGGCGAACGAAGGACCAGGTCCTCACCGAACTGCCTGATAAATCCGAGCAGACTCTGTACTGCGAAATGCAGCCGAAGCAGCGAAAGCTCTACGACGAACTGCGCGACTATTACCGGAAGAGCCTGACTCAGCGGATCAAGACGGTCGGCATCAAACAGGCGAAAATTCACGTGCTCGAAGCTTTGCTGCGACTTCGCCAGGCGGCGTGCCATCCCGGCCTGATCGATAAAGGGCGGGCGAAAGAACCCAGCGCAAAGCTCGACGTGCTGCTGGAGCAACTCGAAGAGACCATCGCCGAGGGCCACAAAACGCTGGTCTTCTCACAGTTCACCAGCCTGTTGAACATCGTGAAACAGCGACTCGACAGTCGCGGCATCCGTTACGAATACCTCGACGGCAAGACGAACAATCGCAAAGAGGTTGTCGAGCGATTTCAATCGGACAAGGACTGTCCGCTGTTTCTGATCAGCCTGAAGGCGGGCGGCAACGGACTCAATCTGACCGCCGCGGATTACGTCTTCATCCTCGACCCGTGGTGGAACCCGGCCGCCGAGGCCCAGGCCATCGACCGGGCACACCGAATCGGCCAGACCCGGAACGTCTTCGCCTACCGCCTGATCTGCCGGGACACGGTGGAAGAGCGGATCGTCGAAATGCAGAAGGAAAAGAAGCAGCTCGCCGACGCCATCATTTCCGCCAACAACTCCCTGATCAGCAGCCTGACCGTCGACGACCTGCAACTCCTGCTGAGCTGAACCCGGAAGAACCCGACCGACCGGCAGCAAGTAGGGCCGGTTCCCACCGGCCGAACCGGATCGCGTGGTTGAAAGTGGCCGGTAGGAACCGGCCCTGCATTCGCTGCCGCAGGCCATGCGTCAGTCGACGGATCGTGTGAGTGCTCAGAGAGACTCCGTGAGTGGACAGAGTGATGCCGTGGGTGAGCGGAGTGATCTCGTGAGTCCCAACAGTGACCCCATGAGTGCCGGGAGTGATCCCGTGGCTGTCCGCAGTTACGCCGTGGGCGTGCGGAGTCAGGCCGTGGGTGCCCAAAGTGATCCCGTGGGTGCCCACAGTTATGCCGTGGGGACGCGGAGTTATCCCGTGGGTGCCCACAGTTATGCCGTGGGTGCCCACAGTTATTCCGTGGGGACGCGGAGTTACTCCGTGAGTGTCCACAGTGAGGAATCTCAAGGCGGATCTGAGGCCGCTTCTGCAATGCGGGATCGGAAACAGCCCGCCTCGGCAGGCCGTTGAGAATGAAGCGGCCCGGCGCAAGCCGTCCGGTCCAGGCGCGTTTTCCCATGCAAAACCGGGCGGCTCGCGCCGCGACTCGTCGTGATGAAGGGCGGTTCTACATTGGGATGGCGATCGCGGCTACTGCGACCGCCATTGCTGGATTCGGCCCCGCGATCGTTGGCCCCGCTTCCCGCAAAGCACCGCTGACATGGGCGGTGGGCCTGCATGGCGTCGTGTTCGGCGCATGGCTCCTGCTGTTTCTCACACAGACACTGCTCGCCTCGAAAGGACGGGTCTCCGTACATCGTCGACTCGGCTACGCCGGGGCTGGGCTCGCTGTCCTCATGCTTGTGTCCGGCTACTTGACCACGATCGAGATGGGACGCCGGGGTTATGATCTGAGCGGCGACTTGATCGGCGACTCCGGCGATATGCTGATGTTGATGGTGTTCCAGCTTGGCGATCTTTTGTGTTTCGGTGCCTTGGTCGCACTGGCGGTTTTGTTTCGAAGTCGCTCGGACGGACACAAGCGTTTGATGTTGCTGGCCACGGTCGGCGGGTGAATGCCAGCGGTTCTGTCGCACATCATTGGCCACTCCCCGTTTTTGCGAGGATTTCATCCTGCCATTATTCTTATCCCATACGTCGCGTTCCTTTTTGCCGGGGCGGTCCACGATCGCCTATCGAGAGGGCGAATTCATCCGGTGTCGTTGTGGGTTGCTTTGGCGGTGTTCGTCTTCAATGATCTGCGCGCTGCGGTCATTGGGCCGAGCGATGCATGGCGCGAGTTCGCGACGTGGTTGATTCGTTGACCAGCGAGGCGAATCAAACAGCAGAACGCGAGCGGATGGCCACGTCAGACTTGAAGAAATACTTTCTGGCCGCGCCACGTTAACCGGGTCGTTACGCCGTCACGCCACGCCAACCTGCCACAGGATGAGAGACGTCTCCTATGGAAACTGGACTGCAAATTACTTTTTCCATTCAATTTGCAGTCATCGGCATCGCCCACATCTTCCGACCCGATCCATTGATCCAGTTCTGCCGCGTTCTAGCAGCCAAGGGCGAAGCGGGCGTCATCATCATTGCTATTCTCAGTTTATGCACCGGCTCCTTTCTTGTGGCGTTCCACAACATCTGGACTGGAATTCCAATCGTTCTCACGGTCTTCGGTTGGGCGCAGTTGCTGAAAGGAACGGTCTACTTTTTGTTTCCGTCATCCGGTCTTCGGATGCTCGAACGCGTGACACCAGAACGCAGAATTCTCTTTCGTTTGCCCGGCATTCCGTTCGCTGCAATGTCTGTTCTGCTCGCAATGCACGTCATGCGGGCAGGGTGACTCGACCTCTTCTGGTCAAGTGCCGAAGGCACTGGATGCCGCGCCATCGCCGCGCATGAAAGTTGCCGCGTGTGTGTATTGAAGCAGGAACGCGAACGGTGAAACATTCTTGATCGAAACGCTGTCTTCGCGTCCTGACCGTGCGTTTTGTCATCGCCGACTCTGACGCAAGTAATTCGGGGAACCGAAGGCCAGTCCGCGATCTCACGGCTCACCTTGTAATGCAGGGCCGCTCTGTCCCATAATTGTTGCCTGATGCTTCCCTCCTGGCTTCCCGCCTTTCGGCCTGGTGCCGCCTTCCTTTGTGAGTTTCTTCATGCTCAGAAACTGGGTTTCTGTTGTTGCCCTGGCGGTCGGTTTGTGCGCGGTCGGGGACGTCTCGTTCGCGGCTGATGATCCGGCTCAGGTTGAGTTCTTTGAGAAGAAGATTCGGCCGGTCCTGGTCGAGCACTGTGACAAGTGCCACAGCGGGAAAGCGGCTTCGCTGAAGGGTGGGCTGCGGGTCGACTTTCGCGAGGGGCTGATGAAGGGCGGCGAGTCCGGGCCGGCGGTTGTCGTCGGGAAGCCGGACGAGAGCCTGCTGATTCTCGCGCTGAAGTACGACGGGTTCGAGATGCCGCCGAAGGGGAAGCTACCTGATTCTGTCATCAAGGATTTTGAGACATGGGTGAAGAACGGCGCCGTTGATCCTCGCGAGACGCCGGCGACAGTCAGCAAGGAACGGACGATCAACTTTGAAGAGGCCGCGAAGTTCTGGGCGTTTCAGGCTCCGCAGAAGCACGCGGCTCCGGCGGTTAAGGATGACTCACTCATAAAGAGCGACCTCGACCGGTTCGTACAGGCTCGGCTCGAGGCGAAGGAGCTTTCGCTCAGCCCGGCGGCCGATCGGCGGACGCTCATTCGGCGAGCTTACCTCGACCTGATCGGCATCCCGCCGACTCCGGAAGAGGTCAACGCGTTTTTGAAGGACGAGTCGCCGGACGCGTTTGCGACGGTCGTCAACACGCTGCTCGATTCGCCGCACTATGGCGAGCGGTGGGGCCGACGGTGGCTCGACGTCGCGCGGTACGGCGAGGACCAGGCTCACACGTTCAAGGCTCGCAACTATCCGCTAGGCTATCTCTATCGCGACTGGGTCATCCGATCGTTTAACGAGGACCTGCCGTACGACCGGTTTCTGACCTGGCAGATCGCCGGCGACCTGCTCGACGAACCGAACCGGCACGAGCGACTGGCCGCGCTCGGGATGTTTGCTCTCGGCCCGGTTTACTACGCCGAGAATGTCGAGAAGGACCGCGCCGCGGCCGACGAGTGGGACGACAGGATCGACACGCTGACCCGCGGAGTGCTCGGGCTGACCGTGTCGTGTGCCCGCTGCCACGACCACAAATTCGACCCGATCACGACGCAGGACTACTACGGCCTGGCCGGCATTTTCTCCAGCACGAACTACCAGGAACGACCGGCCGTCAGCGATGAAGTTGTCGCCAGCCGACGATCGGCCGACGAGGCCGTGAAGCAGAAGCAGCTCGAAATCGACCGCTTTCTGCTCACCGAATCGCGCGGTGTCCGCCCGACTCTGATCCGCGAGATCCCCGACTACTTCGTCGCGGGCTGGAAGATGCTTCACCGCCGAAAGTCAGAGAAGAACGAGAAAAAACTGCTCGAGCAGTTGAGCAAAGAAACCAAGCTCAGCCAGACACTCATCAAACGCTGGTTTGAGTTTCTGAAGCCAGGCTCGCGCCGCTCGGAATCCGAAACCGCGGCGCTGGCCGAGTGGCTGAAACTGGCGGCCGCTGAAGACGACAAGAAAGACCTTTCCAAAGACGAAGCCGCCGCAGCGACCGTGCGGACACTTGGCGAGGAATTTCAGAAGCTCGCGAATGAAAAATCGCCGCGTCACAAAGAACTGTTCGCCCGCTTTGGAGACAACGTCGCGTTTGCAAATGCCGCCGATCTGACGGACGTTCGCGCGGGAGTCATTCCGCTTGGCAATCTGTTTGACGATTCGGCCAGCGTGTCGCTCGATGCCGCCGTGAAGACAGACAAGTTTTCGGCCGTCGCGAACGCCGATCGGCTCGGCGTCGACCGAGTCGCGCAGGGCTGGGGCACGCGGACGAAGATTGCTCCGGACGTGGATTTTGATTTCCGGAAACTCGGCAGTTCGTCACACAGCTACGGATCGATCGTCAACGACGGCTGGCAGGCCGGCGGAGCTATCCGGACGCAGGGCAGCAGTTTCTCCAGCGGCAAACGCGTTGAGCAGGGAATCGGCATGCACGCCAACGCGCTCATCACGTTTGACATCGATGAAATCCGCAAAGCCGGGCTCCTGCCGAGCGACCAGAGCTTCAAATTCAAAGTCGATCGAGCGGGCATCAACGATGACACGCTGGGCAGCAACGGCAGCTCGCACGTGGCCGTCCTGGTCACGCGGCCTCACAAAGACAAAGCCGTTTCCGACGCGGTGCTCGCTGCGTTTGTGAACGGCAAGCCGGTCGAAGTCGATGTCGACGATTTCACTTATTACTTCAGTGGCGACCCTGGTGAGCCGATTCGAGCCGACGGCAAATTCGTGTCGTTCGACATTCCCATTCCGCCCGAGGCGAAGCACCTGACGCTGGTCACGACGGGAGCCAGCGAGCCTGACGACAACCCGATCAGCAGCGACCATGCGGTGTTTTCGGGAGCCCGTCTGGAGCTCGACCCGCTGCCGGAAGAGAAGCTGGCCGCGAAGGATGACGCGGGCGAACCCGTCGATGAGGAACAGCTCAACCGGGACCAGGCCGACGCGATCTTCCTGTCGCGACTGTTCTACGACGAAGGGCTGCTCGCGCTGCCGGCCAACGAAGCGGAAGGCAAGCTGGCTGACGAACAGAAGGCAGTGCTCGCCGAACTGAAATCGAAACACGGCGAGCTGAACAAGGCGGCCGGGCAGATCAATATTCTGATGGCTCATTCGCTGAACGAGGGCAACGGAGCTGACCTGCCGATTTACCTGCAGGGCAACCCCGCGAAGAAAGGCGACGTCGCTCCGCGAGCCATGCCGGCAATCTTTACCAGCGGTGAGAAATCCGCGTTCGCTCCGAAAGGCAGCGGCCGCCTGGAACTCGCAAAGTCAATCGCCTCGCCTGGTAATCCGCTCACCGCGCGAGTCATCGTGAACCGTGTCTGGGCCGGCCACTTTGGAGTGGGCCTCGTCAAAACAACGAGCAACTTCGGAAAGCTTGGCGACCGGCCGACGCATCCGCAGTTGCTGGACTGGCTGGCCGTTCGGTTCGTTGAGCAAGGCTGGTCGCTGAAGCAACTTCACCGAGACATCATGCTGAGCGCGACGTACCAGCAGGCGAGCGATTTCCGTGAGGACGGCAACAAGATCGATCCAGAGAACACGCTTCTATGGCGGATGAATCGCCGACGACTGGAAGTCGAACCGTGGCGGGACAGCATCCTGGCCGTCAGCGGCGAGCTGGACCGAACGCTGGGCGGTCCGTCGGCGAACCTCGATAACGCCGGTTTCAAACGCCGCACCGTTTACGGATTCGTCAGTCGCCATCGGCTCGACGAGCTGCTGCGGCTGTTCGATTTTCCGGACCCGAACATCACCGCCGCCGACCGCTCGGTCACGACCGTGCCTCTGCAACAGCTTTTCGTATTGAACAGTGACTTCATGACGCAGCGGGCCCGAGCCCTCACAAACCGCGTCAGTACAACGGGTGACGGGGCAGCGGGGCTGGCCGATGACGAATCGAAAGTCCGATACGCTTATGAGTTACTCTTCGGCCGCGAGGCGCGTGACGATGAAGTCGAGCTGGCAACGCTGTTTCTGCAGAGCGGAGTTGACGACGGCGACAAACTGTCTCGCTGGGAGCAACTGGCGCTGGCTTTGCTGAGTTCGAATGAGTTTCTGTTTGTTGATTAAGACCGGTGGCGCGGTCACTGCCGACAGCGCACTCTGAAATAGCCGAGGAAAACTGATGAATAACTTTGGTGTGACTCGTCGTGAGATGCTGGCTCGTTCCGGGGCCGGGTTCGGGATGCTTGGTCTGTCGAGCGTGATGGCTCAGGAATCGGCAACCGATCTCTCGGCGAATCCGATGAGCCCGAAGCAGCCTCACTTCGAGCCGAAAGCGAAGCACGTTATCTTCCTCTTTATGAACGGAGGACCGTCTCATGTGGACACCTTCGATCCAAAACCCGAGCTGAAAACGCAGGAAGGGAAACCGGGACCAGGCGGCAAGTACATGCCGTCTCCGTTCAAGTTTGCAAAGCACGGCGAGGCCGGCATCGACATGAGCGAGCTGTTCCCGCACCTGGGCAAGGTCGCGGACGAGCTGTGCATTCTGCGGTCGATGCACACGTCGACACCGAATCATGAGCCCGGGCTGCTCATGATGAACAGCGGCAACCAGCAGCCGATCCGACCGTGTCTGGGTTCGTGGCTGACGTACGGGCTCGGCAGCGAGAACCAGAATCTGCCGGGCTTCGTCGTGCTCTGTCCTGGCAAGCCGGTCGTCGGGCCGGCGCTGTGGGGCAACAGTTTTCTGCCCGGCATTTTCCAGGGCACTCACATCAACAACTCGAAGATCGATCCGCAGAACGTGATCGGCCACATCCGGAATAAGAACCTGTCATCGGGCTCGCAGCGGCAACTTCTCGACCTGCTGCAGAACCTGAATCAGAAGCACCTCGAAGCACGCGCTCAGGACCAGAATCTGGAGGCCCGGATTCAATCACTTGAGATTGCTTACCGGATGCAAACCGCCGCGACGGAGGCCTTCGACATCAGCAGAGAGACGAAAGAAACGCAGGGAGCGTACGGCGACGGTGAGTTCGCCAACGGTTGCCTCATCGCGCGGCGACTGGTCGAGCGAGGCGTGCGGATGGTTCAGCTCTACTACGGCAGCGGCCAGCCCTGGGACGCTCACGGCGACATCATGGACCACAAACGGGACGCCGGCAAAAGCGACCAGCCGATCGCGGCCCTCATCGCGGATCTCAAAGCGCGAGGCTTGCTGAAAGACACGCTCATCATCTGGGGCGGTGAGTTTGGCCGGACCCCGACGGCCCAGGGCTCGAAAGGCCGCAACCATCACAACACCGGCTTCACCACCTGGCTGGCCGGTGGAGGCACGAAGGGCGGACACATCCACGGCGCGACGGATGAGCTGGGAGTGAACGCGGTCGAGAAACGCATGCACGTCCACGACCTGCACGCGACGATCCTGCACCTGCTCGGCATGGACCACAAGAAATTGACCTACCGCTACAGCGGCCGCGACTTCCGTCTGACCGACGTCCACGGCGAGGTCAACCACGAGATCATCACGTAGCCAGCCGATTTCCTCGACCGGGAATGGCTCCCCGACGGTTTCGAAGCTCAGGGTAACAGGTTCATTCCGTTCCCCACTCCGCGGCACGCTGACCGACCATGATGGGGTTCCGCTGGCAAAGTGGCTTGTCGAACTGAATCTGCACGACGCCGGTGTATCGCTCATCAAACGACGCTTCGCAGTAGCTCAGGTAATAATTCCACATCCGTATGAAACGGTCGGAATAGCCCAGCTCTTTGACTTCGTCCTGTCGCGCGTGAAATCGCTGTCGCCACTCACGCAGTGTCTGGGCGTAGTGTGTCCCAAAGTCCTCTGCATGGACGAACCGCAGGTCGGTGGCGCGAGCGGTCGATTCCAGCATCGCGCTCATGGAGGGCAGGCAGCCACCGGGAAAAACGTATCGCTGAATGAAATCGACGGAACGCAGATACCGCGAGTACCTCCGATCGGGCATCACAATCCCCTGCAGCACAAACGTGCCGTCCGGTTTGAGCAATTCGCTGCATTTGCGGAAGTAGGTGTCAAAGTAGCGATATCCGACCGCCTCAATCATTTCGATGGAAACCAGTTTGTCGAATTGTCCCGTCAGATCGCGATAGTCCTGCAATAACAACGTCACGCGATCCGACACCCCGGCCTCGGCGATCCGCTGCCGAGCAACATCGAACTGTTGCTGCGAGATCGTGGTCGTCGTGACTCGGCAGCCGAACTGCGTGGCCGCGTGAATGGCCAGTCCTCCCCAGCCAGTGCCGATCTCCAGCAGGTGGTCGCTCGGCTGCAGATCGAGCTTGCGGCAGATGCGATCCATCTTTTCCTGCGACGCTTCGCTCAAACTGCTGGACGGAGTGGGAAAAATCCCGCTCGAATAAGCCAGTGTGTCGTCGAGCATCAGCCGGAAAAACTCGTTGCCCAGATCGTAGTGAGCATGGATGTTTCGACGGCTGCCCGATTTGCTGTTCGCGTGCCAGCGGTGATATACCCGATTCACAAGCTTCGCAATCGGAGACAGACCTCGATTGAGCTGATCCGACGTGTCGAGGTTCCGTACGAAGATCCGAAAGAGCGACGTCAGGTCGTCACAGTCCCAATCGCCACGTAAATACGACTCGGCCACGGACAAGTTGCCGCCCATTGCCGCGTGTCGGAAAAACGCCGAGTTGTGAACGTGCAGGTTCGCCCGCAAGTCACCACCACGACCGACCGTCGTTGAACCGCACGAATCGGTCAGCTGGATGCTCCCGCCGCGCAACTCCTGCAGCTTCAGTAGAAGCCGTTGCCGAGCGAACCGATTGACGGGACCAATCTTCGCTGGCGGGAGCGAGCCATCTTGATTGACGGGTATTCGCGAGGATTGAACGAATTCAGAACTCATGGCGTTGTGCTTCGAGGGTAAAAGTTGAAGTTACGGAAGTTTGGCAACGGCACGCCCAGGATGTGGCACGAAAGGGACCCGCTTCCGCCACAACCGGAACGCCTGCCAGTAAATGCCCGCAAGAATCTGCATCGTCATCAGCGGATACCGAAGCAAAACGCGAGCAAGCTGCCAACGGGTGATCGGCCTTCTCGACATCGTCAACGAGGCGTCAAACAACGTCGCGTCAGGATTGGTGGTTGTAAAGATCTCGATGGAGATACTCAACCGTTCACGCGGCTCAGAAACCAGCCAGCGATACGTCAACTCCATCGGCATGAACGGCGAGACGTGAAACGCTTTCGGGTGCTCGAACTCCCACGCGGCTTGACGCGCCAGCGAGAGATCTCTGGACGAGAGGCATTCCGCTGCGGCGTCCTGCTCGCTGGCAGGTGACTCGTGCCGGCAAGCGGAAAAATCCAGCACATAGCAATGTTTCTCGTTCCAGGGCGTGTTGTTGACTTCGGCCACAACCGCCTCGATACGCTCCCCGGACTCATCAAAACAGTAATAGAAGCTGACGGGATTCATTTCGAATCCGAAGTAACGGAAGCTCGTCAATAAGCCAACGGGTCCGGCCGGACGATGGCCGGTTCGCTGCTCGACCAGCTCGCGCACGCAGTCCGCCAGTGGACGAGCCGCATCGCCGAGATAGTCGGCTCGGCGAAACCTCGCCAGCGCAGGCCAGCGCGTGGACCAGCAGCCGCGCCGACCAAACAACGAATCCATTTCGGCGAGATCGACGTAAACGAGGAACAGCCGGTACGCGAACGAATGCTCGATCGGCGTGAAGCGGCAATGAATAACAGTTCCTTCGTAGAGGCAGCTTCTCATGAGTCCGCCTCCATTGGCAGCAACGCTTCGCAGACCCGCAGCGCGCTCACAACGCCGTCTTCATGAAAACCGTTGCCCCAATACGCGCCGCAGAACGAGGTCCTGTTGACGTTGATCAACTCACGATGCCGAGCTTGCGCGGCCGCGCGACGAACGGTGAAGATCGGATGCTGATACTCGAATCGCCGCAGCACTTTTGCCGGATCAATCATTTCGTCGCTGTTAAGAGTGACGTTGAAGTCATGCTGTGACCGCAGATTCTGCAGCAGATTCATCTGGTACGTCACCGTTGCCGCCGGCCCGGACTCGCCCGGTGAGGGGCCTGACCTCGAGGACCTGCCGGCAAGATGATAATTCCAGCTCGCCCATGCTCGTCGCCGCCTCGGCAAGACGCTGCGATCGGTGTGCAACACAGCGATATTTCGCTCGTAGGGAAACTCGGACAGTACGTCACGTTCGGCCGCCGTCGGGTCGGTCAGCATTCGCAACGCTTGATCGCTGTGGCAGGCAAAGATGACGTGGTCGAACGACTCCGGCAAACCGTTTCGTGGAATGACGGTTACCTCTTTCGCCGATCGCCGAACTTGTTCAATGGCCGTGCTGAGCCGTATTCGATCCGGAAATCGCTCGGTCATCTTCGCGACATAATTTCGCGAGCCACCTTCGATCACTCGCCACGTTGGTCGGTTCCGAATGCTGAGCAATCCGTGATTCCTGTAGAACTCGATGATGAAGCGGATCGGAAAGTTCTCAAACGTCCCGATCGGACATGACCAGATCGCTGCTCCCATCGGCAACAGGTAATGCTCTGCGAATTCTCGCGAGTAACGATGCCGGGCGAGAAATTCGCGAACGGTTGTCTCATCGGACTCGGGACGGCTCAGCGCCAGGCCGGGAGCCTCTCGATTGAACCGCACGATGTCGGCCAGCATCCGGTAAAAGCTCGGCCGAAGCAGATTCCGCCGCTGAGCAAACAACCCGTTCAACGACGAGCCGTTGTACTCCAGATTCGCGGCATCGCACCGCACGCTGAAGCTCATCGACGTCGGCTGTGAGCGGACGCCGAGTTCTTCCACGAGCTTGATGAAATTCGGATACGTTCGATCGTTGAAGACGATGAACCCGGTGTCGATGGCCTGTCGCTCGCCGTCCAGTTCGACATCGACCGTATTCGTATGACCGCCCGGGTAATCGTTAGCTTCGAACAGAGTGATTTCATGCGTGAGACTCAGCCGGTACGCCGCCGTCAGCCCGGAGATTCCGGCTCCGATAATCGCGATCTTCATGACGATGTCGTCCTTTACTCGTCGCATCCGACCAGCGATAAGAGCAGCATCACGGTTGGCTCGCTGCGAGGCTGTGAATTGATCGTGGCGTAAGCTTCCAGCTTGCGATCTTCGGACTCGGCAAGCTGGAAGCTTACCCCACTTTCGCTCCACGAAACGCCTCGATGTCGAGCGACCATAGCTCCTTGCCGGATCCCAGTTCAACGCTGGCCGACTTGACAGTCCCCTGGGGGATCAGGCCGGCCGCCCAGGAAGCGGTCCTCTCAAACAGAGACACGCCGAAGGGAAGGCTCTGTTGCCTGGTGACGGCAATTCGCGAGCGGCAATTACGGGCCGGCCGGCGGAGTATGTCCGACCCCTGCCGCTTCATGCTGAAGCAACTGGATCTTGTGCGGCTTGTCTGTCTGCTCGAGGTGCTCCAGCAGGATGCGTCTCAATTCGAGGATGGCCAGCGGATGCCGGTGAGCGGTTGTGTGTGTCGCCTCGATCATGACCTGCGAGTCGAAGTCGTCGCGCTTTGCACTGGCGATCTCGACGAGCCCGTCGCCGTCGTAGCCGAGCGCGTCTTTTTGTGGCTGGACTGCGAAGATGTTGTGGTAAGCGACTCGGCGCGAGTTCGGTGTCTCGGCCAGCACCGGGATCAACGGCGATGTTGGCGCGAGAGCGTCGAGGCTCGTGACCGGGACGGCTTTGCCTTCGTTGCGGAAGACTCGCTTTTCTCCGTCGAGCAGTTCGCGGCCGACTCGCGATGTTCGCTCGGGGAGCGTCACGACGCTGCGCAGCACGTTTCGGTAAAACGGATTCGCTTCGCCGCTGCCTCGATGAGGGCTCGCGATCGTGACGACTCGACGGACTTCCGGGACCGGTTCGAAAAAGTACGCTCGCCCGAGTTGTCGTTTGACGTCCGCCGAAGCCGAGACTTTTTCGAATGGCGTATCGCTGACGGCATTCCAGAAGCGGTCTCCACTTTCGAGCGATGTCAGGCGGGCGATGAGGCCGCCCATGCTGTGTCCGACGACGACCATCTGATCGAACTCGGGCTGCTGGTGATCGGGGTCGAAGATTTGCCTCGTCCGCGCGAGCTCTTCGCGCAGATTGGCGGCGGACTCCCAGAAGCTGCCACCGGTCGGGTAAGGACCGGCGGTGAAATTAAATCGGCATCTGTGGTGAGAGGGTGTAGTTGTAGCGTGGGAGGAGATCGTCGAATTCGATCGGCATGTGTCTCTTA
>JAQBVJ010000019.1 GCA_027623235.1 Planctomycetota bacterium
GGTCGGGCGACTTATGTATAAACGACAGCCTGCCGGCTCCTCATACGCCGTGGCTGCCGCTGAAACCGTTTCTCGGCAGGAGCAAGGCCGGCATCTATGGGGACTTCGTCGCGCAGGTTGATGACACGGTCGGGCAGGTTCTGAAAGTGCTCGACGATCAGGGGATGGCGGAAAACACGATCGTCATTTTCACCTCGGACAACGGTCCTGTCTGGTACGACGCGGACGAAAATAAATTCGGCCACGCTTCAACCGGTCCATTTCGCGGCATGAAAGGCGACGCGTGGGAGGGCGGCCACCGAATGCCGTTTGTCGTTCGCTGGCCGGGCGTCGCGAAGGCAGGTTCGACAAGCGAGGTGACGATCTGCCACACCGATTTCCTTGCGACCGCCGCCGACATTCTGAATGCGAAAGTTCCTGCAGGCCAGGCCCAGGACAGCGTCAGCTTTGCGGCCGTCCTGAAAGACGGTTCAAAAAAGCAGACTCGCGAAACGACGATTCATCAGTCGTCTGGCCGGGTTCTCGCACTCCGCTCCGGAGACTGGAAACTGATTCCGGGCCTGGGTTCCGGAGGCTTCAGCGAGCCACGGAAAGAGAAGCCGGTCAAGGGCGGGCCGATGGGTCAGCTTTACAACCTGAGGACGGATCCGGGTGAGACAACAAATCGCTATCTCGAAGAGCCGGAGCTTGTCGAGAAGCTGACAAAACAGCACGAGGAAATCACGGGCCGGTAGCCCAATGGCACCAGCGTTGTGCTGAATGTCGCCTTTCGCGGAGCGAAAGGCGACATTCAGAGTTTGCCGACCGTTTCTTTGACGCTGCGTCGCGGGTTAGAATGACTCTCCCCTGCCGGCCTTTGAAAATGAGTCTCGCCACGCGGCCGGCGTGTGTTTCTCCGGAGCTCCCGATGAAACTGCAGAAGACGCTTACTTGTGTTCTTGCCCTCGCTGCTTCGCCGGCATTGACTGCCGATGTGGATTTCGCGAAGGACATTCGGCCGATCCTCAGCCGGCACTGCAACAGTTGTCACGGCGAGGAAGCTCAGGAGTCCGGGCTGAGGCTCGACTACGGCAGCCTCATCAGCGAAGGCGGAGATCGCGGGGCGGCTGTTGTCGCCGGCCAGCCGGACAAAAGTCTGTTGTATCTCGCCCTGATCGGCAAAGGCGATGTGGAGCAGATGCCGTTTGAGCTGCCGAAGCTCTCCGACGAAAAGATCGCCCTCATCAAAACCTGGATTGAGCAGGGAGCGAAGCTCCCGCCGGGCGACAGCCCTGTCGCGGGACGGCGGCCCAGCGATCACTGGGCGTTTCAACCGGTCGTTCGGCTTCCGCTGCCGATGTCGAAGGCAAATCTGAAGTGGGCTCGGAACGGGATTGATCATTTTGTCCTCGCCCGACTGGAGGCCGAAGGTGTTTCGCCCTCAGAGGAAGCCGATCGATCTACTTTGATTCGGCGAGTCTACCTCGATCTGCTGGGCATCCTGCCGAGCCCGAAGGAAGTCGACGCGTTCGTCGCGGACAAGAGCGACGACGCTTACGAACAACTTGTTGATCGTCTGCTTCCGCTGCCGGCCTATGGCGAACGCTGGGGCCGACACTGGCTGGATATTGCCCGTTATGCCGACTCAAACGGTTTCACCATCGACGGGCCGCGATCGATCTGGCCGTACCGCGACTGGGTGATCACCGCGCTGAATCGTGACCTGCCCTTCGACCAGTTCGTCACGCAGCAGCTGGCCGGAGACCTCCTGCCCAGCGCGACGCGCGATCAGATTGTCGCGACTGGTTTTCACCGCAACACACTGATCAACCAGGAAGGCGGCACCGATCAGGAGCAGTTCCGCGTTGAGGCGATTGTCGACCGCGTCAGCACAACGGGCTCAGCGTTTCTCGGGCTGACGATCGGCTGTGCTCAATGCCACGCGCACAAGTACGACCCGATCTCGCAGCGCGAGTTCTACCAGGTCTTCGCCGTGTTCAATAACTGTGATGAACCGAATATTCCGTTGCCGACCGATGAGCAGGCGGCCGAGCAGACTCGCGTTACGAGAGAACTGGCTGAGGTTGCTGCGGCTTTGAAAGCTCACGATGCAGCACGAGCCGCCGGACAGCCGGACTGGGAATCGAAACTCGCTGCCGTCCCGAAAGTAAACTGGAGTTTCGTCAGCCCGATCGAGCACGAGTCCGAAGCCGGCGCGACACTCAACAAAATCGACGAGCATTCATTGCTGGTCGGAGGCGACGGCAACGTCCCGGCTCAGGACGTGTTCACCATCGTCGCCGACGTCAAGCTGCCGAGGATTTCCGCAGTGCGGCTGGAGACGTTGACGAATCCGCTGCTGCCAGAAACCGGACCGGGCTGGGCGGACAACGGAAACTTCGTGCTCACCGAATTCGAACTGACGGCAAGAATCGGCGAGGACAACGACGCGAAACCGCAGAAGATTGAGTTCGCGTCGGCCTCGACCGACTGGCAGCAGGAAGGGCACGGCATCGCTCTGGCCATCGACGGCGACGACACGTCCGGATGGGCCATCAACGGACTGAAAAACAGTTCGATCAACGTCAACCACGAGGGGGTCTTCGTTCTCAAAACGCCGATTGAGTCCGACCAGCCGGTTCGCTTGACGTTCACACTCCGGCAGAACAGCAAGAGTGCGAAATACCTGATCGGCTCGTTCCGGCTTTCTGTCACCGACTTTTCTGACGCCACTGGCCCGACTCCGGAGAGAATTCAGTCCGCTCTGGCGAAGGCCGTCGAAAAACGGGATGACGCCGACAAGGAATTTCTGACGGCGGCGTACGGTCGCAGCGATGTTTCGCGGATGCCGCTGGAGTCCCGGCAGACGAAGCTCAAAGCGGAAGAGGGCTCACTCAAAAATGCGATTCCAACGACGATGGTTCTTGGGGAGCGAAAGAGCCGCCGGGACACGCACATCCACATTCGCGGCAACTTCCTGGAGAAAGGCGCGAAGGTGGAACCCGGCACTCCGTCCGTGCTGCCGCCGATCGTTTCCTCAACGGAAGCGCCCGTGAACCGGCTCGACTTCGCCCGCTGGCTGTTCTCGCCGGATCATCCACTGACTTCGCGCGTCACAGTCAATCGGTTCTGGCAGAGGTATTTCGGCTACGGCATCGTTTCCACGGAGAACGACTTCGGCACACAGGGCAACCGGCCGACGAATCCAGAACTGCTCGACTGGCTGGCGTCCGAATTCATGCGTCTCGGCTGGAGCCAGAAGAAACTGCATCGCCTCATCGTCACTTCAGCGACGTACCGGCAATCGTCGAGCGTGACCGCGGAACTTCTCGAACGCGACCCGCGCAACCGGTTACTCGCACGGCAGTCGAGACTGCGACTGGAAGCGGAATCCGTTCGCGATGTCGCGCTGTCGGCCAGCGGACTGCTGTCAAGCAAGATGCTCGGGCCGGGAGTTTACCCGCCTCAACCAAAGGGCATTTACGTCGTCACTCAGGTCGCCAAGCAGTGGCCGGAGAGCAAGGGCGAGGACCGCTATCGTCGTGGAGTCTACACGTACTTCTGGCGGTCGAGCCCGTATCCCATGCTGCCGACTTTCGACGCTCCTGAGGCAAACGTCACGTGTACGAGGCGGACTCGATCGAACACCCCGCTTCAGGCGCTCACGCTGGCGAACGATTCGTCGTTTATGGAGTTTGTCAAAGGACTGTCCGATCGCATCCTGCGCGACGCGCCGGAGTACGACGAGGGCCGCATCCGGTTCGCCTTTAACGCCGCGCTGTCTCGCGGACCGTCAGCTCGCGAAAACGAAGTCCTGCAGAAATTTGTGACGCAGCAACGGAAGCATTTCGAATCGAACGCCAAAGCGGCCGCGGCCGCGGCGTCCTCGACGCGGCCAGCCGGGATCGATGAAGCGACATCGGCGACCTGGACGGCGCTCGCCCGGGTCGTATTGAACCTCGACGAGTTCATTACTCGCGAGTGATCATCGGCCGCCTGGCTTCCTGAAGCGCGATGACGGCTCTTCTCAAAATGCGCCGATTGAGATCCGACGGAACTCCACATCCGTGTCCGGGTCGTGAGCCTGAAGCTGGATCGCTCCTGGTTTTTCACGCCGCCCCTTCCGCGCGTTGTCGTCCAGCTCGCGCGTGTCCGTCCAGTCGACCTGCTGGTGTCCGTTGACCCACGTCGCGATGTGTGGCCCGTTCGCGATGATCGTCATCCGGAAAAACTCGCCGTCGCGACTGACCATCCGCCGCGCGTTCTGCCGGTCGTCGATGCCGCCGGTACTCCACTGAGCCGGCCGCGAGGGATCTCCGTTTTCGCTGCGGTTGAAAAGTTGAGCCTCGTACCCGTTCATAAAATCGCCGCGGATCGCCCGGAAGAAGACGCCGCCGTTGGCGTGACGAACCCGCGTCCGCACGTCGAGCTGCAGGACGAAATCTCCAAACTCGCCGCCCTGATATTCCAGGCAGCCTGGGCCACCGACCGCGCGGATGACTCCTTCGCTGACGCTCCATTTCGGACGGCGTTCGTCCGGAATGCCCTCCCGGTTTATCGCCTTCCACGCGGAAATGTCACTGCCGTCGTAGATCGGCTTCATCTGAATCGGGCGGACCGCCAGTTGTTCAATCTGCAGTTTCGAGCCCAGGCTGATGGCTTGAGGAGCTGCTTTGGAACCCGCCTCGATCTTTGCGGTGAAGTCTCCGTCGACAGGAAAGAAGACCTTTCCGATACGCAGCAGGTCGCGCGTTTTTGACTTGGCCCGCACTTCGAAGGCCTGGAATTGTGAGTTCGTTCGCCCACCGGAAAGCAAACCGTCCTTCACACTCGCCCCGGTCCAGCCGTGAGTCGTCTGGCCGTCGAACAGGCTGATCCAGCCTGCGGCAGCGTCTTCCTTTGAGAGTCCGTGTCCGAATTCGGCAGGACCGTACTCCGACAATTCCGGGCCCACGGCCGGGACGGCAATCATGTCGAGCGTGATGCCGGCGCCGCGCTGACCGACGTCAGCAACCTTTGCCTTGGACGCGGCTGGCGGGCGAGCGGGGTCGTAGTACTTGGGCCGGAGCTCGTTCAGTGACTTGCTCGTGTGATCGGCCGAGACGTAGTAAGTCGCTTTGACCAGGTGCCTCAGATCGCTGTTGGACTTCTTCAGAATTCGTTGCAGCGAATTAAAAAGCTGTTCGACTTCCGGAATCGTCTCGTTGCTTTCTTCCGCCGGGTAGAGACCGGAAACGTAGATCGACTTTGAGTGGTTGATCCGGGCGACTCGACTGAAGACGGGTGAGGCTTTCATGTCTGGCGGAGTCAGATATTCGACCACCGGTCCCGTGCGGTTGCTGCCGCCGAATGCGACGAGTTCAATTTCGATCGGGACGGTGGCACTGGACTGCCATTCGACGAGCGAAACCGGAGGCACCGGCCGAGTTCCGAAGAACCGCTGGATTTCGGCTTGAACAACATCAGCCTGGGCCATCGGCTGCAGAAAACACTTTACCTGAAGGATGTCGTCCGGTCGGCGACCGAGGAACTTGAGGGTCTCGTGAAGCTGTTCCAGCGTGCCGCGTGTTGCTTCGGCGAGCGACTCGCTCTGTGTCGCCTGGCCGGAAACGTAGATTCGAGATCCGGCAGGGACGATCGACACGACATGGTCAGCCGCATCGGCCTCCTGGTTTTTGCTCAAGCGGGAAATCCTGACGGCTCGCCCAGAATCACTTTTTGTCGTCGCCACGGCGTCGATCGCCACGAGTGCATCTGAATTCGGGAGCGGTGTCACGATGAAAGCCACTGCAGGTTTGTGCTCGTCGCTGAACTGTCGCGCGAGTTCGTTCTGAACCTGCGCGATGATCCGCCTCTCCGCGACGTAGATGTTGAGCTTGACGGTGCAGTCCAGGCCCGACGCTGCTGTCCTCAGCAGCCTGTCCAGTCGGTCGAGAACCTGTCGAACCTGCTTGTTCGAGTCGGCTTCGAACTCGGGGCTTCCAAAGGCTGGCGGGAGAACCTGCGTCGTGTGAACGAGAGGCTGGTCACCGACGATGACGGCGGCCGAGGTTCCGGTTTTCGAATCAGGCTCAACATAATGAAGGTCTGCCTGCAGAGCGGGCGCGACGAGGAGAAGCAGCAGGCTCGCCCGGAGAGTCAGTCGCACGGCGAACCGGCACTGAATTAGAGTCCCGCGAATTACGGTCATTCGACAACCTCCGGTGCGGACTGAAAAGGCGGCTCATGAAAACGCTCATCGTACTTCGTCACGGCAAGGCCGAACATCACTCTGCCGGCCAGACGGACTTTCAGCGGGCTCTCGCCGAGCGAGGAATGCGCGACTCGGAGCGCGTCGGGCAACTGCTGGCCGAGAAAAATCTGGTGCCGGATGCGATTGTCAGTTCCTCCGCAAAGCGGGCACGGATGACCGCCGATCAAGTGGCCTCGGCGAGCGGGTTTCCCAGCGCTGTCGTCTACACCGAAGCGATCTACGAGGCTGGCGTTTTGCAGCTTTTGTCCGTCGTGCAGGAAATCGAAGAGTCCGCAAAAGTGGCGCTGATCGTCGGGCACAACCCCGGATTCTGGGGCCTCGTCGAGAGGCTCTCTGGTTCTGTGACTCAGTTCCCAACGTGTGCCTGGGCTCAGCTTGAGATCGATGTCGAGCACTGGGGCGAGGTAACTCATTCGAGCCGCGCGAAGCTCGCCACGCTGTGGTACCCGAAGCTCGAATAAGACAGATTGCGGTGGGTCTGCTCGGCCAGAAGATGTCTCACACAAAGGCACAAAGCTGCCATCCACGACATGGCCGGTAGGAACCGGCCCTACTGTGACTGTCCCTGGAGCGGAGGGAATCCAGGCTCAGGAGTAGTGAGCAGGACCGGTTCCAGGCGGCTCGCCGGGAGGTTTGAAACGCAGAGGCGCAGAGGACGCGGAGCGACTTCTCTCTGTGTCCTCTGCGTCTCTGTGTTTCAAACCTCATCCACTCCAGGATCGATCAGGTTCTGGGGCCGCAGGGTGGCGCGGCCAGATCGGCGGGGGTCGCGGTGACTGCAGACGCAATCTCTTCGTGTCTTTGTGCCTTCGTGTGATCTCCGTCACCGCCAGAGACTCGCGGTCCCGCGCGGCTTATCCCGCACTCGCCTTGCAGCGGTTGAGATGAACTCGCCGGTCCTGCCGATCGTGACGAAACGGGGTGGCAGAGGGTTCTGGCAAAAGCTCCGCTTTGTGCTGCGCGGGCGGATTTGTGATCTATGTTTGACTGTTCGTTTCTACTTCCGGATTTCCGTTCTGAGCCCGGTCTCAGGAACGCAGACGCCGTCTGATTCGGATCCGGTTTCGTGCTGTTTGTCTGATTGAGGTTGATGAAACATGGCTGTGCAATCATTCGCAAATCGTCCACGGGGCGGTGAGCAATCTGGAAACAGCTTTGAGGATCTCAAGCGAGTCATCCACAACAAGCTGGTCGAGAAACTCGACCTGTCTCGTCTTGGCGATCTTGAGGGAGACACGCTGCGTCGAGAAATCCGACTCGTCATTGAGCATCTTTGTGATACGGAAAACCCGCTGCTGAACCGCTCGGAACGCGAGCGGCTGATCGAGGAAATCCTCGACGAGACATTCGGTTTCGGTCCGCTGGAAATGCTCCTCAAAGAGCCTGGCGTGGCCGACATCATGATCAACGGGCCGAAGCATGTCTTCGTGGAAAAGGACGGCCGGATTCAACGGTCGAAAGTGACGTTTCGCGACAACGATCATCTGCTGCAGATACTCGATCGTATCGTGTCGAAGGTCGGCCGTCGCGTTGACGAAACCTCGCCGATGGTCGATGCCCGATTGCCGGATGGTTCTCGACTGAACGCGATTATCCCTCCGCTGGCGATCGATGGCTGCTCGCTGACGATTCGAAAGTTCGGCTCGAACCCGCTGACGCTGGAAGACCTGCTTCGCTTCGGCGCGTTCACGCCGGAAATGGTCATGCTGCTTGAGGGAGCGATGAAAGCCCGGCTCAACTGCCTGATCAGCGGCGGTACGGGCTCCGGAAAAACGACATTGCTGAACACGTTGTCGAGCTTCATTCCTGGCGACCAGCGAGTCATCACGATTGAAGATGCGGCAGAACTTCAGCTTCAGCAGGATCACGTTCTGCGACTGGAAACTCGACCGCCGAACATCGAAGGCAAAGGGCGAGTCACCGCAACGGACCTTGTTAAAAACGCTCTGCGAATGCGTCCTGACCGAATCATCATCGGCGAATGCCGTGGTGCCGAGGCCCTCGACATGCTTCAAGCGATGAATACGGGTCACGAAGGTTCGCTGACGACGATTCACGCCAACACGCCTCGCGACGCCGTCTCACGACTGGAAACCATGATCAGCATGGGCGGTATCGAGCTGCCGATGAAAGCGATTCGAACTCAGTTCAGCGCGGCGGTCGACCTCATTATTCAGGTCAACCGGCTTCAGGGCGGACCTCGAAAAGTCACTCAGATCACCGAAGTGCTCGGCATGGAAGGTGAGACCGTCATCATGCAGGACATCTTTGTGTTCGTGCAGGACGGCATCGATGAGCAGGGTCGGGCACACGGGCATTTTGAGTCAACCGGCGTCCGGCCGGGCTTCATGAGTCGTCTTGAATCCTGCGGTGTCAAGCTGCCGGGCAACCTGTTTGCACCTCGAGCCCTCGGGGGTTGATTGCGTCGCCGAATCAGTTCGGAGCCGGTAACGGATTCGAATCGTCAATTGACAATCGGTCTTGAATGACCGTGATCTGAACCGTCCGAAAGGCGGAAGAATCATGAGTGGATTACTGATCCCCGTAGCAATTTTCATCGGCGTGACCGTGCTGGTCGCGGCGGTGATTTTTCTGTTGAGCGATTTTGGCAGCTCCTCGACCGAGGACCGGCTGGAAATCCTGACCGGCAAGCAGGCAAAGAAGTCCGAAGAGACGGGCATCATGAAGGAAGACTTCATGAATTCCACATCCGGCGGTTTTAGTGCTCTCACCGGAAAACTGTTTAAGAGCTTTCAGAACATGGGAATGTTCTTTGAGCAGTCGGACTCACCGCTGCGCCCGGATCAGTTTTTCATGATGAGCTCCGGCTGTGTCGTTGTTGGGGTGGTGCTTGGCTGGGCGTCGAAGGCGCCGATCCCGCTTTATCCCGTTTTCGGAATCGCGATAGGTCTTGTCCCGTACTTCTGGCTGCGGTTCCGCCGAAACCGCCGATTCAAAAAGTTTGCGAAACAGATGCCGGACGCCATGGAGCTCATCGCGCGAGCCCTGCGTTCCGGACACTCATTGAGTTCCGGCATCAATGTCGTCGTTGAGGAAATGCCGACTCCGATCGCTACGGAATTCATGATGGCCTACGAGGAACAGAACCTCGGCGTGCCGATCGAACGGGCGTTGAAAAATATGATGAAGCGGATGCCGAACATGGACCTCAAGTTCTTCGTGACGGCTGTCGCCATTCAGAAACAGGCCGGTGGTGACCTCGCCGAAGTGCTCGACAAGATCGGGTACATCGTCCGCGAACGGTTCAAAATCATGGGCCATGTCCAGGCACTGACGGGCGAAGGCCGGATCAGCGGTCTCGCGCTGCAGGGGCTGCCGATCGCGCTGTTCCTGGTCGTTTATTACATGAATCCTGATTACGTGATGATGCTCTTCGAAGAGGAGCTGGGTAAGCAAATGCTGTTCTACGCGATCATTCTGCAGATTCTCGGCGCGTTTGTGATCAAGAAAATCGTCGACATCAAGATTTGAAATTCGCCGCCGTCTGCTGGCCTGAGCCAAATACTGGCACGCCGCAGACGCCTCAAGAAAAAAGCGTTCATTTCGATAAGACAGGATTGAGCGATGGACTTTCAGACAATGCTTCCCTGGTTGATCTTCGGCATCATCACCGTGATGTTGTGGGCCGTGTTTCAGGTCTTCTCCAGCGACAAGAGCCGTGCTACCGAGCGTCTCGATGAGCTACGGGATCCGGGCAAGCGAGAAACCAGTGAGCGACCCGGTACCGCGGTGACCGTGCTGGAGAAAGCGGCCCCCGCCCTGTCACGGGCGCTGGAGCCGAAGTCGGAACTCGAACAGAACGTCCTGAAAGTTCGACTGGCCAACGCTGGCTTTAACAGCCCCGGGGCACCGCAGATGTTCCTCGCGGCCAAGGTGGGGCTGGGCGTGATCTGTACCCTCATTGGCGGAGCCGTCGGCTTCGTGCAGTGGGGCATGAACATGCAGGGTGTGATGGCGATTTTCATCACGGGCTCGGTCGGCTTGTTCGGGCCGAACATCTGGCTGTGGCTTGTCGGCAGATCAAGGATGGACCGCATTTTTCTCGCGCTGCCCGATGCGCTGGACCTGCTCGTGGTTTGCGTGGAAGCGGGTCTGGGACTCGACGCCGGAATGCGGCGCGTGTCCGAAGAGCTGGCGGACTCTCACCCCGATGTCTGTTTCGAATTCAGCATGTGCAACATGCAGCTGCAGATGGGCCGGCCCAGGAAGCAGGTTCTGCACGACGTTGGCATCCGGTCCGGTGTGGACGACATGAGAGCCCTGGCGGCGATCCTGATTCAGGCCGACAAGTTTGGTTCATCGATCGCACAGGCTCTGCGCGTTCAGTCTGACACGATGCGGATCAAACGAAGCCAGCTGGCCGAAGAGCGAGCTCAGAAAACCTCAGTGCAGATGATCTTCCCGCTGGTGCTGTTCATCTTCCCCGGCGTGTTCGTCGTGCTCGTCGGCCCGGCCGCGATCATGATGATCAATAATCTGCTCACTGATTGAGTGGGGGCGCGGCAGACGGTCGCACTTCGAGGCTGCTCATCCCGTTTCGCACGGCGTACTTGGTGAGCTCGGCCACGCTGAAGATCTTCAGCTTGTTCATGACCTGTCGGCGGTGCGTCTCGATAGTTTTGATGCCGATGTGAAGCTGTGCTGCGATGAGCCTCGTCGAGTTTCCTTCGGCGACGAGCTGTAGAACCTCCCGCTCCCTGAGCGTCAACGGCGCCCCGTCCTTGCGTTTTCGGGATTTCCCGTCTGGGCCGTCGACGTGTCTGGCAACCGCCGGGCTCAGGTAGTTCCTGCCTTCATGGACAATCCGCACGGCCTGCGCGAGCTCGTCGAAGGCGGAGTCTTTCAGGATGTACCCGACCGCTCCTGCATCCAGTATTCCCTGGACGACCTGCCTGTCGTTGTGCATCGAGACCGCGATTATTCGCGCCGCTGAACCCAGCTCGACGATCTGTCGTGTCGCTTCGACGCCGTTGAGCTGCGGCATGGCGACGTCCATCAGAACGACGTCTGGCCGTTTCTTCGCGACGATTGCGACCAGTTCGCGACCGTCAGCGGCCTCACCCACGACATCCATGTCCGGCTCGGACCGGATCAGGGCGCACAGGCCGTCCCGGATTAATCGATGATCGTCAGCCACGACGATGCGAATCATAACTTGCCCGCTTAACTAGACGTCACAAGTTCACCGTGAGGTTGAACTCTCGATGAACTATTCTCTGCACAATTCCTGAACTGACTCTGCGACGCAGATTACATGTGGTCGGCAATAAAGCTGCAAGTGAAAATGCTCGCGCGTATGAACGCGCATGCACGCAGCTATCAAAACGAGTACTGAATGTGACGTGAAGTTGCTCCATTCGTGAGACTCCATCAGACTCGTCGCAATCAGTCGAATTCCTGTCGTTCAGCAAGCACTCATGAAAAACCAGAAGATCGTCATTCTCGGAGGCGGGATCGTCGGGCTGGCCACGGCCTGGCGGCTTTCGCAGCGTTATCCGGACGCCGAAATTCAACTCATCGAGAAAGAGTCGAAACTGGCGTTTCATCAGACCGGTCGGAATTCGGGAGTGCTCCATTCGGGAATCTATTACCGACCGGGTTCACTTCGCGCGACGAACTGCCGCGACGGGAAGAAGGCCATGGAGGCTTTCTGCACAGAACACAACGTCAAGTTTGAGACCTGCGGCAAAGTCATCGTCGCCGTCAACGAATCAGAGTTCCCCAACCTCGAAACGATCTACGGGCGCGGCCAGGAAAACGGCGTCCGCTGCGAGATGATCGGCCGGGAGCGTCTTGCCGAGCTCGAACCTCACGCGGCCGGGATCAAGGCGATCCACGTTCCGGAAGCCGGCATCGTCGACTACCCCGGCGTCTGCGAGAAACTTGGTGAGCTGCTTCGAGCTCACGGCGCGCAAATCCATTTGTCGACCCGGGTCACCGGCATCAATCAGACGGACAGTCAAGTCGTCGTGCTGACGACAAAGGGCGACTTCACGGGCGACCTGATGGTCAACTGCACCGGAATTCACAGCGACCGTCTGACAAGAATGAGCGGTACGAAACCCACCTCGAAGATCGTCCCGTTTCGCGGCGAGTACTTTGAGCTGAAGCCCGAAGCTGAGCATCTTTGCCGCACTCTGATTTACCCGGTGCCCGATCCGAAGTTCCCGTTCCTCGGCGTTCACTTCACGAAGATGGTCCTCGGCGGTGTCGAGTGCGGGCCGAACGCCGTTCTAGCATTCGCGCGGGAAGGCTACTCCAAGCTGCACATCAATCCGCGCGACCTGTTCGAGTCGCTGACGTATCCCGGTTTCATTCGCATGGCTGCAAAAAACTGGAAGACCGGCTGCGGCGAAATGTGGCGATCTCTCAGCAAGCGGGCCTTCGTCAAAGCGCTGCAGCGACTCGTCCCGGACGTGCGGGTCGAGCATCTGGAAGTTTCGCCGCCTGGCATCCGGGCGCAGGCCCTGGGCCGCGACGGAAAGCTCATTGACGACTTCGTGATTCAGGAATCGCGGCGAGTCGTCAACGTCGGCAACGCTCCGTCACCGGCCGCCACCGCTGCACTCAACATCGGCAACCTGATCGTCGACCGTCTGAGCGACCGTCTGAGCTGATCACCTGCCACTTGTTTGCGACCTCGCAGGTCCTTACTTCTGCAGGAAGACGAGCGTGCCGAGCCTGCGACATCCTTGTCAAACAACCCAACGCGGAGCGAAAGTGGGGTAAGCTTCCAGCTTGCCGAGCCCGAAGATCGCAAGCTGGAAGCTTACGCCACGATAAATTCACAGCCTCGGAGCGAAACTTTCTGAGACCGATCGGGTTTACGTTTTCTCACTTCAATCTCCCGTCGCCTCGGACCAGTCAGGTGAGAGGCGGCTGATCTCCGTCGAACATGTCCACCGTCACTTCCGAATCCGAACAGAATGTCTGGCTTCGCGATCCGGACGTGCAGCGAATGCTGCGTGTCCAGAACGGGGATGAGGCTGCGTTCGGAGAACTTGTGGAAGCGTACCAGAACCGGCTCATCGGGATTTTCAATCATCTGCTGCGAGACGCGGCCGCGGCCGAGGACCTCACCCAGGAAGCGTTCCTTCGCGTCTATCGGGCGCGCGAGCGTTATCGACCGACGGCGAAATTTTCGACCTGGCTGTTTCGCATCGCGAATAATCTGGCGATGAACAATCGCCGTTCGAAGTCGCGTCGCAAGGAAGTCCACTTGAAGGCCAGTGAGTCCGGACCGCTCGGAATGAATCCTCAGGAACAACTGGCCCTGGAGAAATCGGGGCTCATGCCCGGTCGGCAGCTCGACCGGAAAGAGATGCGGGAGGTCGTTCGCCAGGCACTCGACACGCTCAGCGATCGGCAGAAGATGGCATTGCTGCTCAACAAGTTTGAGCACATGAGCTACCAGGATATCGCAGCCAGCATGGACCTGAGTGTGCCGGCCGTGAAGTCGCTGCTGACTCGGGCGAGAGAAAATCTGAAAACGAAGCTGGAGCCATTTCTGTGACGGCTGAAGGCAGCAGTCTGGTGAACCAGGCTGTGGCACGGCCTTCCAGGCCACTTTCTGCTGATGCCGACGAAGACCCGACTGGAATCCGAAAGTACGACCTGTGGCTGATTCGAAACAGCAGGAAAATCTGATCGCATACCTCGATGGTGAGCTCACCGACGAGGCGGCGGCCGACGTCGAAAAGACACTCGCCGAGGAAGTGTTTGCGCGGCAGGAGGTCGAGAAGCTGATGCGGACCTGGGAACTGCTGGACCTGCTTCCTGAGGGCCGGGCGTCAGATGGCTTCACGGAAAAAACGCTCACCGCGATCCGCACTCGAACCACAGTCTCGACCAGCCTGGAGCAGGCGGACGTCGATCCGGACGATGTGATCCCCGGTCGAGGTCGCGAGCGGGCCATCAGGATCGGCCGCCGCACAGTCGGATTCTTCATCCTGCTGTTCGTCGCGGCGGTCGGGTTTAATTCGACGTTTCAGAAAGGCGCAGAGCCGATCGACGAACTACTGAAGGAGTTGCCGATCGTCGAGCGACTGGATGAGTATCAGGAAGTAGATAACTTGGAGTTTTTGAAAGCTCTTCACGAGAGTGGACTGAGATTAGATGGCCAGCGAATCGAAAACCAGAACCGCAATCGACCGGGACGGCCCCGCGACTGATCCGCCGCTTTCCCGCCTGGTCCGCGTCAAACGCTGGCTCGGCGAGAATATCTGGCTGGTGATCGGAAGCGGCGTCGTGCTGATGATGGCTCCGTCCGCTGCACGCGATGCCGAGTCCACTGAAATGCGCGCCAACCGCGAAAAAATCGAGGGCATGACTCAGACCGAGCGGGACCTGCTCCTCTCCAACTTTGACTCATGGCGAAAGCTTCCTCAGAGCGATCGCCGCAGCGTGCGAGCGATGCACGAAGTTGTCGCCAAAGACGAGCAGCTCAGCAAAACGCTCGCCGCCTACCACACCTGGCTGGCCAGTGTGTCGAGTGTTTCGTACGAATTCCGGGAACGGATTCTCAACGAAAAGGATGTTGAGAAGCGACTGCGAATGATTAAAGGCCACCTCGGCTGGGCGCCAGATCAGCCTCGCATCGGCCCCGACGAGCCGCCGTATGAACCCATCGGTCAGGATGCGTTTTTCATCGGACTGCAACGAGGACCTTCGCTGCTTGACCGTGACTTCGAAGACGTCATTGAGGTCATCGCCAAATGGTGCGGTGCGCCGAATGCCCCTCCTGGCCACACGCCAGTCGAGCTTCTCAAGTATCACCTGGATGTCCTCGAACTGGCCGGCACAAAGCTGCGAGACATGCGAAGCGTGGATGGCCCTGTCCGCGTTCCCGAGAAAGTCGTCACTGACATTCTCAACGCGATTGGAAACGACGAGCGAAAAGACGAAATCGCCATACTTGTCGGCGACAACCCGGCCGCGCTGTTGATGCTTCTGCTGAGGAGCATTCGCGGTGAGGACATTCGTCGAATCGCGATGACGAATGGACCGATGCTGGACGAGTATTACGAGCAACTTCCTGCTCCGCGGCGTCAGTACCTCGACCGGCTCCAGGAGAAGGAACGGTCAATGCGGATCGCCTGGATGTGGGTCGAAGAAAAGATGCCCGGAGCGATGGACATGATGAAGCGGTTCATGAGGTTTAACCGCGAACCTGGCGACGGACGATTTCAACCTGGCGTCCGGCGCCCATTCATCCCCAACGGCAATCGCGATCGTCCCGGCACCGAATAGCCTCGTCGCCGTTTTCTGAATCACTGCTGGATCCTGACTCGAACCGCGAGTTATTTGCCTGCGTCCCTTCGGGACTGAAGGGTGCCACTTCAAAACTCACGCTTCAGGTGACTGCGGGAACGTCAGTCGGCGAATTTGATTGCCTTGAAACTTCTCACCTGCTCGGTGAGGGCCGTCTCCACCGGAAGCCGCTCCATCGACGATGCTCCGTAAAACCCGTGGACGTTTTTCGTTCGGTGCAGAACGTACTCGGCGTCGTCCGGCATCGCGATCGGGCCGCCGTGGCAGAGGATGATCACGTCGTCGCGGACGCCTCGCGCGGCATCGGCAATCGCCTGAACCTCGCGGACGGAATCGTCGAGCGTCTTTGCCGTGTGAGCTCCGATCGACCCTTTCGTGGTGAGGCCCATGTGAGCGACCACGATGTCGGCTCCGGCGTCGGCCATCTGTTCGGCCTCGGTCGTGTTGAAGCAGTACGGCGTCGTGAAAATATCCTTCGACCGAGCCAGGCGGACCAGGTCGACTTCCTTGTCGTAGCCCATCTCGGTTTCTTCCAGGTTCGCTCGCAGAGTGCCGTCGACCAGGCCGACTGTCGGGAAGTTCTGGATGCCGGAAAAACCGATGTCCATGACCTGGCGCAGGAACCACTCCATGTCTCGAAACGGGTCGGTCGCGCAGACTCCGGCAAGGACCGGCGTGTTCCTGACGACGGTGAGGACCTCCCTCGCCATGTCCATCACGATCTGGTTGGCGTCTCCGTACGGCATGAGGCCGGACAGCGAACCTCGCCCGGCCATCCGATAGCGGCCGGAGTTATAAATAATGATGAGGTCGATTCCGCCGGCCTCCTCAAACTTCGCACTGATCCCGGTCCCGGCTCCGCCGCCGACAATGGGAACCCCGGCATCCATCAGGCTGCGGAGACGGTCGAGGATCTGCGAGCGGGAAAAAGCCATGGGAGTTTTCTTTCAGTGTTGTTTGACGTCTCTGTCGGCAGCGCAAAGACGCAGAGGCGCGAAGGGACGCAAAGAGAAAGAGGTTCATAGTCCTTTGCGAGTCTTCGCGAGTCTTTGCGACTTCGCGTCTTTGCGCTGAGCGACCGCGCGCATTCGAAGCCGCAGATTGAACCCGCCCGATTCGAGATCAACAACGGTGTGAGGCGGTTTTCGACACGTCTTCTCGGGATTTTCGCGTGACGGTATATTTCGCGGCCGGACAGGGACGTCCGCCTGAGTTCAACAAAATGCTTTTCCCAGGGACGGGACCGATGCGAATTGCTTTTTTTGAAGACACCGCCGCGGGCGGGTTTGCTCCGATCGCGCTGACGCGGCCGGTTTTTGAGCTGCTTTGCGGACAGTTCTCTGTGCGCGAGCGCGTCGTGCGGACGCTCCACGTGACGGAATGGGGAGCATTTCTGCGAGGATTCCTCGCCGAGACTTATCGCGAGACGCAGCCGGAAGCGCGGGTCAACGATTTCGGGTGGCTCGCCGAGCAGCCGACGCTGCTGATCAACGGTCGCTGGCTGACCGGGCCGGACGGGCTTGCTCAGCTGGCTGACGCGACCGAAGCCATCGTCGGTAAAGTCGGGGACGAGGTCGCGTACATTCTGCTGGAGCCGTTTGAGGCGGTGCTGCTGACGGAGGACAACTGGGACGATCCGCTGCGGAAAATCGCGGCGACCCGGAAAGCCGTCGAGGCAGGCGGTTCGATGATCGAGCGACCCTGGGATCTCATCGACCTCAACCCGGAAATGCTGGTCGCGGATTTTCCGACGCGAGCGCGAGATCGGTCCGCGGTTGAATTTCAGATCGAGGCCGGCCAGCAGCTGGCGATACTCGGAAACCCCGAACACGTTTCGATCGACCCGACAGCCTCAATCGATCCGTTCGTCGTGATCGACGCGCGGGGCGGGCCGGTTTCGATTGATGCGCGAGTGAAGATCCAGGCGTTTACGCGGCTCGAAGGTCCGTGCCACGTCGGCTTTCAGAGCGAACTGTTTCGAGCCAACCTGAAAGCCGGCTCGACGATCGGCCCGGTCTGTCGAGTCGGGGGTGAGATTGAAGCGTCGATCATGCACGGCTTTTCGAACAAGTATCACGACGGGTTTCTCGGGCACAGTTACGTCTGCCCGTGGGTCAACATGGGAGCCCTCACCACGAACAGCGATCTGAAGAACGACTACTCGACCGTGCGCGTGCCGCTTGCCGGAATTCCCGTCGACAGTGGTTCGAAGAAGGTGGGAGCGTTCTTCGGAGACCACACGAAGACAGCGTTGTGCAGTCAGTTCAACACGGGCTCCTCGCTCGGCGTGATGACGATGATTCTGCCAGGCGGAGAACTTCTTCCCAAGCACGTGCCATCGTTCAGCCGGGTCTGGCACGGAACCATCGACGATCATCTCGACCTCGACGGAGCACTCGAAACCGCCCGGCGAGCCATGGAGCGGCGAAACTGCGAATTGACAGCAGCTCAGGAGCGGCTGCTACGGAATCTTTACGAGAAAACGCGCGACGAACGGCAGCTTGCCATCGAACGAATTCGAGCTCGCCAGGAAAACAGCCGGCGAGCAGGGTCTGAAACGTAACCGTCACAGATCAGTTTGCCGGAGCGATGCTCTGTTTCGATGCTTCAGGTCCGAGGGAGTAATTCCTGGTGTCATTGTCGTCTTTCGCTCTGCGAAAGAACGCACTTTCACGAATCGAAAGTGGGGTAAGCTTCCAGCTTGCCGAGCCCGAAGATCGCAAGCTGGAAGCTTACGCCACGAAAAAGGCACAGCCTGGGATCGAAAAACGACACTCATGGATTCGCTGGTTCGAAGCCCGGAGCAGGTTGCAGTTCACTATGGCGGGTGGCTGTCGTCGAGCGCAAGCGAGCCCACAGATTTCCGGGGTCTCACTTCGTTCGACTTTTTCAGCGGGCTGTCATGCGGGAAGTCCTGCCCGTCCCGCACAAGGTCGGTGCCTGCCAGTCAACCGTCTGACGATTCGGATTCAGCCTGCGCCGACGGACGCGTGATGAACAGCAGCGTCTGCATCGCCAGGAAGAGGACGAGCGGAGCGATCCAGGCGACTCTCAGCACTTTGAGCAGTCCCTGCACCCACGGGTTCGGCACGTCGGCCAGCGAGACCAGCTGCAGAGCCTCCGGGCGGTCGCGTTCCAGGAGTGCCTGGATCACCGCCTCGACGCGGCGGGCGGCAAGGTCTCCCGGATCGTCGGCTTCCGTTGGCATGACGAGCACCGTTTCCGATTTGCGTTCCAGCTTTCGAGCAAGCTCGTCGACGTGCTGCCGACCGCCGGCATTCAGGATCGCCGTACCGGCTGCGAATTCGTCTTCGTGAACGATTCGCCCGCCGGCCTGCGCGTTTCGCTGCAGCACCGTGCGCGAGTCGAGGAACGCTCCCAGCAGCAGGAACGCGACAAGGCCGAACAAAGTGAGCAGCAGCAGGCCGCAGCCCATCGCCGTCATCTGCGATTTAAAAATCGATCGCTCGGACGTCGTCTCAAAATAGAGATCGATCGTTCGTCGCCGGCGGAGCGACGTGTGAGTCGCCTCGACCGTTTCAAACGAGCGGGTCATCTCCGGCCAGTCTTCACTGGACGTGTCCTCGCGCGTTGCCTTCGCCAGGTGAGCTTGCCCGATCGCCTTACGATCGGTTGTCGATTCTGAGACCGGCTGACCGGAGGCCGGTTGAATTTCCAGGCGACCGGACGAGGAACCCAGGTCGAATGTCAGTCGAGCTTCCGCCTCAGAACCGCTCACCGTGAGCCGCCAGGAATCAGCCCCCGGCCGGCAAATCCAGCTGGCTTCAGCGGCGTTGGCGCCGGCCAGTGTGACCGTCGCCTGCGAAATCGCCTGGGGATCGCCGCCCGCGTGGACGGCGGTGACGCGGTCGTAGCTGCCGCCGATCCGCCGCAGAAGGCTCACGTCGTCCAGCAAAGCCGCATCGACTTCGGCTCGGGTCAGCAGATGACCTGCCGGTTTCAGTTGCCGCTCCAGGCGAAGCAACATGACCTCGCCGAGTTCTCCGGACTGAATCTTCTGACACAGTTCGTCGACAAGCGGTGTGCTGGCGAGCGTTGGCAAAGGAATCAACGGAACCTGATTGTCGTCGTGGACCAGGCTGAGGCTGTACACGAACGCCGAGCCCTGGGCAGCGTGCGGAACCAGCACAAGACTCTGCCCATCCGCCGCGAGCTGCCGGGCCCCGTCAAGCAACGTCGCATCGTGCCCGGCGACGATCAACCGGTCGAACGGACTGCTGAGCAGATTCTCCCATGACTCGTAGATGCGAACGCCAGGCGACTTCGCGAGCAGCTCGCCAAGCGCCTCGTCGGGAACTCCCAGGGCAAAGTCCAGCGAGTGCTCCGGAGCTGATGCCAGCGCATCGAGCAGCGGTCCGGCTTGAGGATCGTAACCAAGAAGAGCAAACCTCATCTCAACAGACTCGCTCTCTCAAATAAAGTTCTTCGATCGATTTTACGGTGTCGGCTTCCGTGGCCGACTTGCCCGAGCGGATCACGACCAGCTTCGGGTCGCGGAGGCTCAGGTCGCCCGTTGAATCGTGCCTCTGAATTCTCTCAAACCGGACGATGACGACGATCGACGGACGCAGCTCGATGCCGGGGCGGGTGCCGGACGCACTGGCTCGTTCAATCCGGTTTCCGGTCATCGGCCCTCCCGCATCATCTCCATATGAGTTTCCGCGTCGCGTCCGCTCCACAAAATCGTCATCCGGATCCCGCCGCCCGATCCCCTGCCGATACTCAACCAGGTTCGCGGAACGAGTTGGCCAGCTGCGAACGTCGAAGTGCATCTTGAGTTCCGCAGTCACAGCAGGTCCGTGCGATCGACAACTTCCGTCTTTACCTGGGAGCGTGCCAGGTTACCCGAACAATTCCATGATCGGCTGGCCCGTGGTCAGCGTGCGTGAAATGCCGCTGGCGTCCGTCGGATCGTTGATGGGAATGTCGAGGGCGTGGTAGATGGTCGCCGCCATTTCCTCGGGGCGAACAGGCTTGTCGGTGACGTACTCGCCCAGTTTGTTGGTTCTGCCGTAAACGTTACCGCCCTTGATGCCTGCTCCGGCCAGGATCGACGAGAAACACTTCGGCCAGTGCTGGCGGCCCGGTGGGTCCTGTTTCAGAACGAAGGGAGTGCGGCCGAATTCGCCCGTCACCACCACCAGCGTGTCGTCCAGCATGCCTCGCTCGTTGAGGTCGGAAAACAGCCCGGACAGCGCCTGGTCCAGACGAGGCAGACAGAATCCCATGCCGTACGAGCCTTTGCCGAAGGCGTTGCCCATACCCATGTTTCCGCCATGCATGTCCCAACTGCTGCTTGGCGGGCCCTGCTTGTCATAATCGGCCTGGCCCGTCCATCCGTTGACGGTGACAAAGCGGACGCCCGATTCCACCATGCGCCGAGCGAGCAGCAGGTTCTGGCCGAGCGGGTGCATTCCGTACCGTTCGCGAGTTTGCACGGACTCGCTGCTCAGATTAAACGCCTGTCGGCCTTCGGATCGGGTCAGGGCGTCGTAGGTCTTCTCACGCAAATCAGACCAGTCCTTCACCTGCTGGTCCTTGTCCAGCCTGTTGGATTCCAGTTGGCCGAGCAGCGACTTGCGGTAATCGAATCGTTTCTCGTCATAGGCGTCGTAAATCTGCGGCGGTTTGAAGTCGGGCATCGCCGGATGGTTGCTTGCCGAGCCAACAAACACCGGCGCATAAGCCGAGCCCAGGTAGCCGCCAATGCCGATATTGGGGGCACAGAACACGGGCGGTCCCACACATTTGATGAGCCACGCGTTGGAAACGAAATTGCGGGTGCTGGGTTTGTGTTTCGCAACGAACGAGCCCAGATAGGGATTCTCGTTTGGCATGCCCTGCTGCGCACGCTTCTCCGACTGGCCGCTGAGCAGATTGTGCATCGCATCAAAGTGATTGCTGATCGCGCCGGGATGCGACATGGAGTTAATGAGCGTGAAGTGGTCCGTCAGCTTTGCCAGTTCCGTGTGCATCTCGTTGATGCGCATGCCCGGCACTTTGGTGTCGATGGGTTCGTACGGTCCGCGGTAATCCAGCGGCGCGTCCGGTTTCATATCCCACGTGTCGACGTGACTGGGTCCTCCGCAGAGCAGGACGAAGATACAGGACTTGTCCGAGGCGACCGCCTTACCCGAGGCGTCGACCTTGTCGGCCCCCATCACCGCTCCCGGCATCCCGAGACTCATCGTCCCTAACCCGCTCGCAATCAGGGCCTGCCGCCGGTTCATTTGCAGTTCATTCATGCCATATCTCGCAATGTGTCGGACACTCGGGAGTGGTACCCATCGTCGTGATCAATTTGCCGTCTGTAGTTTTTACCGTCAGATAGCCATTTGGGATTTCTTAGCGTGACATGGCCGTCCTTCTGATCTGGTGACCATCCCCCAATCTCTCCCATTATCCGTCGTGCGTCTGACAGATGAACTACAGCGTAGATTCCAACGAGAGTGAGCAAAGTCCAAATGCCATGAATCGCCAGCGTATAAACAAGCCTATAAAGAACTGCTTCAGCTGCCTTCAACTCCTCCTCTCGCTTTGTCAGAGCATGCTGAACATGGTAGGTGAGCAGACCGGGAAGGAGCGCGAACAGAACGTCCAACGTTTGAAGTTTTGCAACATTTGGGATCGCACCGAGATACATGCGACAAATGTCGTTTGTTCAGCCTTTTTTACAAGGCGGTATTGAACAGAATGCCGAGCTTCGAACCCTACCAGTTGAGCGGGGCCTTCCAGGTTGTGCGGAGGACGTCGATGTCCTCGTCGATGATTGCTCCGCTGGAGCCGGTGACTACGACCGAGCGGGAGTCGGTGACTTCTCCCAGATCTGTGGTGAGGCCGGCTCCGAATTTGGCTGAGACTGCCGCGGCGTTTTCGGGGGCGACTTCGATCAGGAAGCGTGTGTTGCTTTCGGAGAACAGCAGCGCGGCGTCGCTCAGGCCGGTTGAGGTGGCCAGGGCGGAGAGGTTCAGGGTGGCTCCCAGGTCTCCGGCGAAGGCCATTTCGGCGGCGGCGGCGGCGAGGCCTCCTTCGCTCAGGTCGTGGCAGCTTTCGATCAGGCCGGAGGAAATCGCATCGTGGAGAGCGGCGAAGATTTTCGGGGCTCGTTCGGAATCGACGGTGGGGACGGATCCGCCTTTCAGTTTGTTGACCAGTGAGAAATGGCTGCCGCCGAGTTCGTCTTTTGTTTCGCCGATCAGGATGAGTCGGTTACCGGCCGATTTCAGGTCCATCGTCACGGCATTCTCGATATTGGCGATCTGGCCGAGGGCGCTGATCAGCAGTGTCGAGGGGATGACGACGGTCTGTCGCTCGCCGTTTTCGTCTTCGTAGGAGAACTCGTTGTTGAGGCTGTCTTTGCCAGAGATGAACGGCGTGCCGTACGCGACTGCCAGGTCCTGGCAGGCGATGGCGGCTCGAACAAGGCTGCCGAGCGTTTCGGGCCTCTCGCAGTTTCCCCAGCAGAAATTGTCGAGGATCGCGATGCGCGAGGGGTCGGCTCCGGTGGCGACGCAGTTGCGGACGGCCTCATCGATTGCCGAGGCGGCCATCCAGTACGGGTCGAGGTCGCCGAAGTGCGGGTTCATTCCGCACGAGATCACCAGGCCGCGGTTCGATTCCAGATCCGGCCGCACGACCGCGGCGTCGGACGGGCCGTCGCGGTGAACGCCGACCAGCGGCTTGACCACGCTGCCCCCCTGGACCTCATGATCGTACTGGCGGATCACCCACTCCTTGCTGCACACGTTGAGCGAACCCAGGATCGCCTTCAGGTCGTCTGTGTAGTCATCCTTCTGCGGCAGTTCGAGCGGCTTGACCGGCGCGGGCTGGTAACTCGCCTGGCGAACGACTGGCGGCCGTCCGTCGTGCAGAAAGGCCATCGTGACATCGGCGACGACCTGATCGTCGTATTTCAGGACGAGCCGTTTGTCGTCGTTGAACTCACCGATGACAGCCGCTTCGACCTCTTCGGAATCGCACAGCGCCTTGAATTTGTCCCAGTGCTCCGGTGGCACGGCGAGGACCATTCGCTCCTGCGCTTCGCTGATCCAGATTTCGGTATAGCTGAGGCCCGAGTATTTCAGCGGACACTTTTCGAGCCACACGACCGCTCCGGTGTCCTCGCCCATTTCGCCGACGGCGCTGCTGAACCCGCCGGCTCCGCAGTCGGTGATCGCCCGGAAAAGTTCCTGGTCGCGAGCCTGCAGGATGACGTCCATCACGATCTTCTCGGTGATGGCGTTTCCGATCTGGACCGCTCCGCCGGAAAGCTCTTCACTTTCCTCGGTGAGCTCTGCCGAGGAAAAAGTCGCTCCGTGAATTCCGTCGCGGCCAGTCCGGCCTCCCACGGCAACAATGAGGTCGCCCGGATGAGCGGACTGCTTTTCCGACTTGCCGACGGGCAGCATCGCGACGTTGCCGCAGTAGACCAGCGGGTTGCCCAGGTACCGCTCGTCGAAATAGACAGCTCCGTTGACCGTCGGGATTCCCATGCGATTTCCATAATCGCGGACGCCGGAGACGACTCCGCGAGCGACCGTCTTCGGGTGCAGCGTGCCCTTCGGCAGTTTGTCGTGCGGGTAGTCGGGAGGTCCGAAGCAGAAGACGTCGGTGTTGCAGACCGGCCTCGCGCCCAGGCCCGTGCCCATCGGATCGCGGATGACGCCGCCGATGCCCGTGTTGGCTCCGCCGTAAGGTTCGAGGGCCGACGGATGGTTGTGAGTCTCGACTTTGAAGCAGACGTCCTGTTTCTCGTCGAATTTGATGACGCCCGCGTTGTCGACAAACACGCTGACGCACCAGTCGTCCTCGCCCAGTTGCTCGCGAATCTTCACCGTCGCGGCGAAGATCGTTTCCTTCAGCATATTTTTGTACTGCCGCGGGCCGTTTTCATCTTCATAGGCAATGCGGCCGGCGAGTGTTTTATGCGAGCAGTGTTCGCTCCAGGTCTGCGCGACGGTTTCCAGTTCGACGTCGGTCGGGTCGCGTTCGAGCTCGATGAAGTGCTGCTTGATCGTGCGCATTTCTTCGAGGCTGAGATAGAGCTGCCCCTTTACGCTGAGCCGCTCAAGCGATTTGTCATTCATAATCCGGATGGCGACGTGAGTCAGCTTGAATTCGTAGCTGCTGCCGACCGAGATGCCGTCCATTTTGAGCGGCCCGGAGACGACATGCTCGATGGCGTCGTTCGAGAGAACCCGCGACGAGAGCCGGCCGACTTCGGCCTTGTCCGCGTCTTCGTTCAGCCAGTACTTCCGACAGGTGGCGACGGCCTCGACGGGGACGTTTTGATCCTTGAGCGTCTTCAGCGTGCTGCCGGCGACGTTGTCGGTGACGCCCGGTTTGAAGAGGACGTTGAGGAGATTTGCATTGCCGTCGGCCTCGCCCGAACCCGCGTGGACTCTCGTGACGGTAAACGTCTCGGCGACTCCGTCGACCAGGAGTTTTCTTCCCAGGCGATCAACATCAGCCTCGTCGAGATCACCCTGCAGCAGGAACGACCGTGCGGCTGTGACGGTCGAGACGGAGCCGAGGCCGAGGCCCGAGCACTCGGCCAGAATTCGCTCGCCCTCGCGGTCGACCTGACCGGCAGCGGGGCGGATTTCTACTTCCCAGAGCATGGCGAATTTCCGTAGGCGGATTTCTCTGAAATCCGCAGCTGTCGCGGGTGGCAACGGTTTCGTAGCTTGCGAGTCGAAGAGTCAACAACACGCAAGACATGCAGAGTTCGGAGAAATCTGCCTACGCTGGCGACGACTCAGAGAGCGTCGCGGCTCGTTTTCGCGAGTTGCAGCAGCGTTTTCAACCGCTCGCCGTCGCGATTCCGGATGGCTTCTCGAAACTCGTCCAACTGCCGGGAAAAAGCGTCCAGTGAACTGGCTGCGGCGTCGGCGTTTGTCAGCAGAATCGCGGTCCACAGATCAGAATCGCCTGATGCGACGCGAGTTGTGTCTCGAAATCCCGTCGCGGCGAACGGGCGAAGCTCGTCAGTCAGCAGCCGAGCCAGAGCCGCGGCCGTGACGTGAGGAAGGTGGCTCGTCGTCGCGAGGATCCGGTCGTGCGTCGCCACGTCCATGCGGTGGACGATCGAGCCGAGCGACTTCCAGAACGCGGTGACTTCATCCGCCGCCTCGATCTGAGAATCGTTGAGCGGAGTGACGATGGTGACTCGATCCTGAAGCAGATCCGCATCGGCGAACTCGAACCCGTTCTTTTCCGAACCGGCCAGTGGGTGCGAGCCGACGAAGTGGATTCCCTCGGGCAGCCCCAGCGACGACGCGTAACAAACCGTCTCCTTGACGCTGCCGACGTCGGTGATCAGCGTGCCGGGGCGACTGGCTTTCGCGAGCCGGTGAACGTCGTCAGCGATTCGGTCGACGGGAGTCGCGATGATGCCCAGATCCCATTCGGCGTCGCTCTGGGCCGGGTCCGTCGCGAAGTCGTCGATGATTCCGGCATCGACCGCGGCCTGAAGTCGCTCTACGTTTCTGCCGATGCCGATGACATGGCGGGCGACCCCGCGCTGCTTCGCGGCTGCGGCAATTGATCCGCCCAGCAGTCCGACGCCGACAATCGCGAGGACTCGATCGGACGCTGGCTCAGAAGTCGACATCGAACTCACCCAGGCTACTTCGACGCGAGCGTCTTGATCTTTGCGGTATCGCCGAGCGCGGTCAGCCGCTCGCGAGCGATCATCGACCCAAACTGGGCCGCCGTTCGGTAATGCAGAACTGCCAGGCCGTCCTTCCCGTCCGCTTCCGCTTCCTGCCCCAGTCGAAGTGACCGCGACGCGTCGAGCGATGGCTTCTCCGGTTTCTTTGGCGGTGGCGGTGCCACGGGACTTGAACTGACGCGACTGCTGGAGAGTCCTCGCGATGACAGGACCGCCGGCGGATAAGCGTTGAGGAATGGCACCGGGGAAACCCGACCGATCGACTGGACGAAACAGGGAGCTCTCATCGCGGGCGACGAGAATTCGCTGAATCGGCTGTAGTGCGGGCCGGGATCGACGAAGCGGACGCCGAAGCCGAAACCGTGGTCCGGCGAATTCAGGATGAGATGGTCCATCTCGTGCAGATCGGAAATGTAAACGTGGGCCGAGATGCCGGTGTTCGAGACTTCTCGCCCGATGGACGAGCCAAGACCGAACGGAGTTGACCTGCTCGACTCGCGAGCCCGTTTGACGCCTCCCAGGTAAACGCCGCCGCGGTCCGGAACCATGACCGACGTCTGAACGCCGATCTGCTCAAAGATTGGCTGCTGAATCGTCTGGCCGCTGGATGTGTTCGCGAAACAAAGTGTTGCCAGCAGGCCGGCCAGCGTCGTTGTGATTGGAGTCCGCATCAGTCCGCTCCACGATCATTATCAAATGGGGTTTTCCGGAGTGTATCGTCGTCGCTCGTGGGATCCGACTCTTCTTTTCCTTTGGCGTGGAACGGATTGCCTCATCGCCCCTCAACAGAGTTGGCAGCTCCGCTATTTCAGTTTCGCTTTGGCGAGTTTGTGAACCGCCTTCCATTCGTCCTCGGTCACCGGCTGCACCGACAGCCGCGAGCCCTTTGCGAGCACCATCATTCCGGCTGTGATCTCATTTTCACGGAGCATGTCCCTCGTAATCGGCTCGGCGAATTTCTGTGCGATCTCGATGTCGACCATGAACCACCGCGGGTTGTCCGGATCGCTTTTCTCGTCGTAGTGCTTGTCCGTTTTGTCGAACGCCGTGTGGTCCGGGTAGCCGTTCTGAACGACCGTCGCCGTGCCGACGATCGCCATCGGATCGGCGTTGCTGTGGTAAAACAGGACCTTGTCGCCGACAAGGATTTCGTCGCGAAGCATGTTGCGAGCCTGGTAGTTTCGAACTCCATCCCAGTGAGTTGTTCTGTCTTTGACGAGGTCGTCGATCGAGTACGCATTCGGCTCGGACTTCAAGAGCCAGTAATGGGTTTTTCTTTTTGCCATGAGAATCTCTCTACCAATGTGCAGACCGGGAATGCTCACACGAAGGCACAAAGACACGAAGAAAACAAGACGGTCCTTCGTGTTCTTCGTGTGAGAAATCTTTTTTGACTTCTTCGTGTGAGCGGCCTCAGCCTACAGAGCAGGAACGTGCTCGACCACCTGGCCCAGGATTGCGAGAGCTGCGCTGAAGTAAATGATGACTCCCATCACGTCGACGAGGGCTGCGATCAACGGGTTGGACATCAGGGCCGGATCCATGCCGAGCTGTTCGATGAAAATCGGCAGCATGGCTCCGCAGACGGTTCCCATCATGACCATCAGAAAGACCGTCAACGTCACGACGACTGCCTGGCTCACGTGATCGACCAGACAGACGGACGCCAGAAACGACAGCAATGCCAGGCCACCCCCCAGAAGCGAGGCCAGTTTGATCTCGCGAAAGAAGATCGTGAACTTGTCCCGCCGGCTCATCCGTCGTGTCGCGATTTCTCGAATGACCAGTGTCGCGGACTGTGAGCCCGCGTTGCCTCCGCTGGCCAGAACGAGCGGGATGAACCAGGCCATCCACACGTGCTCCTTAGCCACCTCTTCGTAACTCTTCAGTGCAAACGCTGTCATAAGGGCCGCAACAAGGAGAACGACGAGCCACACGCCACGCTTGCGTGCCAGTTCGAAAATCGGCGTGAGCATGTAGCTCTCGTTGATCGGTTCGATGGCCGCTGTTCGCTGGACGTCTTCGTAAGCCTCTTCTTCCAGAATGTCGAGTGCGTCGTCGCCGGTCACGATTCCGACCAGTCGGTTGTGAGAATCGACGACCGGGATTGCGAGGAAGTTGTACCTGGCGATTTCGCGCGCGACGAATTCCGCCTCATCGTCCACCCGCACCGAGATCACGGTGTGGTTCATGATGTCGGTGAGCTTTGCGGTTCGTTTCGCGAGGATCAGTTCCCGCAGTGACACCATGCCGTCCAGGCAGCGGTTTTCGTTGACGATGAAGACGTAGTAGATCGTCTCGCTGTCCGGAGCCTGTCGGCGCAGTTCGTCGAGCGCCTCGCCCACGGTGATTTCTTCCCGCAGCCACGCATACTCGGTCGTCATGATCGAGCCGGCGCTTCCGTCCGGGTACGACAGCAGTTTGCGGATGTCTGCCCGCTCGGCCTGAGCAATCAGAGGCATTAATTCTTCAAGCTGGGCTTCGTCGAGCTCTTCCAGGAAGTCCACTCGATCGTCCGGTGCCATGACCTCGATGAGTTTCGACAGTTCCTTCCGGTCGGCAACGCCGACGATGCTGACCTGAATCGTCTCGTCAAAGAAGCCAAAGATCTCCGCCTGCAGTTCCGGCTCGCAGGCGCGAAGCACTGTCCAAAGCTCGGAGGGATCAAGTTCTGCGAGCACTTCAGCCACGATCGCTGCGTGCAGGGCCCTGCAGAATTCCCCCAGACCGTCCGTGTCTCCAGCTTCGAGGGTCATTCTCAGATCAGGAAGCAGGAGCGACCGGTAGAACATCAGCGCCTCAATGAATGCGGGGTGAGGGTCCAGAAGCCGGTGAGTCCGGAATGGAGCAGCCGGGGACTCGTCGAAGCGAGCGAAGGATCACCTTCGCGGAGATTTCAGAGGTTTCTGTTGGTCCTTGACGCGGAGTTCATACCACGCGGTTCGCCTGAATCCCAGCAATGGGCTGCCAGCAGGGTTGCAGAGCCTCCGGATATTCCAGATTCCCTTGTCGTTAGAGTCGACGTAAACGTCATATTCTATCACAATTGCCGGGGAACGATTTGTGCCCTGGTGGGCGACTTAACCAAGGAGAAACATCATGCGACGAATTCTGTGTGTAGTGGCGGCTTTCGCCATCGTGGCAGGCACTGGCCTGACCGCGTCGGCGGGCCACTCCTGTTGCAAGCCGGCTCGGACCTGCTGCAGCCACGCGAAACCATCCTGCGGGCTGTTCAGTCTGCCGAAGCTGCAACTGCCGAAGCTGCAGTTTCCGAAGCTTGACCTCTTCGGTTGCTCGAAACAGACCACCTGCTGCCAGCCGGCTCCAACGGCCTGCAGCGGCGGCCAAATCCAGGGCCACGGCGAAGACGTGAAGGCTCCGAAAGTCGAAGACGCTCCACCGCCACCTTACGAAGAAAAAGCTCCGGCACCGGCTCCTCCCAAGGACGACGCCAAAGCCGAGCCCGTCAAGAAAGCGGTCGACGCTGCCAAGCCTGAGAAGAAGGCCTGAGCATTCCTGCTGACGGAAAAACAAAACCCGGTTGCCAAATGGCAGCCGGGTTTCTTTTTTGGGATCGGGCAGGTGGACGAGACCTTGGCCGGAGTGGCCAATGGTCCGAACCTTCTGAGTGCATTCGGCGGCATGAACAATGGTTCGTCGGCTATCGGGTCGGCCTCCCGAACCCGGCGAACCAAATCCACATCGACAGGCCCTCTTTCAGGTCACGGAATCGCTCGTTACAGACGTGTTACACCTGTGGCGAGCGTTTTCACGTACAGTCTTCCTCGGCTGCTCGCGGAGCATCCTTTGACCGACTGACAGCTCAGAAGGAACATTCAAGATGAGCAAGACGATTCAGCGATCCGCACTGTGTGCTCTGACGGCGATCATGTTTGTCGCACCAGCGGAGGCGGCCGTTGGTGAGAAAGCCCTTTCGTCAATGCCCGTTCGCGAGATCACCGTCTTCAAAGACGGGCACGCATTCGTCCTGCACGAAGGAGACGTCGCGACGGATGAGGCCGGAAACGTGCACCTGGATTATCTGCCGACTCCGGTCATCGGCACGTTCTGGCCGTACTCGGCCGATGCGAAAGTGAAGCTGGACTCTGTGGCTGCGGGTCGGCATCGCGTCGGCCTGGAACGAACGGCACTCAGCATTCGCGACCTGCTCGAAGCAAACATTGGGTCGAAAATCCGAATTCGCGAGGCGCGACTTGTTGACGGAAAAATGGAAAACGCGATCTACAACTGCACGATTCTGAGCATCCCGAAACGCTCGGCCGACGAGCTCGAAGCGTCCGCTCCGGCTGGAAACGGGCCACAACTCGCCGAGCCCGGGCAGATCATTCTGCTGCGTTCGGAAGAGGGAACGCGGGCTGTTCCGATCGCCACGATTCAGGACGTGACGTTTCTCGACAACCCGACGGCTCAGGTGGCGTACGAGGAAATCCGAAACCTGCTTCGGCTGAAGATGAACTGGGGCGACGAGAAACCGAAGAAGACTGTGAAGGTCGGCCTCACCTATCTGCAGCGCGGGATCCGCTGGATCCCTCAGTACCGGCTCACGCTGAACGGCGACGGCACGGTCAAGGTCCAGCTCCAGGCGACGCTGTTGAATGAACTGACTGACCTGAAGGACGTGCGAGCCAACCTGCTGGTCGGGGTGCCGACGTTCGATTTCAAGGACACGGTCGATCCGATCTCGCTTCAGCAGTCAGTGGCTCAGCTGTCGCAGTACTTCGAAGGGGACAGCCAGATGTCCAATTCGTTTTCGAACGGACTGATGACGCAGCAGGCCTTTCGCATGACCGAGCGGCCTCGCACGAATCCGCAGGGCAACACCGTCGATCTCGGCCCGAACGTCGCGGGTTCTGGACAGAACGAGTCGATGTTCATGTTCACGATTCGTGGCATCACTCTCGCAAAGGGAGAGCGGATGGTGCTTCCGGTCGGCGAGTGGACCATGAAGTACGAGGATGTTTACCGACTGGAAATTCCGATCCGCCCGCCCGCCGAAGTCCGCGGCAACTTCAACACGGATCAACAGCAGCGCATCGCTGAGATGATGAAAACTCCCAAAGCAAAGCATGTTATCCGGATTACGAATTCCGAAAAAACGCCCCTGACAACGGCACCGGCTCTGATCGTTTCGGAAAAAGGAATCCTCGGCCAGGGCATGATGACGTACACGGCACCAGGGGCCGCAGTGGACATCGTGGTCACAACGGCCGTCAACGTCGGCGTGGCACACACGGAGAACGAACTGAAACGAACGGCGAATGCCCGCAAGTTCGGCGGCTACGATTACGATCAGATCGACATGGACGGGAAGATTCGCATCACGAACTTCAAGACCGAACCGATCAAAGTGGAAGTCGTCCGAACAACGCTGGGCCTGGTGAGCGAAGCCGGTCAGGACGGCCGCATCTCTCGCCCGGGAGCCTGGCTGGCTGACGAAGCTGACCAGCCGGTCTGGTGGAGCTGGTACTCGTGGCCAGGCTGGTGGCACCATATGAATTCCCGCAGTCAGGTCAACTGGGAATTCAAAATCGAAGCCGGCAAGGAAATCGAGCTGCCGTACAAGTGGAACTACTTCTGGCGATACTGATCGTGACGCTCAACCGGCGGCACGCGGGTCGAGCAGAATCTTGACGCAGTCTCCGCTTCGCGAGGCGAACTGGCGATAAGCCGCTTCACCCTGCGAAAGTGGCAAACGGCTTTCCGTGACGATCTGCTCGACCGGGATTCGAAGTTGATCGTCCTGAACGAGTTTCAGCAGTCGGTCGAGGTACGATCGAACCGGGCAGCGACCCGTTTTGTAGGTGACGTTCTTGTCGTACGCCGCTGTGGGTGAGAACGAAAACTGCTCGGCCGTGTGAACGCCGATCGCCGAGATCACTCCGCCCGGCCGAACAAGATCGAACGCAAGCTTCTGCGCCGCCGGATTGCCCACTGCCTCAAGGATCGAGTCCGCACCGATGCGGCCGGTCCTGGCAGCCAGTTCCGCCACGATCGTCGGCGCTTCGTCCGGTGACACCGCCACCGCTCCCAGTTCGGCGGCCCGGTGACGTCGCGACTCGACGGGGTCAATGGCGAGAACCGTCTCCGCGCCGAGAAACCTGGCAGCAACGATGGCGCACAGTCCGACCGATCCGCAGCCGATGACGACTGTGATTCCGTTCGGCCGGATCGCTGCCTGATCGGCACAGAAAAATCCCGTCGTGAAATTGTCGCCGAGCAGCAGCGCCTCTTCAGCGGAGAGACCGCCGGGCGCGTGGAGCAACGTCGATTCGGCGAGCGGCACACGTACGAACTCGGCCTGCGCGCCCTGGATGCCTCGGCCGGTGTCGAGTTCGTTCTCGGGCGGCAGGTATCCGAAAAGCTGCCAGTGCTCGCAGCGTGAGCTCAGGCCGTCTCGACAGAAAAAGCACTCGCCGCAGCTTGTCGTAAAGGGAGCGAAAACGGTCTCGCCAACGCGGAACTGCTGCACGGCGCTTCCGACCGCGACGACCTCGCCGAAGAACTCGTGCCCCGGCACAGTCCCAGGACGAACGGGTTCGCGGCCGTGGTACTGGTGCAGGTCCGAGCCGCAGAGGCCAGCTCGATGGACGGCGACGATGACATCCGAATCCGACTGGATTACCGGGTCGGCAACGTCGTTCCGGGTTTCGACAATTTCAACGCCCTGGAAGGTGAGTGCTCTCATCGTGACGTCCGTTCGGCAGGAAGATTCGAAACCGAAGCGTAGACCAGGCGGGCAGGTTTTTCGCCCTCGCGGTCGCTGAGTCTCGCGGTGCGTTGCTCCGCTGGCCTGCCGGGAGGATGATCCCTGCTTCGTACGGGTCCAGAGGAGCCACGTTGGATGTCAGATTCACGGACAGTTGTCGTCACGGGAGCGACGAAAGGGCTTGGTCAGGCCATGACGGCTCGGCTGGTTGAGGCCGGGCATACCGTCATCGGCTGCGCCCGGTCTCTCGCGGCGATCAAGCAGTTGGAGTCGACTCATGGCCGCCTCCACCGGTTTGACTGTGTCGATGTCGTTTCTGATGAAGAGGTTTCGGCCTGGGCGGCGAGCGTCATCGACCAGTTCGGGCCGCCGGATCTGCTGCTCAACAATGCCGCGACGATCAACCGGAACGCCAGTCTGTGGGAGCTCTCCGCGGACGAGTTTGACACCGTCATCGACGTGAACATCAAGGGCGTCGCCAACGTGCTGCGGCATTTCGTCCCAATGATGGTGGAGCGACGGTCGGGAATCATCGTCAATTTCAGTTCCGGCTGGGGGCGTTCGACGTCGGCCGAAGTGGCTCCGTACTGTGCGACGAAATGGGCCATCGAGGGACTGACTCAGGCACTGGCTCAGGAACTTCCGCATGGCATGGCAGCCGTGCCTCTCAACCCGGGAGTCATTAATACAGAGATGCTGCAGAGCTGTTTCGGTTCGTCCGCCAGCCAATATCCGGATGCGGACGACTGGAGCCGCTACGCTGTGCCGTACATTCTCTCGATTCGCCCCGCACAAAACGGTCAGCCACTCAGCGTTCGTCCGTGATTGAAAATCGACGGACTTCTCAAGACACACCTACGAAAGAACCCCAATGGACGTTCCAATTCTTGATGTCATTTCCCGATTCGTTCACGTCTTCACCGCGATCACACTCGTCGGCGGAAGCGTTTTCATGGCGTTCGTCCTCGGCCCGTCGGCGAACGAGCTTGGCGAGGAGGCTCACAACAAATTGAGGGAACAGGTTGTGAAGCGCTGGAAGAAATTCGTCCACGGCGGGATCGGGCTGTTCCTGCTGAGCGGCGTTTACAACTACATGGCGATGATTCCGAAACATAAAGGCGACGGTCTGTACCACGGGCTGGTCGGGACAAAGATCATCCTTGCTCTGGGCATTTTCTTTCTCGCTTCGGCACTGGTTGGCCGCTCGAAAGCGTTCGAAGGAATGCGGGCTCAACGAGCGAAGTGGCTGAAGATTCTCGTACTGCTCGCAGCGGTCGTCGTCGGAATTTCCGGCTTCGTCAAGGTGCGCGGTATCCCGGCGAAAGTGGCTGAGGCTGCTGCTGCTGCGGCCGCTACTGAGTGACGACGCAAGCTTCGAAAGACGTTCAGAGACGGGTCCGGGAACGGGTGACTGCGAGACGCCCGGGCTACGGTTTCGAAAGCTGGTTCCAGAGATCTCCGGAGAACAGATCCATCATTCGGGCGAGTCCGGCGTCGACAAGTTCCTGGCCGCTGATGAAGCGACCGGGACGGATCCACTCGGCGAGCTTTTCTTCCGGATAGTCGAACAGCCGCGCGAGCAACGTGTCGCTGTCCTTTTCAAGAATCCTGAAATGCCGCGTCCACTCGGCGGCCTCTTCCAGCCGCACATCTTCTTCGCTGGTCCAGCGGATCGGGTGAAACAGCAAAGTCGAGTGCGGTGTGACGTACCGCGTTTCGCATGCGGCAAACGGAAAGAGCGCAGCGGAAGAACACTCACCCGCCACGATGGCCACGGGCTTCAGCCCGCGCAGGCGGATGATCGAGGCCAGAGACAGGCCGACGTAAACGCTGCCGCCGCCAGAGTCGAAATAGATCGTGCCCCGACTGCCGCGCGGAACTTCGATCAGGCTCGACACCAGCTCGTGCTGCTTCTCAGTGATGTCGCCATTGATCGCCAGTTCCCACTCGCCGTCACGTGAGGGCGGGTTGAAGGGTCCGCTGTGGTGCGGCCCGATACTGGCTCCGTGAAGCCGCCTGGGAATCCGTGTTTGAGAATTAGCAGCACGTCGCGTCGAGCGGTTCATCTGACTGTTCCGAAGGAAAATGACACTGAGTGAGCTGCGAACTGTCAGTGCCGATCGGAAAACTTTCAACCAGGTCGACCAGAACGACCCGAGGGAACACTTGCCTGGGCGGTCCCGGCCTTCCTGTTTCAACGAATTCGAGGCGGGAGCAATCCGTCCCCGCCTCCTGAAATCTTCAATGGACGCCTGACGTTGATTATTCAGAACTCTTCTGGTCGATGACTTCGTCCGGTGTCTGAACATCGCTGGATTTGCGGGATTCACTTTTTGCCTGCCTGGCGTGACGCAGGATCGCCCAGCTGTGCCGCATTTCGATTCCGAGTTTCACCGCGAAATAGAGGCTTAGCCCGACGGCCCCCAGCGGCAGCAGCGGGTTGACGTCGAACAGGGCCGCTGCGATCGCAAAGGCGAGGCAGATCAGACTGGCTCCGGTGAGTGTCAGGATTTCCTGCTTCAACTGCGCCTTGCTCGCCTGAGCCACCGCGGACCGCGCCGATTGATTGGCGACTTCCCGCAGTGTCGTCAAACTGGCTCGAACGGCGGCGCGATCCTGTTTGTGCTTTGGCTCTTCCGTCAACCACGAACGATCCAGTGAGTCGCCTTCGTCAGAGACTGAGTCCGCCGTCGGTTGTTTAAGAAATTGCTCGGTGACGAGTCCGGTCGCAGTTGCGGCTTTCTCTTTTTCGGTTTGATATTTGGGACGATCGTCTCCTGTCTGCTTTCGGTTTCGAGCGAGCAGCGCTTCCATGTAGTCGCCGATCGAATCGGGATTGTCGTGCTCGCTGTCCCCCGATCCGGTCGTCGTGGTCACTTCATCTGCTTCGTCGATCGGGGTCGCGTCTTCATCCTCGTCGGCCTGCGTGTCGGTTTCGCTTTGCTGCTGTGTGGAGTCAACGGCCGGCGCTTCGGCCAGCAACGAACGTTGACTTTCCGATGCGACGGGGGATGCCACTTCGTCTGCAGTCGTTTGCGGCCGCACGCCGGATGCTGGCCGGCCTTGCGGAAGGTCGAACATCTGCGCGAGCTGAGACCGCAAGTCCTCGACACGACGGTCAGGTTCGACCGATTCTTTCGACGCGGATTTCTCAGCGCTGTCTGAGGCCGTCGTGTCTTCTTCCGCCTGGTCGGCAGAGTCGTTTTCCTCGGTCTCCTCGAATCGACTGGCAGTCCAGTCGAAGCTCGGCGGGAACTCCGCGTTCGATTGTTCCTCGACCGCGTCATCGGTTGTCAGGCTCGACTCAAATTCGGTGCCCGTCTCACCGATTTCAAACTCTCCAGCGGATCCGAATTCGTTCCCGCAGGCGGCCTCCTCTGCGACACTGCCGTCGCCTGATTCGGACAGAGCATCCAGATGCTCAGTTGCAAAATCGAAAGTTGCTTCGATCGAGTCGTCGGCATCTGCCAGGTCGAGCGACTCCGCGTCGCCACTTTCAACGGATTCGTCTTCGAGGTCCACTTCGAACGATCCGACTCGAACGCCCTGCCAGGCCGGTTCGCGTTCGGTCACGGTGTCGGTCACGGCGATCGTCGAATTGCCCTGTGAACGACGGTTGGGCAGTTTCGGGACCGGATCGTCGCTGTAACTTTCATCGTTGGCTTCTCGAATCAGTTCGTCGAGCTGACGAATTGCTTCGTCGCGGGATCGCCTCGCTCCGACAACTTCTCCCAGGGGCGAGTTTCCGCCAGGAACGGATGCTGTAACTGCTTCGCGAATTTCCGCTTCTTCCTCATCCTCATCCTCTTCCGCGAAGCTGTCCACGACGGTCGACTCTTCTTCGAAGTGTGTCTCGGCCGCTTCCGCTTCCTCGCTCTGATTGCGAATTCCCAGCTCATCTTTGTGACCCGCCTGGAATGGCTCAAACTCATCCATCAGCTCGCGAAGTTTTGCCCGTTGTCCGGCGACGTATGAACGCAGAAACTCGTCATCCGTGTCGACCGAACCTGCTGCGTCCGCGGCGATCGCAGAATCGTCTTCTGTGTCGAGTTCTGTCGCAGGCTCCGTTCTCTGGAAAGCCGGTTCCACTTCAGAAACGGAGTCCTCAGATGCGGCCGCGTATTCGCTGAACTCGTCTGCTGATTCGTTTTCGCCAGCCGAATTCTCGATTGAATCGACTGAGATTTCCGATTCATGTTCGGACGTCACGTCAGGTTCGTCGGTTGATTGGAACGACGAGGCTTCGTCCGGTTCGCCCCAGGAACTGTCGTCGCCCCAGGAGTCGTCGTCAGACTCCTGGGCTGCTGTGGCCTGCCACCCGCCGGATCGAGCCCGCTGTCCGTCGAGTTCGATGGCCTGTAGTTCGAGCACGGCCGCGCGGCCCTGAAGCGACGAGGAAACAGATTCCAGCTGGCGAAGCTGGTACTGCACTCGCAGCGACAACTGTCGCTCGAATCCGGGATCGCCAGGCGTGAGTTCTTCCTCTTCCAGACCGTCGATGATCTGATCCAGTTTCTGCTGAGCCGCCTCGATTCGCAGATCCTGTCCGGCTTCGTCCAATCCGAATTCGCCGACTTCCGCGTCGACCGTTTCAACCGGACCAGCTGCTTCGACAGACCGGGCCGTTTGCTGAAGTTCGATAATCTGTGAACGCAGTCGAGTCATCGTTTCTTCGGATGTTGCCCCTTGTTCGAGGCCAGCCTGGATTCGAACAATCATCTCGTCGAGCCGCTCGACCTCAGAACGACGTCCGGAGAGTTGCCGATCGAGTTCTTCGACGATGTCTGAGAGTGCCTCAATCTGTCCGATAATCGTGCTGCTTCGCCCAGTCACTTGACCGTCACTTCCGACCGAATCCGCTCGGCGGATCTGAAAGTCGGCATTGCCCAGCGTCAGTACGTCGCCGTCTCGCAGATATCCTTCGCGCTGCGGACTGCCGTTGACCCGTGTCTGCTCGCTCCAGGACTTCAGCAGAAGCTGATCGCCGACAACCAGGATCAGGCAGTGTTGAGCGGAGATGCCGGAGCCAGACACGACGATGCGATTGTCATCGCAGGATCCGATCGTCCATCGCCCGGATTCGAGTGCGACTGGATCGAGACCGAGCGATGGCTCTGCGACGAGAACCAGGTCTGCAACTTTCGTGCGGGTTTGTGTGGCCTGAGCAGCAGCCATAATGGAACTCCAGTGAGCAGGGTGACTCACGTTTTCAGAAAAACGGCTCTCACCGGACAAACGGTGCGGGCAACAGACTCACCGGACGCAGCATCGCGCGTTGTGAACCTGTGTTAGAGATATAGCTCAAAGATCAGAATGGGGCGTTGGGTGAGCCGTTCAGAAATGCCCTCCCCGACAGCCTGGCCTGCCTTGTCCGCAGAATCCGGCGAAGCGTCATCCTGAACAAATTCGCTGGAGTCGACGTAGCCGGAAGAGATTCCACATTTCACCGCTCCTGCCAGACAGGAACTCAGGCACGGTCAGGAACAGCGCGCATAATTCGGTTGTGTCTGAGTCTTCATGGCTGGCACCAGGTCCTGCGGGCAACCGCTGACCTTCGTCTTTCGCGCATCGGCAGGACCGACTTCACAGTCGCAACCCGACCGCCGGTCGACGGCGCGGCCATGAAAACCGGAAGAACTGTTGTTTCTGCTTCATCTGCAAACTTCAGCTCTTCAGGAAAGTTTTCGTCATCGATCGAGTTTCCCACAGACTCTGGTCGAATCAGCGAACATCGATTTCTGTGTTGGCAGAGTCCCGAGTGAACACGCTGCGAAAGGGTCTTCACACAACGGCAGTCTCGTGGCGAGATTGCTCGGGCTTCTCAGGACGCAGGTCGATGAGACGTGTTCCAGCTACCTGGCGTGATCGTGACGAGTCGAAAATCCAATCGACCTTGCGATGACACAAATTCCGATCGACATGGTTTCCGAATCGTCTTGTCTGCGATGCGGAAGTGGTCACCGGAATTCAATCGACAACCTGGCAAAGCAAACGCACTGAGTCGTCCTGCGGGACATCAGTCATGACCTTGCCGGACGGTCGAGGCCAAAGGTTGCCTGGTCGCTCTTCGGGCACATGTGGATCCGTTGTGCATGGAGGAGAGAATCCCGCGTCTCATCAAATGAGGATCCGAATGATGACATTAGATCATGGTCACGGTACTGCCGAACTCGTTACTGACAGGCGATCCGGTGGTGCCCGTATCAACCGGCGTGTGTCGACTGTCGACAATCGAACGGAAGAACAGAAACAGGCGACAGGCGGCGATCGGCGTAAAGTCGAGCGACGCCGACAGATTGATCCGACCACCTGCGAACGCGACTACTCGTCAGAGGAAATCGACTTCATGGGTGCCATGGACGACTACAAACGTCGCAGTGGCCGGCAGTTTCCGACCTGGAGCGAAGTGCTCGAGGTCCTCAGGTCAATGGGCTACCGCAAGGTCGCCGAGCCGAATGAAATCAAGCTGTAGAAGTTTCTGCGAGCTGAGTCGAAACAAAGACACGGGACGGTGATTCCTCGCCGCCCCGTTTCTTTTTGCGCGATGCGTTTCGGACTACTCTTCCGGCAGGTCAACTTTGATCGACAGATCCCGCAACTGCACCGCGTCCACTCTGGACGGCGCGTCGGTCATCAGGTCGGAGGCCTTCTGAGTTTTCGGGAAGGCGATGACGTCTCGAATATTGTCGTTGGCCAGGAAGATCATGATCCACCGGTCCAGGCCCAGAGCGATGCCGGCGTGCGGTGGGGCTCCGTATCGGAGAGCGTTCAGCAGGAAGCCAAACCGCTCTTCCGCTTCTTCCTCTTTGATCCCGATGAAGTCAAAAATTTTCTGCTGCACGATCGGGTCGTGGACGCGGACACTGCCGCTGGCCGCTTCGTAGCCGTTGCAGACCAGGTCGTACGACTGGGCCCGCATGCTGCCCGGGTCGGTGTCGAACTTGCCCAGGTCCTCGACGTTGGGGTAGCAGAACGGGTGATGCTCGGCCTGCCAGCGGTTCTCTTCGGCGCTCCAGGAATAAAGCGGAAACTCAACAACCCACAGGACGTTGACGTCCATCGGGTCGTAAAGTTTGAGTTCCCTCCCGAGACGCACTCGGAGATTGGCGAGGGCTGCCGACACCACCGCCGGCTGATCGGCCACGAAAAACAGCAGGTCGCCGTTTTCTCCGTCGAGCTTTTCGATGATCGCCTTCTGCTCGTCCTCTGAGAAGAATTTCGCGATCGGGGAATCGAGCGCTCCTTCTTTGACGCGGAAAAAGGCGAGCCCTTTCGCTCCGAAATCGCCGACCCAGGCGGTCAGCTCGTCGATCATCTTGCGGCTGTACTTTTCAGCGGCCCCCTTTGCGTTGAGACCTCGCACCCTGCCGCCGTTTTCGATCGTCTTCTTAAAAACACCGAATCCGCAGCTGGCCGCGATGTCGGAGATGTCCGAAAGCTCCATGCCGAACCGCATGTCCGGCTTGTCATTCCCAAACCGCTCGACAGCTTCCGCATGAGTCAGCCTCGGCAACGGTAGCTGGATGTCGATTCCTCGAACGGATTTCACCATCGCCGCGACCAGGCCGTCGATCGTGGTGAGGATGTCTTCCTGCTCGACAAACGACATCTCGACGTCGATCTGAGTGAACTCGGGCTGCCGGTCCGCTCGCAGATCCTCGTCGCGGAAGCAGCGGGCGATCTGGTAGTAGCGGTCCATGCCGCCGACCATCAGCAGCTGCTTGTAAAGCTGAGGTGACTGCGGCAGCGCGTAGAACTCACCGGGATGCACGCGGCTCGGCACGAGGTAATCGCGAGCTCCTTCCGGAGTGCTCTTCCCCATGATTGGCGTTTCGATTTCCAGGAAGTCGAGCGCGTTGAAGTACTCGCGAGTCGCGTGGCACAACTGATGGCGAAGCTTCATCGCCTCCTGCAGGTGGGGCCGCCGCAGATCGATGTAGCGATACTTGAGCCGCAGTTCCTCGTTCGGAATGTTGTCGCCCGTCGGCTCGAATGGCGGCGTTTTACTTTTGTTGTGCAGGATGAGTTCCTTCGACCGGACTTCGATCTTGCCCGAAGGAATTTTCGGATTGACTCGGTCCGCAGGTCGAAGCGAGAGGACGCCGTTTGCCTGGATGACGTCTTCGTTGCGAAGTGTCCCGGCCAGCTGATGAGCCTCGGCACTGTCTTTCGGATCGAAGACAACCTGAAGCAGGCCGTAGCGGTCACGCAGGTCGATGAAAATCAGCCCGCCGTGGTCCCGGTAGCTGTCGACCCAACCGCAGACGCGGACTTGCTGATCGGCATGTTCGGTGGTCAGTTCGCCGCAATGGTGAGAGCGAAGCACGGTTCGTACCCTGATCGTAAAGGTGTCTGTGGTCGCGACGAGAGCCCCGGAACAAAGGCTCCGGCCCCGATTGGCCGTTCGTCGCGGTCGAGGAATCTGAGCCAGCGGCAGCCTCGACGAAAAGCGAAGCGGGTAAGTTAAACGAGCCTGCCGGGAGCCACAACAGCGACTACCTGGCAGCCGCCAGAAGCGGCGGCGGACGAGTCACGTCGCGCGGGATCGGCAGTCCGACCGGGACGGAAGATGCGATTGAGTTGGAACAGAAGGAACGAAGCAACGCGCAGTCGACTGCGCGTCACTTCGCTGCCTTCGTTCCTTCTGTTCCTTCTGTTCCTTCTGTTCCTTCTGTTCCTTCTGTTCCTTCTGTTCCTTCTGTTCCTTCTGTTCAAAAAATCCGCTGCCTCCGTCGTGAATGCCCGGCGGCCACCTCATCACGACTTGAAAAACGGAGACTCACGAGGAGCCGAGTACTTCACGTCGAGGTGCGGTGTGTTGCCTCCACCATTTTTCAAAGCCTGGATGCACGACTGAATAATCCCGCTCGTCAGGAGCGTCCGCTCCACCGGGTACTGAGCCTTGCCGGTCAAAAACATCTTCTCCGCGTTGTGCATCAACGAAGCCGAGTAGGTCACGTTCGGAGTTGGCGGCAGATAAAACAACGTCGAAAGCGGCTTCTTCCGGCCCTTGATCTGAGCGGCAAACGTAAAGTCGGTGACGAGCCCGTTGAGCAGCAGCAGATGCGCGATCGTGCCGTCCCGATACTTGATCCTGTAGTAAATCGGGTCCGTGACCTTCTCGCGGATCTGCTCCTTCGTCGGGTAGCGATGACTGAAACTCTCCGGCTGAGCCAGCGTCTGGCTGCGCGAAAGACACGCCTCCAGCAGATCGTCCGGCCAGCCGTCGCCCGGCAGCGTGCCCGAGTCCTTCCGCTTCCACACGTCCGGGCCGCGATAGGCGACGACTTCCTGCACGCCGGTCTCGCCGCCTTTCCTGCGCTCCAGCATCGACTGGATCATCTCCATCGCGTGAAAGTCGTAAATGTCGATCGGCCCGTTGGCGACGCCCAGAGCTTCGGTCACTTCCGCACCGTACGGCATGTCGACAGACGGCATTCGCCACGTGACCGGCAGTGACGAGCCCGCCTGAAAAGCAAAGCCGAGCTCCTTTGAGGTCTCGACCATTTCCTTCGCGTAGTCAAAATTCCAGGACAGATGCTTGTCGTTAAAGACCGGGACCGAGGCTTTGTCTTTGCGAAAGACGTCGGCGATTTGTGAGAACAGTTCGAAGCGCGGGTAAAGCTTCTGCCCGAACTCGTTGACCGGATAACTTCCGTGCTCGCCAATCAGCAGCACGGCATCGACGTTGAGCTTGTCTCCACCGCAACGCAGCGCTTCGGCGACGGTCGGATAAATCTTGAAGCCGAACTCGTCAGCACGGCTCTGGCTCAAGTCGCCGGCCGGTCGCTGATCAACGTAGGCGGACACGACCTCCAGGCCAGACTCGTGCCACTCGCCGTCGATCGGGTAGCCGTGCAGAAACCGCTCGGCCATGTGCCAGGCGTGCGACTTGTAATTCCACAAAGTGGTAACAACGGCCAGGCGTTTTTTCCTCGGCTTTTCCTGAGCCGCGAATCCTGTCTGAGTCGCCAGAAGCCCGGCACTCGTAGCGGCGAGGAAATCTCTTCGAGTCAGCATTTGTTTCTTCCCTTCAGGCTGGCAACGTCGAACAGGTTTGCGGCAGGTCAACTTTCAAGCCGGTTCGCCACACACGGGGCAGTTCGGTTTTCTTTCAATCGCCAGTTTCGAAAATCGCATCGAACGCAGATCGAACGTGAGCAGTCGATTGGCCAGCGGCTCACCAAACCCGGCGAGCACCTTAATCGCCTCCATCGCCGCGATGCAGCCCACCGTTCCTGAGACCGCGCCGAAGACGGGAAACTCGCGTCTCCATTCGGGCGGCTTTTCGGGAAACAGGCACGACAGGCATGCCGTCTGGCCGGGGATGACTGTCGTGATTTGCGCGTCGAGGTCGTACATCGCGCACTCGACGATCGGTTTTTTCTGGAGCACGGCCTGGCGGTTCATCGCGAACCGCTCTTCGAACAGCGGCGCACAGTCGACGATCAGGTCCGCCTCACTGACAAGCCGTTCGGCATTCTCTTCGCTGACGTTTTCGGGGACGGCGACGATCTGCAGCCGCGGGTTGAGTTCCTTCAGACGCTGCTCGGCAGACTCGACACGCGGCCGGCCCAGCCAGTCATGAGTCATCAGCAGTTGCCGGTTGAGATCGCTGGGCTTCACGTTGCCGGCGTGGGCGAGGACCAGTTTTCCGACTCCGGCCGCAGCGAGCTCATAGGCAACGACGCTGCCGAGCCCGCCGACCCGCGAGACCAGAACCGAAGCTCCTTTCAGCTTCTCCTGGCCAGCCTCGCGAAAATCGTCGACCCAGATCTGCCATTCGTAGACCGCTCGTTCTTCATCGGTCAAAGGAATCGGGACGGGCATCGGAAATCTTTCGCAAGTGGTTTCAGAGTTGTGAATTCGCCGTCGCCTCGGGTCACGAGAGCGGCCATTTCGAGGCGGCGGCATTGTGAACGACCGGGCCGCTCACTGCGAGTTTCGTCAACGTTGCCGCTCGTTGCCGCTCGTTGCCGCTCGTTGCCGCTCGTCCGCGCGGCCGGTACGATGCCGGCCTGACGCGAACCATTGTGGAGATTCTGATGCGAAAACTTTCGATCAACATGCGACTTTCCGTCGCCATTCTGACCTGCCTCGCCGTCGCGGTCCTTGTGGGTTCCGTGTTCGTTCCGGAGATCTCCGGGCAGATTTCCAAAACGTCGAAATCGAAAAAGAGCGATACGCCGACAATCAGTCCGGCCGAGTTGCAGAAGCTGCAGCTTCGACTGCAGCAGACTCAAAAAGATTTCCTCGACGAGACCGCGGACCTGGCGATCGAATTCGAAAAGGCAGGTCTCCTGGAGGAGTCGAAAAAACTTCTGGAGGCCCTGCAGCGGCTCGACGGGAATCTCCCGGGTGTGAAAGCGAAGCTGGAATCGCTCGAAGAATCGATCATGACAAAGAACCCGGCCGAAGTGTCGCTCGACGTGAGCGAGGGCTGGAACAACCCCATCGCATTGGTGGAGAAGGGCAAACCCATCCGCATTCAGGCCGTGGGCAAATACCGTTTTCAAGTCGCCTCCATCGTTGTTGGCCCCGAGGGCTTCCCGACAGAGGACGTGCGGGACGTGATCAAAAACGTCCGCCTCGGAGCCTTGACGGCACTCATCATTCCGATCGATGCGAAAGGAAAACCGGGTAAGCCTGGTGAGCCGATTGAGATCGGCGCGGGTAAAGAAATCACACCGAAGGAGAGCGGATTGCTCTTCCTCGCCGTCAACGCGCCGCCGGGACACAAGTCAACGGGCAAGCTGGACATCCAGTTGAGCGGCTACGTGAAAGCCCCCCGCTGAGCGTCGCCGCTACGGGGTCGTCGAGCCTCCGGCAGAAAAATGCAAACAGAAAAATGCAAACGGTGGGGCTCACTTCGATCGGCCCACCCTACGTCACACGGAAGCTGCGATGACACAGGATGCCTCAGAAATTGGCCGCATCTACCTTGATGCCAACGCGACGACACGACCGTTTCCGGAAGTCATCGAAACCGTCGCGCATCACCTGCGAAACAGCTATGCCAACCCGGGAAGCCGGCACGCCGAGGGACGGCAGGCGCGGCGAGTCCTCGAAGAATCGCGAGAGACGATCGCAACGCTGCTCGGAGCCGAACCGGGCGAGGTCATCCTCACCAGCGGCGGGACCGAAGCGTCGAACATGGCGCTTTTTGGTTTTGCATCCGGGACTCCAGGAACGATCGGCCTGACGGCGGGTGAGCATCCGGCAACGACGGAATCCTGTGCGACGCTCGTGCAGAAAGGCTGGAGCCTCCACAACTTCGAAGTCGATCAGGACGGCCTGCTGGTCGAGTCGCAGTTCTCATCACTGCCGGTCGATGACCTGAAACTGGCAACGGTCATCCTTGCTCACAATGAAACGGGAGTTGTGCAGAACCTGATGCCGCTCTCGCGACTTTGCAATCAGCACAACGTGCCACTTCACGTCGATGCCGTGCAGGCGGTCGGCAAGATTCCCGTCCACTTCCGTGAGCTCGGTGCAACATCGCTCGCGCTGGGTGCTCATAAAGTTCACGGCCCTCGCGGCATCGGGGCGCTGCTGCTCAAAGACGGAGCAAAGCTCGCTCCGATTCAGTTCGGCGGGCATCAGGAAGCCGGGCGTCGACCGGGAACAGAAATGGTTGCTCTCGCTGCCGGCATGGCGCGAGCTCTCCAATTGTGCTGTGAGGAAATGGAATCCCGCTCGGCAAAGCTGAAGACACTTCGCGATCGCCTGGAAGCCGGCCTGCGCGACACCTGCGAACCGGTCGTCATCAACGGCCCGGCGGAAGAGCGGCTGCCGAACACGCTCAACATTTCCTTCCCCGGAGCCGACGGCGAGGCACTGCTCGTCGCGTTCGATCTGGAGGGCATCGCGTGCTCGCTCGGCAGCACGTGTGCCAGCGGATCCGCTGAACCCGCACCGGTCCTCGTCGCGATGGGCCGCGGCGAGGACGTCTACAATTCAGCCGTGCGGTTCTCGCTCCACGATGCTTTGACAGAAGCAGACATCAATGAGGCCGTCGTGCGGATTGCACGAGTCGTCAAGCGAAACCGCGATCTGTCGACTTAGCAGCAGCCCGTAGGACTCACCCGCGCGGGTGACACCGCGAGTGGATTGCCTTGATCCGGCTGTGTTCGACGTGCGTGTAGATTTGCGTCGTCGCGATGCTGGCGTGGCCGAGCATTTCCTGGAGCGCTCGAATCTCCGCGCCTCCGGCCAGCATGTGAGTTGCGAAGCTGTGCCGCAACGTGTGCGGGCTGACGTCGCTGCCGCAACCGGCTCGTGCGGCGTACTTTTTGACGATGCCCCAGATCGAGATGCGCGACAGTTGGCCGCCTCGCCCGTTGAGCAGCACCCACGGAGCGTTTCCGGCGCCGACCAGTTTTGATCGCTCGCCCTCCAGCCACGCTTCGATCGCCAGAACGCAAACGGGGTTGAGGCCGACGATGCGTTCCTTGTTTCCCTTGCCGGTACACCGCGCGTACCGCTCGTTCAGAAACAGGCCACTCAATCTCAGATTGACGAGCTCCGATGCGCGGCAGCCGGTCGCGTAGAGGAGACAAAGCACCGCGCGATCCCGCAGCGGAAAGCGGTCGTAGCGACCCGGCTCGGCGAGCAATCGCTCCACGGCGTCCGGGCTGAGCACCTTGGGCAGATACTGCCACAGCTTCGGGGAGTTCATCGAGTCGGCGACGGATTTCTCGACAATCGACTCCAGCACGAGATACCGGAACAGCATCTTGATCGCGACCAGATGTCGCCCGACTGTCGACGCGGCCAGGTCCCTCTCGTGCAGATTGCCAATGTAGGCCGTCAGAGTCTGCAGCGTGATCTGCGATGGCAACGCCGGTCCGTGATCCTCGTACCAGCCGGCAAACTGCCGCAGGTCCGACGAGTACGCCGTCACTGTGTTCTTCGCCAGCCCGCATTCGGCTTCCAGGTAATTCAGAAACCCGAGCAGATACTGAGCGATCACGTTCTGCTTTGGCGCAGCGAGACGATCGGTCGCAGGTCGTTTACGTGGCGGCACAGAATGAATCCGGGAAGGTGCGAATCCGTCGAAACGGGAAACCCAACTTGAGTCTTTATCGACGCCTTCCGGCAGATTCTTGATCTTCATGCCACCGAGCCAGGTAGCGGAACGGCGCAAGCCGTCCGGCCGAATGGCCACTCACCCTGCGACTGACCGGGCGGCTCACGCCGCACAGCTATCTCAGACACTTCCTGCGACGTCAGTCGATGGCGTCTGAGAAACAAACTCGCCGATCAGCCGGATGGCTCGCCACGCTTCGTCATAAAGATCGGTGCGGCGCAGAAAGCCGTGAATCTGACCGTCGAATTTCTCCAGGTGAGTCTTCACGCCATCCGCCGCAAGTCGCGTGGCCAGCGCCTCGCCTTCGTCGCGCAGCGGGTCGAATCCGGCGGTCATGACCCACGCAGGTGGCAGGCCGGCCAGGCTCTCTGCCTTCAGAGGCGAGGCGTAAGGGTGCTTTCGATCTGCCGGATCCGGCGCGTACTGATCCCAGAACCACTTCATGGAAGCTCGGGTGAGGAAATAGCCCTCGGCATTTTCGACGTACGACGCCGTTTCGAAATCACAATCGGCGATCGGATAAACAAGAACCTGCCCGGCGAGCTTCACGGAACCTCGATCCCTCGCCATCAGAGAAACCACGACCGCGAGGTTTCCGCCCGCGCTGTCACCGCCGACAAAGATTCGAGCCGGATCGACGCCAAGCGATTCGGCATTCTCGGCGACGTAGACGGCAGCCGAGTGCGAATCTTCTGCCGCCGCGGGAAAGCGATGTTCCGGAGCCATCCGGTAATCGACCGAAACGACGACGCACGATCCCGCGTTCGACAAGGACCGAGCCAGGCTGTCGTACAGATCAAGCGTGCCCATCACCCAGCCGCCGCCGTGAAACACGACCAGCGCCGGCGCGGGCTCGGAGGATTCGCTCCAACCCTCCGGCCAGTAAATTCGAACGGGGATCTCGTTTCCGTCGATGCCCGGCACTGTGCGGTTTTCCGTCTTCGCGACGGCCTCGACCTCGCCAGCAATCGGTGTCGGCAGAGTTCGAATCTGTTCGAGCGAAAGATCCTCAAGAGCCGGCATCTCAACTTCGCGCATCATGTCGAGGAAAGCTTTCGCCTGAGGGTCCAGCGGCATGTTGATCTCCGGAGTGGTTCAGAATGAGGCCGTCATCTTAACAGCCTGCGGAAAAAGTCGAATCGATTCAGCGGAGCGGCGCAAGTCGCTCCGCTACTTTTTCAACTGCCTGGTGAAAGAAATAGTGGCACGGCCTTCCAGGCCGTGACTCATTCAAATTCCCGCAGGGACAGGATGCCCATGCCACTTTTTCAAGAGGCATGTTAGAATTGAATCGAAATCGGCATTCCGCCTCCACACGGAATTCGAAGAGACTGGACCGGGCTCGACCAGTGACTGACTTCAGTCGGCCCGCAGACTTCATCGGTGACTCAGGTATCGCGGTTGAAGTGCCGGCCGCGACGACCTGACAGGCAGGGTTCACGGGGGGATCTTTTGAGTTTTTCAACTGCCACACGCAGACGGTTTCTGCAGACTTCGCTGATCGCCGGCGGAGCAGGACTTTCTCTGCCGGAGATCGTGCGAGCTCGCAGCGGAGCTTCCGGAGCCGCTCAGGACGACACGGCTGTAATTCAGGTCTGGCTGGGTGGCGGACCGAGTCAATTTGAGACGTTCGATCCAAAACCGGACGCTCCCGTCGAATTTCGCGGTCCGTACGGAGCCATTCAGACCTGCCATCCGGGGATCCTCGCGTGCGAGACGATGCCGAAGACGGCACAGGTTCTCGACAAAGCCGCGTTGATCCGGTCGGTGGCTCACACAACGAACGGGCACTTTGTCGGAGCTCACTGGAACTCGACCGGCTACATCGGAACGAACAATGCCAGTTCGCATCCTTCGTCCGGGTCTCTGACGTCTCTGTTTAAAGGAGCGAACCGACCGGGACTGCCGGCATACGTGCTGCTCTCTGAGGAACAGACCCGCAATCCGGAAATCGGCACGATCACCGGGTCGGCCTATCTGGGAGCTCAGCACTCCCCGTTCACGATTCTGCAGAGCTCGTTCGACTGGAACTTTCAGCCGGCCGCGATCGCCGCCGCGACGGGGAACCTCAAGCTGGCTGACGATGTGACGATCGACCGGGTCGACGATCGGCGAGCGCTGCTCAGCCGGCTCGACCAGTTTCAGCGGGCGACCGATGCCTCGCGAAAAGTTTTTGGCGGCGATCAGTTCACCGATCACGCTCTCGACATTGTCACCAGCGGAGCCGCTCGCAACGCGTTTGACCTGAGTCAGGAATCCGACGCGACACGAGACCTTTACGGCCGCAACCGCTGGGGGCAGTTCGCCCTGCTTTCGCGGCGGCTTGTCGAGGCGGGTGTGAGTTTCGTCACGATCAACACGGCCCCCGATTCGCTCAGCTGGGACTGGCATCGAAACATCGTCAACGATGACCGGCCAGCCGACGGCTCGGACGGTCCGTCGCGAGGGATGCAGATCACCGGCCCGCCGCTCGACCAGATGGTCTCGGCTCTGATCACCGACATTTACGATCGTGGCCTCGACAAAAAAGTCATGGTTGTCGTCTGGGGCGAGTTCGGTCGAACTCCGCGCGTCAACAAGACCGGCGGCCGCGATCACTGGGGAAACCTGATGAGCATCCTGATGTTCGGCGGCGGCCTGCAGGTCGGACAGGTCATCGGTGAGTCCACACCGAATGGCGAGATTCCTTCAAAGCGACCAGTCCACCCGACGGAAGTCCTTGCCACGATGTATCGCCACCTGGGCCTCAACCCCGATGGCCACACCGTGAACCGAGCCGGCCGCCCCATCCCGGTGTTGCCGGAAGGCCGACCGATTCCCGAACTCATCTAACCAGTAGGTCAGGCGCCGCCTGACGAAGTCCATCTCTCAGGCTGAAAATTGTTCGACGAGGTTGCCGCAAGAAGGCACAGAAATCGCAAAAACCATGATCTGTTATGTCATGTGTTTTGCGTCCTCTTTTGACTCTTTGTGGCAACTCAGTCGTCTCGTGCAGAGACACTCAGCCTGAGTCAATCCGATCCCCGTCTCAGCAAAGATGGCAATCATTTTGAGATCACGTTTTCTCGTTCTGCCGGTCGCACTTTTTCTTGCAAGTACTCTGCCGCCCGGCGTCAGCGCGGCACCGGCTCCCGTTCTCAATACCGTGTTTCCGGCTGGCGGCCAGGCTGGAACGACGGTCGAGGTCACGATCGCGGGCGGCAGTCTCGTCGAAGTTTCGACACTTCACTGCAGTCTGTCCGGCATCGAGTGCAGCAAAGTCGAAGGCAAGCCGAACACGTTCACTCTGGCGATTCCGAAAGACGCGCCGGTCGGTCAGTACGATCTCTACGCGGTCACCAGGTTCGGAGTCAGCTCGCCGCGAGTGTTCGTCGTCGGCAGCCGCCAGGAGATTCTCGAATCGCAACCGGACAAGGTCGAGGACGTTTCGCAGTCGGTGCCGCTCGGCGTGACGATCAACGGGCAGATTCAGAAGGGCGACGTCGATCAGTACTCGTTCTCAGCCCGGAAAGGCCAGCGAGTCATCGTCGAGTGCCTGGCCGAGCGGATTGATTCGAACCTGCGAGCGATGCTCGGACTTTACGATTCGGAAGGGCGGCGACTCGCCGTAAACCGCGGCTACTTCGACCTCGACCCGCTCATCGTGTTCGACTGCCCCCGCGACGGCACCTACACCGTTCGCGTTTACGATCTCGTTTACTCGGGAAGCAACGACCACTTTTACCGGCTCGACATCGACACCGGCCCGCGGGTTGTTTTCACCGCACCGTCCGTCGTTGAGGCCGGAAAGAAAAGCCAGGTGACGTTGTTCGGCTGGAACCTGGATGAGACCGGGCAGGTTGCTGCGAACGCCGGTGCGGAGCCCCCTCACCCTGACCCTCTCCCCCTGAAAGGGGAGAGGGGACTTTTACGCGCGGACGATGTTGAAGGCCGGAAGGGAAAAACTCCGTCCCTTCTCCCCAGCGGGGGAGAAGGTGGCCGAAGGCCGGATGAGGGGGCAGTCCCTGCTGGTCAATTCGCTGGTTTCGAAAGTCGAACCGTCGAGATCAACGCCCCGATTCCGGGTGGCTGGGGTCGAGCTCAAGCGAGCCCCCAATCGGGCACACAAACTGGGGGCTCACTTCGTTCGACCCCAGCCACCCGGCAAACGGGTCTGCGTCTTCGGCCCGGCCAGGTGACGAGTGACTGCTTCGCATTTCGAATCCCTGGCGGCCACGCGCCCGTTCCGATTTCCGTGACCGATGTCCCGGTTCAGCTGGAATCCAAAAACAACTCGCCACAGTCCGCTCAAGAGATCGTCATCCCCGGCGAAGTCAGCGGTCAACTTGTTGCCGGTGACGAAAAGGACTGGTTCACCTTCACCGCGCGGCGCGGTGAGGTTCTCTGGCTGGAGGCCTTTGGCGAGCGGATCGGGTCGCCGGTTGACCTCGATCTGAGCGTGCTTGATGAGGCCGCGGAAAAAGAACTCGCGCGGTTCAGTGACGAGGTCGCAGATCTCGGGGGCAGGAGTTTTCCGTCAAGCCACTCGGACCCGGCCGGCCGCTTCGTCGCGCCCGCCGACGCGCGATACCTCGTGCTGGTTCGCAGCCTGACCGGCGGGCTCGATGACGACCCACGGCGCGTTTATCGATTGAGCATCCGTCGCCAGGAACCGCAGTTGCACCTCGCCGTGCTGCCTCGATCCGACACGCCGGCTGGCATCAATCTGGATTTGCGAGGCCGCACGCTGCTCGACGTGCTCGCGTTTCGCGGGCGAGGTCTCACCGGGTCGATCCGTGTTTCCGCAAAGAATCTTCCGCCCGGCATCGAGTGCCCGGACGTGTGGCTCGGCCCGGGAATCAACCGGGCTCCTCTTGTCTTGACGGCAACAGACGGAGCGAAACCGACGCTCGGCTCGCTTTCTTTTGAGGCTCACGCGGAAGGAACTCCAACAACGACAGCCCGCGCCGGAGTCGTCGTGCGTTCGCCCGTTCCGCGAGGCTGGAGCCGTATCACCGACTCACCCGTCATCGCAATCGCTGGCGAGTCGCGAGTGCGTCTTACCGCTGACGGTCACGAAACGCGAACGCACCAGCTTTTTGGCGAGCTGAAAGTCCGCCACTCGCCCGGCGGCATCCTGGATGTGGCCGTCAATGTCGATCGGCTGGACATTGACCACCAGGCTCCCGTGAAACTGATCGGCGTCGGCGTGCCGGACCTCATTGAGAATCAAACGGCAGAAATGCCCGCCGGACAAAAAAAAGGCTACCTCAGTTTTTATCTGCCGCCGACGCTGGCCCACGGCCGTTACACGATCGCCGTTGAGGGACAGACCACGGTGCCCGTCGGCTCACCCGACAAGAGCGGCAAACAGAAAACAGAAGTCGTGACAATTTTCAGCAACCCGGTTACGTTCGATGTCTCGCCACCGGCGTTCATCGTTACGGTGGACCCGTACAACCCGAAACAGATTCGCCGCGGAGAGGTCCTCCAGGTGAAATACTCGGCGAAACGAACGAACGGGTTTATCAGTAAGATCCACACCGAGCTTTTTTCGACGACCGAAAAGATCGATGGTCTGCGTGGCCGAGGCGTGACGTTTGTTGGACAGACGGACTCGGGGACAATTCAGATCATCGCCAACGAAGACGCTCGGCTCGGCAAGCGGCCTTCGCTGAGGCTGTACGCCGTCGGAGTTCTTGAGGACGAAGCCGTTTATCACGGAAGCTGTTTGCTGGAGATGGAAGTTGTCGAGTAAGCCATCAAGAAAAGTCGTTTAACGTCGAGCCGAAGGCGAGAATCTCGTCATGGCGGCGCTTTCGATCGAAGGCCGATCGTGGCGGCGCGAACGCGAAATCCACTTGAAACTTTCGCTGCCGAAGTTCTCGCCTCCGGCTCGACGTTAAACAACTTTTCAGAATCAAAAGAACCAATGTTAAATTTAACCCGCCCACTATTTGTCCTGCTCCTGGCCGCGATGCTCATCGCGCCAGCGAGGGCGGACGAAGCACAATCGAAGACTGAAAACGGCTCCCCCAGCTTCCTGCGGGATGTCGTGCCGATTCTGACTCGCTACGGCTGCAACAGTGGCGGGTGCCACGGGAAGGCGACGGGGCAGAACGGGTTTCGGCTGTCGCTGCTGGGCTTTGAACCGGACCTCGATCACGTCGCGCTGCTTCGCGAAGGGCGAGGCCGGCGAGTGTTTCCTGGCTCGCCGAACGGCAGCCTGCTTCTGACGAAAGCCGCCGGGCAGGTTCCTCACGGCGGCGGCGCGCGAATCAAAACGGACTCGGAAGATTACGCGGTGCTGCGGGACTGGATTGAGGACGGAGCATCCGGTCCGCGGCCGGGCGAGCCGACACTCGTTCGCGTTTCGGTGACTCCCGATCGGCAGATCGTTGAGCCGAATTCGACGCTGCAGCTCAAAGTGATTGCTCACTTTTCCGACGGGCACTCCCAGGACGTGACGGGACGATCGCTCTTTGAAACGAATCTCCCCGAGGTGGCCGACGTCAGTGACTCGGGCGAGCTGACGACGAACTCGCGCGGCGGACTGTTCGCCGCGATGGTCCGGTTCGGCGGCACAGTGGGCGTCTTTCGTGGGACGGTCCCGTTTCGTGGCGCGGCGATTGAAGTTCGACCAGCCGAGGTGCCTCAAACTTCAGACGTTGCGGTCCAGGCAGCGACCTCGAAAGTCAATCAGCTTCTCGTTGAGCAATGGCAGCGGCTGGGTGTTGAGCCGTCCGCTTCGGCCGACGATTTTGAATTCATCCGCCGCGTCACAGTCGATCTTTGTGGTTCACTGCCGACGGCCGAAGAAGTCACGCTTTACGCAAACGACAAGCGGTCGGGCAAGCGCGCTCAACTGATCGACCAGCTGCTGGAACGGCCAGAGTATGCCAGTTGGTTCGCTCTGAAGTGGGCGGCCATTCTGCAGAACCGCGGGCGAGGTTACTCGACGAGCCAGCAGCGCGAGGGGACCGCTCTTTTCACAACGTGGATTCGCGATTCGATCGCCGAAAACAAACCGTACGATCGCTTTGTGTCAGAAATCCTCACCGCGACCGGCAGCCAGGAACAGGTTCCACCAGCCATCTGGTACCGCTCGGTGAGGACGACGCAGGACTATGTCGAATCGATTGCTCAGTCGTTCCTTGGTGTGAGGATTCAGTGTGCTCAGTGCCACCGGCATCCGGCCGAGCGGTGGACTCAGGCAGATTATTACAGCCTCGCCGCGGTCTTCGCGCGAGTCGGTCGCAAAGGCGGTTATTCCGACGCAGAGGTGCCGACGAGTGAGGTGCTGTACCTCAAGGAACATGGCGAGGTGACTCACCCGCGGACGGGCGATGTCATGAAGCCGCGACCACTCGGCGGGCCGGACTTCCAACTTTCGAAATACGACGACCCGCGGCGAGCCCTCGCAAAATGGATGACCGACAAGGACAACCCGTTCTTCGCGCGAACGATGGTCAACCGGATGTGGGGGCACTTTCTGCAGCGAGGCATCATTCACCCCATCGACGATTCGCGCAGCACCAACCCGCCGAGCAATCCGGAGCTGCTGGACTTCCTGGCCCGCGACTTCGCCGACAGCGGCTACGACGTGCGACACCTGATTCGAGTCATCGCCAATTCGCAGGCGTATGGCCTGTCGTCGGCTCCGAACGAATCGAACAAGGGCGACCTGCAAAGCTACTCACGTTTCTATCCGAGGCGGATGCCGGCGGAAGTTCTGCTCGACGGAATCAGCCAGGTCCTCGACGTCCCGACAACGTTTCCCGGAGGTCCGGGAACGTTTCCAGTCGGAACCCGGGCGATCGATCTTCCGGACGAAAACGTGACGAGCACGTTCCTTGATGTCTTCGGTCGACCGGCTCGAACGACGGCCTGCGAGTGCGAGCGCTCTGACGAGCCGACTCTGGCTCAAGCGCTGGAGCTTGTGAACTCAAGCGAGATCCAGCGGAAGTTGTCTCACGAAGACGGCTACGTGGCACGGCTCGTCCGGAATCAGAAATCGCATTCCGACAACCTGGCCGACATTTTTCTGCGGGTCTTCGCGCGGTTGCCGAGTTCCGCCGAGAAGGAAACGGCGGAGGAGTTCCTGAAGTCGGAAACCGATCGCGGCGAGGGGTATCGATCGCTGGTCTGGTCCCTGCTGGCGACAAACGAGTTCCTGTTCAATCACTGACGCAACACCGGGAGGGCGAGGATCTCGCCCTCTCGAATACCGACAGTCCCGTGAACCCGGTGTTTACGGCGCATAAAAAAACCTGCCCGATGAGAACTCATCGAGCAGGCTTTTGAATTATCGCAAAACGGTCAGATCAGTTGTCGTAGTCGACGACGATCCAGCCATTGCTTTTCACGCGAACTTCGACCCGGTACTTGCCGTAGTCGTACTTCTGGTACTTGCCATTTTTGCTGCAAGTGACCTTTTCCGCTTTGTGCTCACAGCCACAAGTGTGGCACTTGTCGCAACACTTCGGAGCACAACATCTCGGGGCAGGTGCCGCACAGTTTGGCGCAGGAGCAGCACAGCTCGGTGCGACAGGCTTGCAGCACGGTGCCGCGTGGTGATGACACTCAACCCGCTTCGGCACACAAATCTTGACGTAGACGCATCTCGGTGTCTGGCAGCAGGCACAAGGGTCCGGCTTCCAGCAGGGATCAAGAACTTTGATGATCTTGATTTCGGCACAGCACGCAACGTGGTCCAGGTCTTCGTACTTCACACAATCGTAAAGTGTGATCGCTTCGGAAGCGGCAACCGGCGTCGCAGCTTCAAGGCCCTCAGGCTTCGGAGCATGATCGAAGGTGCCGAACACGGCCGGAGCCGGGAACAGCGGAGAACGGTACTCAGCAGCCGACGCACTGGTGACAGCGGCGACAGCAACAACACAGAACGCAACAGCAAACTTTCTCATGGAACTCTCCTTCAGGCATCACCCGAAACATCGGGCATTAGGCATGGTGACTCATCAACAGACGTAAGCTGCCGGTCCTCCGGCCGCTCATCCTTCTTCAACATACACGAGGATCAGGACGAACCGATCCAGATCCAAGTGAAATGTTGCAGATTCAGGGATGACTGTGATGACTGTGATGACTGTGACGGGTAGGAATAGTGGGTCGTGCATCATACAGCAAGGAATCTGGGTGCCCTTTCTTGTAACAATTACAGGGAATTTGCGGGGTTGAGATTAAGAGGGAGTTTTTGAGATTTCACGTCGGGGCGGAGGCGTGTTTGTGTATCGGATCTCTCGGAAGGCTGAGTAGTTTGGGGTGTGTCGGGTAGCCGGGAAGCAGAAGGTGGATCGTGCAAAGCCGCGCGCTGACTCGCGGCTGGACGCAACTGGCGGCCAGTACCGGCAGGCACCGTGGCGGGACTACGCTTGCTGCTTCGCGACAGAAACTTCCAGGAATCGGCGACACATTTCGTCGTGAGGCGCAAACCCTCTCCGACTGCTGAATTGACGAGCAATCTCTGTGAGAAACGACCCCGCGGAATCAGACCGCGTCGCGGACTCCCGCCGCGATGCCTGAACCACTCTGTATGACCAGTACAGCGTGCGTGTGTGGCGGTACGTCGCGCGGATCAACGGAGCGGACGCGGACGCCGTTGCGGATGCGGTCCAGGAAACTTTCCTCGCCGCGGTGCGGAACTTCGACCAGTTTGATCCACAGCGAGGCTCGCCGTGGGCCTGGCTGACGGGGATCGCTCATCGGCAGGCGGCTCTGCACTGGCGGCGAGTCGGGCGGGACCGTTGCGAACAGGCGGGGCCGTCTGTTGAGGAAGCGTTCACGGAGGACACCACAACATCTCCGCTTGAGCTGGCCGAGACCGTCAACATCGTGCGGCGAGTCCTCGCGGAGCTCCCTCCCGATTCGGCGGCCCTCCTCGCCGGAAAATACTGTGACGGCTGTTCGATCGCGGAACTGGTCGAGCAGTTTGGCGGGACGACGGAGGGAGTCCGGTCAAAGCTCGCCCGAGCCCGACGCGACTTTCAGCATCGATACAGGAATGCGAGCGGCGACGTGACATCTCGAGAGCCGCTCAACGAACTAAACCCGAAGCAAACAGATACAACCGCCCCGTAGGACGGACGCCTTCGTCCTACGGGGTAACTCACAGGTAAGAATCATGGCTGACCCAATTCAGTCCGAATTCGAAGACGAGCCCTTGCGGCAGCAACTGGAATCGCTCGACGGCGATGCTGCGCCCGTCGATGCCGAGCTGCTTGCCAGGCTGCGCGAAGCAACGCTGCGCGAGCTCGAAACAACGGGAATGAACGAAGTCGCAGAAGAGACGCGGACAGAAACTCAATTCGCCGCCAAAGTCGGGTCACCGCGCGTGACACTTCGGCGGGGCGATTCGCAAATGAGGGGACGAGGGATGTTGACTCTGGCAACGCGAGCGGTGGTTTCGGTGACGGCCCTGGTGGTCGGCGGTTTCGTCTGGTTCTTCGCGGGGCTCAACGCCGAGGCGGACTCAACACTTGGAAAAGTCCTCGACGAAACCCGCAAGGCGAAGACGCTGCAACTGAAAGTCGTTCGCGACGGTGACCTGGCCGACGTGTGGATGCACGAAGACGGCCGGCTTCGCTATGAGGCTTCGCCGACGAGCTACCAGATTGCGGACGGGACTTCACTGTGGGAGATCGATGAGGAAGCCAACGTCGCGCGGCGAAGCGACGATACGCTGCTCGCTTCGGCCGCGTCGGATGGGGATCTGCTCGCGCTGCTGGGTGTCGGTGAAGAAGGCTCATCGATCCTGCGCAAAGCGAAACCGATCGGCACTGTGAAACACGACGGCACGCAGTGTCAGCTGTACCGGGTCACGACGACTGTCGCCGGCCGGGATCTCATGTTTGAGGCCTTCGTCGATCAGCGAACCGGTGAGCTGCGCAGCATCGCTGCCTGGCCGGCTGGTTTGACGAAACGCGAGGGACCGCCAGTCGCCGAAGTCCGGCTCGTTGCACAAAATGTCGAGGTGAAAAAGGGGCAGTTCGAATGGAAGAAGTCGCTGAGCGAAGACGGCCGGATCGGCAAGATCGCTGACCGGCAAGGCATCGTGCTGCTGCGACCGAAGCTGAATCGCCGCTGGACTCCCATCTGCAATCAGATGCGGCTCAAACCGGGCGATCAGATTCGAACCGACGTCCGCGGCGCGAACGCGGTCGCCGCGCGGCTGACATCCGGCGCGACGATTACGGTCGGTCCGGGAACGCTCGTTGAGCTCACTTCGCCGACGGTTCTGCGGCTGCACTACGGTGAGGCTCAGATCGTGGGCGGAAAAACGGGCGACGTTCAAATCCAGGGGCCGATGCAGGAATCAGTGCAGCCGGACAAAGACGACGCCACTCTGTATCAGGTCGGTCGAGATCGCAAGCTGCAGATCATTAAGAAAAATCCGGTCTGGCTGCTCGGTTTTGAAGGAGCATCGACGAACGAATCGATCGGCTCGCTCATCACCAAAGTCGACGGCCGCGACGTGCCGCTGACGATTGGGTATCACAAAGTCCACGTGGAAATCCGGGACCAGATCGCTCGCACGACGATCGAAGAGTCCTTTGTGAATCGGACGAAATCGCGTCTGGAGGGCATTTTTCATTTTCCGCTGCCGCAGGACGCGTCGATCAGCGGATTTGGAATGTGGATCGGTGGCGAGCTCGTCGAGGCGGACGTCGTCGAGAAGCAACGTGCCCGGGAGATTTACGAAACGATTCTGCGCGAACGGCGCGATCCGGGGCTGCTTGAGTGGGCAGGCGGCAACATTTTCAAGGCCCGTGTGTTCCCGATTGAGGCACACTCGGAAAAACGAATTAAGATCGTCTACACACAGGTGCTGCCACTGAGGGCCAACCAGTATCGGTACTCGTACGCGTTGCGAAGCGAGATGCTGCTGAAGACGCCGCTGCGGGAATTGTCGATCGACGTGCTCGTCAATTCGGCGCTGCCGCTGAAGAAGATTCACTCGCCAACGCATCCTGTTCGGGTCGAGCAGACCGAGCGGTCGGCCAGCATCCAGTTTTCGGCGCAGGAATACTCGCCGACGAGCGACTTCGAGCTCGTATGCGACATCGACGGCCGAACGTCCGATGTCGTGACGATTCCGCATCGGCGAGGTGACGACGGCTACTTCATGCTGCAGCTCATGCCGCCGGCGGCGGAGGGCAACTGGCAGCGGGAAGTGCTTCCCGACGGCGAGCCGCTCGAAGTTCTGCTTGTGTGTGACACGTCGGGCTCGATGGACAAGGCCAATCGAAAAACGCAGGCCGAGTTCGTTGCGTCCGTGCTTTCGTCGCTCGGCCCGGACGACCGCTTCAACATGGCGGTCTGCGATGCGGAAACGAAATGGCTTTTCAAGAAGTCGGTTTCGCCTGACGACGCGAAAGTCGATCAGGCGCGGACCTGGCTGGGCGATCGCGTGTCGCTCGGCTGGACGGATCTGGATGCGACGTTTGAGTCGATTCAGAAACACGTCGGCAAGAAGACTCATGTCGTCTACGTGGGAGACGGCGTCGTCTCGGCTCGCGACGTGAACGCGCAGGAATTCGCGGCGCGAGTGCGACGGCTTTACGGACAGAAGTCGAAGGGCACTTTTCACGCAGTCTCGACGGGCAGCAGCTTTGAGTCGGTCGTGCTGAAGGCGATTGCGTCTCTCGGTCGAGGTTCGGTTCGTTCGATCGGCAGCGGCCAGACGCCGATGTCGATCGCGCTGGAACTGCTCAACGAAATTGCCCAGCCAGGTTTGCGGGACCTCAATGTGGAATTCCAAGGAATTCAGGTGGCCGCGGTTTACCCGGAGGAGCTGCCGAATCTCGCCGCGGGAACTCAACAGATTCTGGTCGGTCGTTATCTGCCGACGGGTGAGGATCAGTCGGGCGAGATCGTGGTGACGGGAACGCGCGGCGGAGAAAAGGTGCGGTATTCCGCGAGGATCCCTCTTAAAGATGCCGAGAAGGGCAACTCGTTTATTCCGCGACTGTGGGCGAGAGCTCACCTGGATCAGCTGCTTCAGCAGGGCAGCAGCCAGTTCATCAAGGACGAGATCATCGGGTTGTCGGAGGAGTTTCACATTATCACGCCGTACACGTCGCTGCTGGTGCTGGAGACGGACGAGGACCGCGAGCGGTTTGGCGTGACGCGTCGATTCGAAATGCGCGACGGGGAGCGGTTCTTCGCCGACGGCCGCGACTCGGCCAATTACGAACTGCTGCAGAAGGTCATCCGCGAGGCCGGCAACTGGCGGCTTGGGCTGCGGCACCAGGTGCTGACGCAGCTTGCCCGGCTTGGACGTGACGCGCAAACCGTCCAGGAGCTGAAGCAACTGGCTGATCGGGTGGGTTCCAGGACCAGAGCTTTGTCCGGGCCGAGTTCAAGTTCATCCCGCTACGGCTGGTTGGATGCCGACGGAGCGATCGATGTGGTCAACGGAACGGCCGGCTTCTCAATGGACGGCAGCGACATCGGCGGAGAGGGCTGGGGTTTCGGTTTCATAGGCGGTGGTTTCGGTGGTGGTGGTAGTTTCGGTGGTGGTGGCGGACCAGTGGGTGGTCTTGGCGGCGGCTCATTTAACAGCCCGAGGAGCTCTTCCATGCTGCCGGGCTTGAGTGATTCTCTTGAGGAGTCACTTGGTGAGCTGATGGCCGAGCCCGCACCGGGCTGGGGTGGCGAAGTCGACGCGAAAGAAGACTCGCCGGGCGATTTGTCGACAATGGACTTCGAAGGGGACGAGTGGGATCCTGCGGGCGAAGATTTCGGGTCTTTGATCGATAGAGAACAAAGCCCTGATCACCCGGCCTTCGGAGGCGAGCGTGGTGGGCGAGCGTCTGACAGCAGAAAAAAGGCGGAGGCTAACAAGCCGTTCGCGGGACTCGGCGCTTTCGGTCCTTCCGCCAGCCCCAGTCGCGCGCTGTCGAATTTGCGGGCGAACCAGCCCGTCTCGTTCAGCGGATACTATGACAACAACACACCGAATTACGTCGCGTGGCTGAACACGCTGTTTCCGAGCCTGCCTGCGTCACCGCCGAAAAAGGTGGCTGAGCCCGAAAAGAAAAAATTTGAATGGCCAGAGGATGCGATCGCTCTGTCGCGAAGTCTGCTGCGGAATGAGTGGCTCAGAAACTTCAAAGGCGGTCTTGAAATTCGCCTGTCGGGCGACACGCACGATCCCCTCTGGAAGCGACAGACCGGCCACAGCGAGAGCATCGAGCTGTACTCAAAGGACGCGTGGCTCACCTGGTCACACTCGCCCGGACACGGCAGGACAATCCACTGGTACGACCAGAAGGAACGCGGAGCGATTTCCGAAACGTTTAGCCTGGGTCGCGTGAGGAAGTCCGAACCGGAAGATCGACGAACGTCGATCGGCTCGGGGTACTACACGTTCGGCGCAGGTTTCCACGAAGCCTACGCGGAGCACAAAGTCGAGATCGTTCGCGAGGGAGGAATCACCCGGCTTCTGATGACGTATCAAGACGCGCCGACACTTCAGCAGCGTGTTTCGATCGACGCGGAGAAACACGTCGTCGTGAAAGTCGAGATGCTCTCGGAAGGCAAGGTCACTTCGGCTTCGACTTACAGTGACCTCGTCGAGATTCAAGGAGCCTGGTGGCCGCGCAAGGTGGAGTCGATCGACGCCGAAGGCCGCGTGACTTCGACTTCAACGGCGACGTTCACCGAGCTCAATGCCGACGCTTTCGCAAAACGGCATGGCGAAGAACTGGCTCTGCGTGAACAGATTCAGTTTCTCCATCATCCCGTACCGACGATCGAAGATGCCGAGACTGCGGAAGCAGACGGCTCGGCCGACTTCGAGGACCGCATGGTGCTGATCGTGCGGTCGTCGCAGATTCAGAAGTGGGACGAGGTCCTCAAGCAGCTCGCGGAGCTGGAAAAACTCGTCGGCGACAAGGCCGGAAAACGCTGGATTCGAATGGAGATCCTCCGGTCGGCCCGGCGAAACGCGGAGGTGCTCGACCTGATCCTCGCCGAAGCCGCCAGACTCGCGGAAGCTCAGCCGGCAGACCAGGAACGGGCTCAACACCTGCTCAATGCGATGTCATCGATCGGCGACCAGAACGAGTCGTTCAAACTGCAGAGCCAGTTGAAGCCGGTTTACGACCGGCAACCGGATTACTCGACCGCAAGCTGGACGTGGCAGGCACATCGAATCAGCAGCCTGCGGAACCTCTCGCGGACCGAAGAAGTGCTCGCCCTGGAGAAGACTCAGGCCGAACAAAGTCCCTGGATGATCGCCACGCAGACTCAGTACGCCCGCGAGCTGGCCGAATCCGGAAACCACAAAGCGGCGTATGCCTGGCTCAAGAAAACTCTCGCCCGCAGCGAGTACACGCAGCCGGAACGTGACTCCGCCTGGCGGACGTGGGCCGACATGCTTCAGGAGGAAGGTGAGGGTGCGGCTCAGATTGAAATCGTCAAGCAGTGGCTGGAGGACAAGCCCGAGAATGAGCAGCCATACTCGCGATACCTCGTTTCTCTCTCGTTCGACAATCGGATGGACGAGGTTCGCGAGGTCGCGCTGCAGTGGATGGCGGAGGGACGTGTTGAGGGCCAACTCTCAGTCGCCGACCGTTCGAAAACCGGAGCGGCGATCAACTACGCGATGGGGACCGGCTGGAACATTTACTACAACGTCGTGCTTCCGGAATGGTCCGAGCCGCTGCAGACGACGGCTTTGTCCTTCATGAAGCATGAGCACCACTTCGACTTCTGCAGCCGCATCATGGACAGCTACCAGTTTTCCAACACGGACGCGGCGGATGTCGTCCGCGTGCGGATGTTTGAGGAGCTGCAGAAAAACGCCGCAACGATGAATCGGGACCAGGTCTACGCGTACACCCGCTGGGTCCGCGGCGGCAAGCCGGACGAAACGGTCGACGACTGGAAGCCGATCGTCGAGGTCCTTCGGAAACGCTGGGACAGCCTCAAGCACACCGGCGAGAACGATGACGAGAAGTACTCGATCGGTCACACGTTGAGCACGATCTACGAGAGTCTCTTCCGCGATTCCCAGTACTTCCCGTTTCTGCGGGAGCGGGTCGCACAGTCCAACGAGGTGCGGCGCGATCAGTACGTCGCCAGCCTGTTTGACGTGCTGCTGGCTGAGCCGTGGACGGAAGAAATTGAGAGTGAGCTGTTTGGTCTGCTGACGGAAATCTCACAGAACACGCCGGCATCGCAGGTTTCCGCGCAGGTGGAGGCCGCTCATCGTCTGGCCGATCGCCTGCTTGCGGCCCGAGTCGAAGCCGATCAGAAAAAACTGCAGGACACCGGTCACCCGGAAACACTGACTCGCCAGGAGCTCGCCGCAAAGAATTCGGAATTCCAGCAGGCTGCTCGCGAAGGCGTCGCGGCACGGCTCGCAGCGGACTCGAAAAAGCACGACGGTCTGCTCGGGCAGTGGCTGCAGATGGACCGGATGTTTCTTGATGTGCGGCTGGCGCGGAACCTCGATGAGGTTGCCGCCGAGTGCGTTGTGTTGCTCGGCGAGAAGCCGCCGGTCCCGGATGAGGATGAGAAGGTCGACGAAACCGCGACGGATGAAGAACTCGCGAAGCAGGCCTCTGAAGATGTCATCCGAGCGGCGCTGCGACAGCGGGCTCTGATCACGTACGCGAATCTCGCCGTTCGCAAATCGGCAAAGCCGGAGCTGCAGCAGTGGCTGTTCGCGTACGTCGATGCCGGGATCGAGACGGGCAAAGACAGTGCGGCCACGTGGAAGCAGATGAAGTACAGCCTGCTCATCGCGCTCGACAAACCGCGCGAGCTCGAGCAGATCGTGCGAAAGTGGATCCAGACTGACGAATACGTGACGACGTGGCGCTGGCTGCTCGGCCGGCTGGCAGCGGAACGCGGAGAACTCGATGAGGCGATCGGCCTGTTTGAAAAGATCGAGAAGGATTCGCAGCTCGCTCCGGCCGACTACACGGCACTTGCCAACTGGTACCTCGCCCGGGACGACAAGGCGAAGTACAAGCGAGCCAGAGTCGAAGCGCTCAAGGCGGTTCAGGAATACCAGCTCATTCATTATGTCGGCCAGGGTCGCTCCCGATGGAACCGGGATGATGTGCCGCTGCCGAGTGAGCTGGACGAGCAGGTTCTGTTTGCTTTTCAGGCGCTGTTTGAAAAATCGAACCACCCCGGAAATTCCCTCTACGAACTGAGGGAGTTTTATCGGGCGTGCCGCGACTTCCGGCTGCTGCAGATGATTCCGGATTCCGTCGTCGGGCGGACTCCGCAGCAGGTCTACAGTTTTCTCAGTCAGCTTCGGACGACGGTCCTGGAGGACGTGCGAAAAGAAGCGACGGCCGACGAGATCCTCGCCCGCATCGAGGAATTGCGGAAAGGCGATCTCACGACGATCGACCTGCGGGCACTCGACCTGCTCGAAGCGCTGACTGAGCGTCAGTCGGCGGAAGTCCTCAACCAGCCCGGCCCGCATATCCAGGCGGCGGTCGCGGCACTCAAACGAGCGTTCGATCGCGACTGGGCGGACGGCGAGGGCCGACAAATGTCGCAGCTGCTGCACTCGATGGGACACTTGCAGCAGACCGAACTGGCGGCCGAGCAGTTCCGTCAGATGGAGGAACTGTACCGCCGCGAAACCGCGGGGACCGACGATCGGCTCTTCTGTGGATGGTACCTGGCGGACGTCAAATACGGCTCGTACGGCAAGCGGGACGAAGGACTGAAGCAAATGGAAATCGCCATTCGCGAATACGAGCAGACTCATCCGGGCGGCTGGCCCGCTCAGGCGAATACGCCGCTCAGCGGCTACGTCGGGATGCTTGAGCAGCTCAGCCGTCACGCCGAGGGTGAGAACTTCGTGAAGAAGCACCTCGACAACTCGCTCAACATGGGACAGAAAAACTGGCTGACCGAGCGTCTCATCGAGGTCTACTCATCGGCCCTTTCGAACGACACGCGGGTGTCACTGGGCGAGAAGGAAGAGCTTTATCAAAACCTCATCCCGTTCGTCATCAACCATGCAAAGAAAGGAGACGACAATCACCGATATCGGATTCTGATGGAGTTCCGGTCGGTCTTCCGAACGGCGAAACGCAAGGGCTTCCCGACTCTCCGCGACGACCTGCGCAAATTTGCCTTCACGACACTTCCGGAATTTCTGAAGCAACAGCGGAATAATTACTCCTCAATGATCGATCAGTTCGCCTACCTTCTGACAGAGCTGGCAGATTCACGCATGGGGCTCGAATTTCTCATCGAGAGGATTGAGAACTACCCGCGCCGGTTCATGCACTCGTGGGAGAATCCGTGGAGTCAGTTCGGTTACCGCATCGGCGACTGGAGACAAACCGTCGGTAAGGACCTGGGCGATCTGGAGCCTCGCCTGCTGGCGATCGTGCTGGCTGAACTCCGCCGTGATCTGGAATCCCGTAACCAGCACAACCGCTATCTCTACACGCAACACTCGTATTTCTGGACCGAGAAAGCCGCGGACTTTGCAAAGGTCGCCGAAGACGTCCTGGCGAAGCACAAGGGCTCGGTCCGCTCCGTGCAGTACATCGCCGAATATTTCTGGGGCGGACTCGATGATCGAGGGCGGGCCATCGAAATCCTGTTTGTCGCACTGAAAGACGGCCTGCTCGACGACAACGGACAGTCGCGGCTCGTGGACTGGCTGCACGACGACCGGGTGAAACGATTCGCCGAATCCATTGCGATTCTGGAAGGCCTCATCGAGCGAAACCCGCTCACCATGCACTACCGCCACGAGCTGATCACGGCCTATCACCGCACAGCTCGCGGCACGCAGCGGGATGAGCTGCTTGCGGAAACCGACAAACTCTTCCGCGACGGCGGCCGCTGGACTGAGGACAATCTGTCACAGCTCGCCTGGTGCATGCACAAGAATGCCCTGCATGAAGAGACGATCAAGTACTACGACGAGCTGATCCCCCTGCACCAGCGGAATCATCCGACGCGAGGCATCGGCGAGGGGACACTCTCGGTGTACTACATGTGGCTGGCGGATGCTCATTCTTACCTGAAGCACACCCGAGAAGCCGTCGACGCTGCGGCCGCTGCGATCGTTGCCTGGGGACCGCATCACGATCAACGCAGCAGTGCTGTCGACAAACTGGCCGCAGTCGTGAGGGCTGCGACAGACCTCGACGACTACGTGGCGTATCTCGATGCGGCCGCCGAAGAAACCGGCCAGGACAGCTCGATCATCCGTCGAGCCGTCGGGCAGGCTTACGCCGGCAGCGGCGAACACCAGAAGGCGATCGCCCAGTTGCGAATCTCAATCGAACTGCAGCCGGGCGACCTCGACACGCACCAGCTTCTGATCCAGTCGTTCGTCGCACTGAAGGACAACGCGGGAGCTGTGCAGCAGATTCTCGACCTGATCGACATCGACCGTCACAACCTGGGGCTCTACAGCCAGCTCGAAGAGAAACTTCGCGACAACGAAGAACTGGCCGAGCGAGCGGCGACGGCCGTGGTCGAAGCCTCGCCCAACGAGGCGGAACATCACGAGGCCCTCGCGAAGATCCGGGACCGTCAGAAACAGTACGACAAAGCGATTCTTCACTGGCAGCAGGTCGCCAAACTGAGGTCGCTCGAACCAAACGGCCTGATCAACCTGGCCAAAGCCCAGCTCCTTGGAGACGAAGCGGCGGAGGCTCAAAAGACGATGGAAAAAGTCCAGAAGACGGAATGGCCATCGCGATTCGACAATGACATCAGCAATGCCGTCAGAGAATTCGACCGATTGCGGCAGGCCCCGTAGCCGACTTACGATCTGCGAACCGATCGAAAGCCCGACAGTCTTACGACTGTCGGGCTTTCTGTTTACAACGCGACATTCCACCGCGTTTCACGTTGGTGGCGGAGCACTGATGAGCGACTCAACGATCAACCTTTGCGTTTTCCTGGCGTCACGATCGGGCACCGATCCCCGGTGGACTGAATGGACACGGCAATTCGCCGCGGGACTCGCTGCGCACGGCTGTCGACTCATTTATGGCGGGGCGAGTGTCGGCCTGATGGGAACGCTCGCCGACACAGCTCTCGAAGCGGGCGTTGAAGTTTACGGAGCGATCCCGCGATGCCTCGTCGATCTCGAAGTGGCTCACGGGGGCCTGACAAGGCTCGCCATCGTGGAATCGATGCACGAACGCAAACAGCAGATGGCCGACTGGTCAGACGCGTTCGTGCTGCTCCCCGGCGGCGTCGGCAGCCTCGAAGAAATCTTCGAGATGATTACGTGGAAGCAGCTGCAAATTCACAACAAGCCGATCGTGATTTTTAACGCCGACGGGTTCTACGATGACCTGCTGGCGTTCCTCGCCAGTTGCGTCGAAAAAGACTTTGTGCGGCAGTCGCTGCTGGATTCGATCTTTGTCGAAACGGGAATCGACGCGGTCTTTACGCGACTCAAGACGGAGTCATGAGGGCGACTCGGCGGCTGAAGAAGAGACGATCCCGACATCGATTGATCCCGGATTCTTAAAGTGGACCGGGTCATTCGTGTTCGCATCCTGAGCGAGCCTCGCCGGGCAATGCGGTGCCGGGAAGAAATCGAACGTTGCAGAACGTTCGCTCTCGCTTACGCTTCGAGTTACGACTGCCACCCGTCTCGTCTGGCGGTTTGAACCCGTCTTGCTGCGATTTCCCAAACGAGTTATCACTCTCCCCGTCCGGTTCCGGATGTTCGATTCTCCACTCCCTTCTGATTCCTCATTCCCCCCTTCGGGTTACCCGATTGGCCACGGCGGTCGTTGGCTGCTGGCTGTCTGGTGCCTGTTTCTCATCAGCGGTTTTGGCCTGTCTGTTTACCTCAAACCCAGCTCACGCGGGTTCGGGACTCATGAGCAGCTGGGGCTGGCACCGTGCTCTTTCAAACAACTTGTCAATCTTCCCTGCCCGTCCTGCGGCATGACCACCAGTTTTTCCCACTTCGTCCGGGGCCAGTGGCTTCGTTCAATTCAGGCGAGTACGACGGCGTTTGTCCTGGCACTGGTCTGTGCCGCGATGATTCCCTGGTGCCTTGCTTCCCTCCGAAACAAACATCTCTGGAAGGTCGACCGACCTGACACGGCACTACTCGTTCTGATGGGCTGCCTGTATCTGGTGGCTGGAGTCGAATGGGTCGTGCGACTGATTCAATCCTGACGAGTTCTCACTTCGCTGCTTCACTTCTCAAACGGGTTTTGCCTCGACTTCGTCAGGCGGAGCCTGACCTACGGCGTTCTGCCGATCCTCTCTCCCTACCATCTCACATGACTGAAATCTTCACGGCCCGGTCCGGTGTCCGGCTGCTGCCAGCGCTTTGCATCTTCGCGATTCTCGCGAGTGCCAGCGGCTGCTCGGTCTTTGTCATGTTCGGCAAAATGCTGCTGGGAGATCCGACTGTCGAGTCACCTTTCAAACAGCGAACCAGCGTCGATCTGACTGATGGCGACGTCAAAATCCTCGTCGTCTGCAAGACGCCGTCTCTCGTTCTCAGCCAGTTGCCGACACTGCAGTACGACCTGAACGAGGGAGTTCTGCGGCGGCTGAAGCAGCACGGGATTTCAACCGTCTCACCTGACGACGTCTCCGACTGGCTCGACGAGAACGGCGGCGAGATCGACAACCCGCGTGACCTGGCCGAAGACTTCGAGTGCGACTTCATCGTCGTCGCCACCGTTCGCGAGATCGGCTTCCACGAGCACAACAGCCCGGACATGTACCGCGGCCGGGCGAACGGCGGATTGCAGGTCTACGAGGTGAAGATCACCGAAGAGGGCGAAAAAAACGTGCTGCAGGTTTACACGAGCCAGTTCAACACCGAGTACCCGCGGATGAACCCGATCTCGACCAACCAGGTCGGTGAGCGGGTCTTTCAGAAACAGTTTATGTCGCACCTGACTGACACGATCTCTCGACAGTTTTACGACTACAAAGCCGGCGACGATTTCTAAACGCCGCATTGCTCTTCTCGAAACTCACAACTGAACTCCGCATTGGACACACCATGCGAATTCGATCTCTCACTTTGCCTGCTCTGCTTGCCGCGACCGCGATCGGTATTTCCGGCTGCAACTATGTCGTGCTGCTCGGGTACCTGATCGGGGGTCCGCCTTCGATCTCGCCGGATTTCGACGAGATGACGGCGACTTCGCTCACCGACAAAGACGTTATCGTCGCTGTCGTCTGCTACGCTCCGAAGGAAGTTCTGTACGATTACTCGCGAGTCGACCGCGACATTGCCAGGTACATTTCGTATCAGATGACCGCGAAGAAAATTAAGGTCATCAACCCGGACGTCGTCCAGAAATGGCTGGACGAGAATTCCAACTGGGACGAGCCCTCGGAAATCGGTGAGGCCGTCGGCGCGACTCATGTCGTCTACATCGACATCACAAAATACTCACTCTACGAAGAGAACAGCCACGAGCTGTACCGCGGCCGATCCGAAGTCGACGTCACAGTCTACGAGCTTGACGAGGACGGCGAAGGCGAGCCGATTTACAGCACGGAACTGCTCTCCCGCTTCCCGCTCGCCGCGGCTCAGGATTCCAGCGAGATCAGTCGGCCCGGCTTCCAGGCCCGCTATCACCGACGGCTCAGCGAGGAAGTCGGCCGGCTCTTCTACGAGCATTACGCCGGCGACGACATCCCCGACGCGACGTAGTTCTAATTGCCGGAACGGCGCTGCACCTGGTCCGGCCTACTGGCCATCGAGGAACGCGCGAAGCTCGTTGGCGCGAGCCTCTGTGGCCTCTCTGCCGCGACTCGGCGTGACCGTCTGCTCGTAGGACAAGGTCTGGATCGAGTCCGGCGCCGGTTCGGCGTACTCGACGATTTCCGGAATGCGGCGAGTGGACGACAGCTGCTGGAACTGTGCCTGCGGTGTGGCCTGCTGCACATCGTTCGGCGGCACGAACTGACGCGGCGGTGTGAGTTGTGGCTCCGTCGCGCGAGGATCAAACGAGCGGTCAGGCTCGCTGATGTTCCGCTGCGGTGACTGGCTCCGCTTCGCGTGGAGTTCGATCAGTTTTTGTTCGAGTGCTCGAATCTGAGCCTGCTGATTCAAGTCCGAGGGCTGATTCAAATCCGGCGTCTGCGACTGGTTCGGAGTCAACTGGCTTTGAGGGATCTGCCCGCCGTTCTGGCGAGCGACGGGCACTCGGCTCTGCTGAAAGTAGGTCGCGGCCGCTGACTGTTCGTCGTTGGAGACTCGTTCCAGACGACCGCCCTTCTGAACGCCGATCGTGGTTGCCTGGCCCTGCCACTCACGCTGAGTCGGGGCGTTCAGGTCGTACTCGGGCGTCGATCGCAGCCGCTTCGCAACGCTGTCCTCACGGGCGATTCCCTTCAGATGGACCACGGTCATTTCCGAAAACAGGGTGCTTCCGTCGGGTCGTGTGAGTCGCAGGCGAAGGCTGCAGTCGGCCTCAAACAGACCTTTTCGTGTGTACGGAACGTAGACGTTGTAGCAGGGGCCGAGCGCGGATGTCGTCTCGTATCCCTGCCATGCCCCGTCGTTGAAGTCGAACTGGTGGATCGGAGTTTTTCGTTCTTCGGGCGTGCCGGCATCGTCAAAGACGTAGACCCGGACATCGCCGTCCACCGCGACCGGTGACGGACTGTCCGCATCGAAAAAGTAAATCTGACCGACGAATCCACGACCCGATGTCCCGTCGAGTCCGTCTCCTTCACCGGGTTGCCAGAGCCCCATCACTCGAATGGACGGCCGATCTGCAGTAGCTCTGACGACAGGCGTCTCTTTTGCAAAGGGAAGTTTTTTCGTCTTCCATGTCGAACATCCCGTGACGGCGAAGCTGACAAGCAGGAGGCCGGGGATGGCCAAGCGTGAAATGAGCTGAGTCATAAGACTGCTCCGAGCAGAGAAGTGAGGAAACCGGAGCCGGCCCGTGATGGACCGAGGAGAGGGGTGTTCGATTTCTGTCGTGCATCTGGCAAGAAAGCCGCGGAGCGACGACAGCACACAGCCCCAGCGTTGTATGAAGCAGGTGAGCGGCACGGCGCTAGCCGCCGGCATTGCCAGCAGATCCCGGTTCTTCAGCCGGCGGCTAGCGCCGTGCCGCTCACAACTCTGACGCCAGGGACTATTTGCTGCCGCGGCTCGCGTGTGATTCTCTCTCGTACGAACTGGTGTGAAACAACTCTTTGCGGTTACGCATCAGAAATTGCGGCGCGCCGTCGTTGGGTTGACGTTGCCTAGTGTGGACGAGAGGGATGCTCGTCCTGTTGTGTTGTCGATGCCGAACCAGTTTCTGCGGTTGAAAACCCGTTCGTAATTCCTGAGCACGGCGGACTTCTCTTCTTTCGCGGGCATGTTCTGCCCTCGCACACGCTGAACCGGTCTGGTCGACATGCTGGAAGTCGGGATGCCTCCGTCAGTCGCGGCCGAACCGGGAGCGGGTGGCAGAGGCGCGTCGCCTGGTAACGGGAACGGCAGGGCCGGACCCATCTGCGGTGGCTGAACCCACTCACCCGGTGCGGGAATGTTGATGATTCCGCTGTTCGGATTCGGCTGTCGCTGCATCGGCACAGCGAAAAGCGGCCCGTGAAGTGCTTCAGCATTGCACTCGGTGTAGCTCATCCTCTCGACTTCGATCTGCTTGAGCAGCTCGTTGTCCTCGTGAGTTCGAATGATGCGCGGCGTCAGGAAGATCATCAGCTCTTTCCGCACCACTTCGTTCGTTTCTGTGCGGAAGGCTGTGCCGATCCAGGGCACATCGCCGACCCACGGCACCTTGTGAATCTCTGTCGTCTCCTGCCGGGAAATCAGACCGCCCAGAACGACCGTCTGCTCATCAGCCACAACGATGGATGTCTCGGCACGCGTGACGTCTTTCGCAACTGACGTGAAGGTACCCCCGCTCCCGTCCGGCAATTCCGGGCCGTCCAGAAAGGTGCTCTTCTCTGCGATCAGCTGCAGCAGGATGTTTCCGTCCGGGCTGATCGTCGGTGTCACCTGGAGCAGAATACCCGCGGTGACCGTTTCGAAGTTCAGCTGCGTCGTCGCTGCGTTCTGGGAAGTCCCTGCCGGCCTTTGCTGTTCCGTATCGAGACGGAGCAGGGCCTCCTGATTATCAAGCGTTCGAATCTGAGGCCGGCTGAGAATCTCGACGTGTCGGTGAGCCTGAAGGGCTCGAATCAGCACGTTGAGGTATTCCGAACTGGCACTCAGGACGAGTCCACCCAGTCCGCCGAACGATGTCGAGCTGCTCGCCCGCCCGATCAGCAGATTGGACAGTCCCTGGGTTGAGACTTTTCCCTGCTCAATCGCTGTTGTATTCGGGAGCCCTGCCGACGGAAAGTTGAAGTTGCCTGGGTTCCCGCTACGTTTGAAAGAGATCGGGTCCTGGACGCCCAGGTCGACTCCGAATTCGTCAACGTCCGCTAGAGTGACCTCTGCGATCAGCACCTGGATCACGACCTGCGGCTGCTCTTTATCGAGGGTCAGGACCATCTCGCGGACCTGATCGAAGTACTGCGGAGTCGCGCTGATCAGCAGGGTGTTGGTGGTGTCTTCCGACTGGAAGAAGACCTGCTGCTCAATCTGCTCAGCCGCACTGGACAGTCCGGCCTGGGAGACCGCGTCCAGCTGGTTCTGCAGAAACGTACTGACAACCGTCGCAACTGTGGCTGCGGCGATGTTTTTCAGTTTGATCAGCGTCGTGCGATGGTTGGTCAGGTTGCCCGCATCCAGGCGGTACATCAGCGCCTCGACGACTTCGAGGGATTCCTGGGTTCCGAACGCGATGACACTGTTCGTTCGCGTGTCGACCGAGAACCGCATCGGGATGATGCTGCTTGCCTCTTCGGCTCCGGCCAGTTGCACG
>JAQBVJ010000140.1 GCA_027623235.1 Planctomycetota bacterium
GGCAGGAGCCTCGCCTCCCGAAAACACACTTTGCGAATCTCTGCGCCTTCGCGCTGCAGACCGAAACTGACCAACAAAGGCATGCGGAAAGAAAACTCAATGGAAAGCAAACACCCGCTACGCGAATACGAATTGATGATGACTCGCCGGCAGTTGTTCGGACGGTCGGCGCTGGGGCTCGGGACGGCTGCGTTGGGGCATTTGCTCGGGCAGGATGCGGATGCCGCGCGGGCGGGTGTGCTCACGAAGCCGCATCACGCTCCTAAAGCCAAACGCGTGATCTACCTCTTTATGAGCGGAGGACCCAGCCACCTGGACCTCTGGGATTACAAGCCGAAGCTGCAGGACCTGTTCAATCAGCAGCTGCCTGATCACGTGCGGAACGGGCAGCGCGTGACCGGGATGACGGCCAATCAGAAGAGTGGCTTTCCCGTCTGCCCGACCAAATACAAGTTCACGAAGCAGGACAACAACGCCGACGGGCTGTGGACCAGCGAGCTGCTGCCTCACACGGCGAAGGTCGCGAAGGAGCTGTGTGTCGTTTACAGCACGTTCACCGAAGCGATCAACCACGACCCGGCGATCACCTACATCCAGACGGGAAGTCAAATTCCCGGCCGGCCCAGCCTGGGAGCCTGGCTGAGCTACGGGCTCGGCAGTGAGAACGAGGATTTACCGCACTACGTCGTGATGCACGCCCGCACGAATCACGCCGAGCAGAGTCTGTTCAATCGGCTGTGGGGGCCGGGATTTCTGCCGTCCGAACATCAGGGGATGCTGCTGCGAAGTGAGGGCGACCCGGTGCTGTACCTCAGCAATCCGAAGGGCGTTACCGGGACGGACCGGCGAGCTCAGCTCGACGCGCTGTCGGCACTCAACCGGAAGCAGTACGACCGCTTCGCGGATCCGGAAGTCCTGTCGAGAATCAAACAGCACGAAATGGCGTACCGCATGCAGACGTCCATTCCCGAACTGATGGACCTCTCGAAAGAAACTCCGCACACATTCGAACTGTACGGCGAGGACGCAAAGACGCCTGGCACGTTTGCCGCGTGCTGCCTGAACGCTCGCCGTCTGGCCGAGCGAGGTGTGCGGAATATCCAGATCTTCCATCGAGGCTGGGACGCTCACGGAGGTCTGCCGCGCGAGCACGAGTCTCAGTGCAAAGACATCGACCAGGGCACTGCGGGGCTCATCCAGGACCTGCGCGAACGCGGCATGCTGGATGACACGCTCGTCGTGTGGGGCGGCGAGTTCGGACGGACGGTCTACTGCCAGGGCGGCCTCACCCGCGAGAACTACGGACGCGACCATCACCCGCGCTGCTTCACGACGTGGATGGCCGGCGGCGGTATCAAGCCAGGCATCACGTATGGCCGAACCGACGACTACGGTTACAACATCGCCGACAAACACGGCGAGGCGATGAGTCCTCAACCGGGCAAGGAAGAGTGGACTCCGGGCACGATGCACATCCACGATCTCAACGCGACGATCCTGCATCTGCTCGGGATCGACCACAAACGGCTGACACATCGGTACCAGGGCCGCGACTTCCGGCTGACCGACGTTCACGGACACGTCATTCACGATTTGATTTCGTGAGTCCGGACAGACCTGACAAATCGCGGTGCGAACTGGCAGGAATTGCGGGTTCGAGCGGCTGGCTGGTTGACTCGCGCTGGCGACTCACGCATGCTGAATTCCCGATGTTGCGTGCCGAAAGACCGATTCGAAGAGGGTTCACGATGCGAGCTGTTTTCTCTGTGCTGCTTGTTGCCGTCGCTGTGCCGAGCTTTGCCGCCGACTCCGTTTATCTACGCGGCGCCGAGGTCACTCGCAAGCACGCCGTGTTTGGCACAGTCAGCTTTGTCGGCCGATCGACCGCGACGATCAATCTGGGATTCGCTCACGGACTGGAACCGTACGATCGGCTTTTCATCTGCCGGCGGATGGACAGCCAGATCGTTCCGATCAGCGTGCTGACGATCAAGAAAGTGCTGCCGGAATCGAGCACCGGGACGTTCGCAACGGCCTTCAAAGTCAAACCCAACGACTACGCGGTGATCCCTGCGAAGGACCTCCGCATCTGGAGCCCGGAAAGTCGGCTGGAATCGTCGTCGCGGCGGCAATTAATCCGACGGTTGAATGGCAACCGCTATGACTCGCGGCAGTTCAGCCTCGGTCTGACCAAAGAAATTGCCTACGACTACGCGTTGAAAGAACGCGAGCAGAACGACGGAGTGGCCGGCTCGTTTCCCGTCCGGTCTCAGCAGTTCCAGGTGGAAGCCGACAAGAAAACAGGTGACGCCAAGTCGGAGGATGCGCCGCAGGTTGAAGGTCTGACTTCAGAAGAAGGCGAATCGGCGTTGCTGAGTGCCGGGTTCATTCGCTATCTCGACAAGGCGGTCTACGAGGACGGGCCCAGAATGCAAAGCGACGAGGTTTATGACATCGCGCTGGACCCTCGAAATGTCAGCGGACAGGAAGCGGCCATTGCTCCGGGACACCGCGATACGCTCAACCGATCTGCGAAGCTGATGTTTGGTTCGCTGTTTGAAAAAAGGATGACACCGATTGTGAAATGACACCGATTGTGAAATGACGCAGAGCCTGGCCGTCGGAGAAGTTCGTGAGTCAAGGAACGGATTCAATTCGCACGTGGCTGACGGAAGCCGTGAGGAGTGGGGCATCCGATCTGCATCTTGTGCCGGGACATCCGCCGGTTCTGCGGGTTCACGGCGTGCTGCGGGCCCTGGACGAGCCACCGCTGACCGATGAGCGGCTGCGTCCTTTGCTGAAGTCGATCTGCCCGGACGCGTTCTCGCGTCAGTTCGAGAAGTCCGGCGACGTCGATTTTTCTCTGGAGATGTCGATCGACGATTCCACGCATCGGTTTCGCGTCAACGGGTTCGTGGCGGATCAGAAAACCGGTGCCTGCATTCGGCTGATCCCGGCCGAGATCCCGGATTTCGAGTGGGCCGGCTTCCCGCGGGACGTCGCGGAACGGCTTGTCGATTTTCGAAACGGGCTCGTTCTGATCACGGGCGTGACGGGGTCCGGAAAGTCGACGACGCTGGCGATGCTTGTGCAACTGCTCAACTCGCGAGGCAACAACCGCATCATCACGATCGAAGAGCCGGTCGAGTATCGCTACCCCGCGCGGGCCGGTTCCGTCATCACGCAGCGGGAAGTCGGGCTCGATGTCGAGTCGTTCGCGGCGGGACTCAAGCATGGACTGAGGCAGGATCCCGATGTGATTCTGATCGGAGAGATCCGCGACAAAGAGACCGCTCAGATGGCGCTCACGGCGGCCGAGACCGGGCATCTTGTGCTGTCGACTCTGCACACGCGCGACGCGAAGGGAGCGATCTCGCGCTACGCCGATGTGTTTCCGCAGTCGGTGCAGTGTGAAGTGCGATCGCAGATCGCACTGTGTCTGCGTGCGATCGTGAGCCAGCATCTGCTCCCGAGCGTCATCGCCGGCGAGAGGCGACAGCTGGCTCTGGAAATCATGTTTGCAAACTCGCCCATCGCGAGTGCCATTCGCACCGGCAAGCTGACGTCGATCGACAACTACATCCTGACCGGCCGGTCCGAGGGAATGGTGACGCTCGACGATTCGGTGAAGGCGCTGCTGTATTCCGGTCAGATCGACCGTGACGTCGCCGAGCGATTCGTCAGCGACCCGTCGTCCCTGTTTTAGAGTCTTACGGTGAATGATGCGCGCAGGCCGCGCGCAACTTCTGAAAGTAGCAGGCACACTCCGTGTGCCGTCTGCCCAGTGTCAATTAGCGCCTTCGTCGCGCCACGGCACACGGAGTGTGCCTGCTACTTTGGTTGCAGCTCCGCCGCGATAGGGTCAACTCCCAGTTTCGAATTCTCCGTAGAATGAATTCTCGCGGCCGTAGCTCGGTCAATACCCCGCCGCCTGGCCGTGCTTGCGGGGATCGCTCATTGCCTTGAGTTCGGCTGGAGTCCGCGCGACTACCTGGCTGACTCCGATTTCTTTTCGGTCTTTGACTTCGTGTCCTCGCTTTTTCATCGCTGCTTCGAAGGACCTGGTCAGTTCCGGCTCAAGGTACAGCAGATTCGGCAGCCACTGGTGATGAGCTCTCGGCTGCGTCACGGCTTTTTCGGGCGACATCTCGAACCGCGACAGATTCAGCAACACCTGCAGAGTCGCGCTGATGATGCGGCCTCCACCCGACGCTCCCAGAGCGAACACGGCTTTGCCATCTCGAACGACAATCGTTGGCGTCATGCTCGACAACGGTTTGTGGCGAGGCCCGACCGCATTCGCTTCCGACTGAACGAGCCCGAAGGCGTTCGGCTTACCGGGCTGAGCGGCGAAATCGTCCATCTCATTGTTAAGGACGATGCCGAAACGAGGCTCGACGACCCAACTGCCGAAGCTCGTGTTGACCGTCTCGGTACACGCGACCGCGTTTCCTTTTGAGTCGATCACCGAAAAATGAGTCGTCCCGGAATCATCGACCGGCAGGAAGCGGCCATAATCTTCCAGCGGCCTCGTCCGATTGAGCAGGATCCGCTTCGCCAGTGCCCCTGCGTACTGAGGACTCGTCAGCCGTCGCACCGGAATGTCCGAAAAATCCGCGTCGCCCAGGTACGCCGCTCGATCGGCGAAGGCGTGCTTGAGCGTCTCGGTCAGAACGTGCAGATACTCCGGCGAATTGTGTCCGAGCGACTCGATCGGCCCTTCCAGCTTCGACTTCTCAAGCTGCCGCAGAATGTTGAGCGACTCGATCAGAGCCACACCGCCGCTCGACGGAGGCGGCATCGAGAAAACTTTCATCCCATCAAAATCCGTCGTCAGCGGCTTCCGCTCGAAAACGTCCATCGATGCGAAGTCATCCCGCGTGAGGATGCCTCCCTGCCGGCGGACTTCGTCGACAAGCGCCGTCGCGATCTCGCCTTTGTAAAACGCGTCGCGGCCTCCCTTTGCGAGCGCCTTCAGCGCAGCGAGCTGTGGCGAATGAAACCGGTCGCCAACTTTCCACTCGCCGAGATATCCGCGATGCAAAGCGGTCGTGTCCAGACCGCTCCCGTTTTCCGTTTGCCGGATTGCCCCAGCAGGCAGGCTCGCTCGAACTTCGACTTCGTGTTCATCGAGAGCCACGCCCTCCTCGGCAAAGCGAATCGCGGGGGCAAGCACTTCTTCGAGCGACTTTGTTCCGTACGTCTTTAACGCGTAGCAGAGCCCGGCCACGTGGCCGGGCACAGCAACCGCCTTGCCACCTCGCTGACTGGAAGCAGGCTTTCCATCGGGACCAGGCCGCGTAAACAGATCGCGAGTCGCCGCGGCGGGAGCCCGTTCGCGATAGTCGAGCGTCGTCGCCGCTCCCCGCTCGGCATTCCAGATGACCATGAACCCGCCACCGCCGAGCCCCGAGCTCCCCGGCCGCAGGACCGACTGAGCAAACCCGACCGCCACCGCCGCATCGACGACGTTGCCACCGTTTTTCAGGATCTCAACCCCGGCCTGGCTGGCGAGCGGATGATCCGCCGCGACGGCTCCGTGTTTCCACGTCGGCTCAGCCGCCTCGCTTTGCGGCATGAAGAACAACAGGCAGATTACGGCGACAGGCACTCGCATGGTCGATTCCAATGTGATTTGAAAGTCACCCGAAGTGTGAGCGAGGGATGAATCATAAGCGGCTTGCCCATTGTCCCTCGTTGACGCTTCGGGTTACCACCAGTCGTTCTATCAAAACTGTTCGACGGACTCGGACAGCAGTGGGAAAAACTGTCCGTCGAGTTTCTCGCCCGGCGGCACGACCGGCACTCCGTCCAGCAGCGACTGGTCTGTTGCCGAGCACACGCCGTCTCGAAACGCGTTGATCACTGTCGCTCGTCGCGGCTGATCTGTCGAGTTCTCGCGCGAGCCGTGGACCATCAGCGGGTGATGGAACGAGGCCTCGCCCGCTTTCAGCTCGATCGCAACCGGTTTCTGAAACTGTTCCCACTGCTCATCGGAGAGGACATCCTCAATCGCGTTCATGTCCCCGGCCAGACCGGTGATCGGCAGCAGCGTCCACTTGTGGCTGCCAGGAATGTACTGCAGACAGCCGTTGTCCCGCGTCGCATCGTCGAGCCCGATCCAGCACGTCAAATGGGCCATCGGCTCCGTCCGGGTCCAGTACGAGTAATCCTGGTGCCAGGCGACGACTCCGCCGTGCAGCGCCGGTTTGCAGAACAGCTGGTCATGCCAGAACCGCACCGGCCCCTCGAGCAGTTGCTCTGCCGCCACGACGAAGCGCGGATGCCACAACAGATCATGAAAACTCTCCGCGATCCGCCACGCACCGAGCGCGTGAAAAAGAACGCGGTCCGGATCCGCGGACTCGTTGGAGTGGTACTCGTGCCAGAGTTCCCGACCCTCGTGCTGCGGTTCGAAAAATCTGGCGAGGTCGTTCCGCAGCAGCTCGATCTGCTCGTCCGAAAGAATGCGGACACCGGAAACGTAGCCAAACTCGTGAAAATGCTCGACCTGTTCCGCGCTGAGGCGGAAACCGTTCCGGTCCTGGTCCGGTAGTAAAAACTGTCCAGAAACCGGTGAGCTGGCGTTTGAAAAATCGTGACTCATTTCTGTTCCTTAACCGACATGACAAAGGCCTCGTCCTGTCCAGCGCTGCCGGTGCTGCGCGTTAGTCGCCCTCCGCTCCTCGCTGTGAATTTATCGTGGCGTAAGCTTCCAGCTTGCGATCTTCGGGCTCGGCAAGCTGGAAGCTTACCTCACTTTCGTTCGGCGAAATTGTGCGTTCATTCGTCGAGCGAAACACGGCCATCAGCGCTCCGAAAAACCAGTGACAGGAAACACCACTTTACCCAGCCTTCCAGAAGACATCTTGTGGCGTTTTCGACATTTGCATTACACGTACCCGCCCATTCCCTGGCAACTCTCAGGATCCAGCCGGATCCGCCCCATCCAATCCCATCTTCATCTCACTTCGGAGTTCGCATTCGCGCTCCTCTGATGCGAACGCACTTCTCCTCGTTTCCTCAACGAGCCACCAAATGTCACCTACAAGTGCACGCCCCATGCGGCGATATTTCGGGTCAGCCGCAGTCGCACTGTTCGGCGTCAGCCTGCTTCTGACGTCTGGCTGCGAGACGATGACCGTTCGAGGTCAGTCGCCGGAACCGCCTGCGCTCGAGCGATCGCCGTTCGACAACGTCCTCAACGACGTGCTGATCGAAGGCAACCGCCGCATTTCTGCCGAACAAATCCGCAGCCGACTTCTCATCCGGAAGGGCGAAGCGTTCACCGAGGCGGAAATCCGAGACGACATCCGGTCACTTTACGCCACGGGCTGGTTCAGCAAAGTGGAGCCTCGCTACCGCCTGTCCCGGGATGGCATGTCGCTCGTACTGAAAGTCACCGAACGCGACCGACTGGCAACTCGGGCGAGGGCGCAGTCGCCACCACCGCTGACCCCAATCGAGCCGATCGGAACTGTTGACAGCGAACCTGAACGGAATCCGGTTGGAGACGTCCTTGTGGACGTTCGTGTCGAAGGAAACGCGACAATCGAACCCGGCGCGATCCTGGCCGTCGTCCGTTCTCAGGTCGGCCGGCCCGCCGACGAAACGCAAATCAAAGAGGACCTTCGAGCCCTCTACGCGACCCGCTGGTTCTACAGCGTCGAACGTCGCTACCGCGTCACCGACGACGGACTCATCCTGATCTTCCGCGTCGTCGAGCGACCAATCGTTCGCAAAGTGGAATTTCGAGGCAACCGCCGAACCAGAGAATCACACCTGCGCAAACAGATCAACCTTGAAGAAGGCTCGCCATACGACGTCGCTTCCAATAAAGCCGCCGCTCGTAAAATCGAGCGTTTCTATCAGGACAAAAAGTCCTACCCGAAAGCAGAGGTTCGTCTGATCAGCGGCGGCGACCCGGAAGACCGGGACGTGATCTTTGAGATCAACGAAGGGCCGCATGTCGTCGTTTCGGGGATTGACTTCGTCGGAAACGACGCGTTTGGAAGTTCACTGCTGAAAACCAAACTACGAACAAAAACGGCGTTCCTGGGCGGACTGACGCTGTTCGGCGGGAAGTACGACGAGTCAACGATTCCGGATGACATTGCTGCCCTCAAACAATACTACCAAAGCCTCGGCTACTTCGACGTTCAGGTGACAAAAGATGTCGCCATTCTTGATAACAACATTCACATCGTCCCCGAAAACAGACTGCTGCACCGGGTCGACGCACGAGCTCGTTATAAATACACAATCGACGAGGGAACACAGTATCGTGTCCGTAACGTCGAAGTCGTGGGAAATCAAAAGTTCTCGGCCTCAGAACTCCTGGGCGAATTCCGGCTGAAGCCTGAAGACAATTTCAATGCGGGTTCCCTTAATCGTGATGTTGAAGGTATTCGAGAGAAGTATGGTGAACTTGGTCATCTTTTTGCCGAGATCGATGCCGTCCCTCGGTTTCTTGAAGACCAGCCTGGCGTCGTTGACGTGGTCGTCCGAATTGCCGAAGACAAACCGTATACCATTCGCAAAGTTAATGTGCACATTGCCGCCCCCGGTGGCAGCCCCCACACACGCGAGACCGTCGTCCTGAATCCTCTGATGCTGTCGCCGGGTGACCCGGCGAATCCGAAACTGATCGACATCAGTCGAAAGCGTCTTGGTGGGCAGCTGTTTGAGCGAGGTGGCCCAGGAGCACCACGGATCGACATTTCCCGAGTTGCCGACCAGGAGCCGGTTCAGCGACAGATTGCGAGGGGGCAGAATCCGCTGGATGCTCAGCCCGTGCCGTTTAATCCGCTTCTGGATAGTGGAAATCTGGGTGACCCGTATGGCGGGCCGAAAAGCCCCTTCGCCGATGCCATCGAACGGTCGGGACAGGCCGATCTCGACATCTTTGTAACAGAAGCACAGACCGGCCGGCTGATGTTTGGAGTCGGCGTCAACAGTAATGCAGGCCTCGTCGGATCGTTCGTTCTGGAAGAGAATAACTTTGATATTACACGGGTTCCGACGTCGTGGCGGGATTTTGTGGACGGGACCGCCTTTCGAGGAAACGGCGAACGATTTCGGATTGAGGCTGTGCCCGGCACAGTTGTCAGTCGCTATCTGGCGAGCTGGCAGACACCGTATTTCCTTGATACAGACTATAGCCTCGGCGTGAGCGGGTTCTTTTACAACCGTTTTCTACCCGGCTGGGATGAAGAACGGATTGGCGGGAGAATCTCTGTAGGAAAACAGGTTTCGAAGTGGCTTTCCTTCACGACGGCATTTCGTCTTGAGAGTGTCACCTTGAGAAACTTCGCCACAGTCGCCCCGTTGAGTATTATCGATGAGTCAAGAGGGACGCATTTCCTTTCAACTATCCGAACCGCCGTTGCGCATGACACTCGCGATTCTGCTTTTCTTCCAGCAGAAGGCCACTTTGCGGAAGCCGCCTTTGAACAGGCATTCGGAGATTTTGTATACCCGCGGTTTGAGCTGCAGGGCAGTCAGCATTTCACCGCAGTTCAGCGACCGGATGGCGGCGGAAAGCACATCGTATCATTGCACGGACAGGCCAACTGGACCGACAGCGGGACTCCGTTGTTTGAACGATATTATGCGGGCGGTTATCAGTCGTTTCGCGGTTTCTCGTTCCGTGGCGTGAGTCCGCGAGGCGGCGGAATTCGTGTGGGTGGCGATGTCATGCTGCTCGCTTCGGCCGAGTACTCAATGCCTGTGACGGCGGATGAGAATATCCGTGTCGTCGGGTTCGTCGATACGGGAACGGTCGAGGATACGGAAGATTCACTCAGTGCCAGTCGGGTCCGCCTGACGGTAGGAGCGGGACTGCGGTTGACGATTCCGGCGATGGGCCCCGCACCGCTCGCGTTCGATTTCGGTATCCCGGTCCTGTCGGAAGATTTCGACGACGAGCGAATCTTCAGCTTCTACGTCGGCATTTCGAGGTAGTGTTCTGTCACGGCTATAAAGTGGGGTAAGCATCCTGCTTGCCGACGTACTGTGAGCGGACATCGCAAGCTGGAAGCTTACGCCACTGAAACTGTGACCCGTAAATTCCGCGTTGACGAGGCAGTCGGCGGTTTCACGACTCGTTGTTTACGACGTCGCTCCGGTGAGCCGTTGGATGCTCTCCAGTGACTGCCGTGCGGCTTCGACGATTGTGCGGTCCGAATCGCCAAGGCATCCCTGCAGTGATTGCCGGGCCTCTTCCGAGTACTTGCCGATCTCACAAAGAGTTCGGATCGTCAGCAGTTGCAGATCTTTTCGCTCCGACTTCAGGTGGCGAGTGAGCAGCGGGATGTGCTCGCCAAGACTCGCCCCCATCTTGGTGAGTGCCGTCGCAGCCAGTTGAGCTGTTTCTCCGCCTGTGACCTGCATCAGAGACGTCAGCGCCGGGGCCGCGTCGTGAGCCGACGGGCCAATCGTGCCGAGGGCCGAGATCGCGGATTCCCGCGTGTGCGGAAGATCGGAGGAGAGCAGGAGGATGATGTCCGGTACGACTTCTGTCGCCTGTGAACCGAGCTGACCGAGTGAAGTGGCCGCCGCAAGCTGGACCGCCTGGTACTTGTCTTCCAGGAGAAGGACGAGGGCCCGGGCGCCGCGAATTGCTTTTTTGCCGTGCATCCCGACCGCCTGAGCGGCTGCTCGCCGGACGCTGCCTCGGTCATCGTTCAACAGCAGGATTGTGTGGGAAAGAACCTGCTCACCGCTCATGCCAATCTGGCCGCAGGCTCGCACGGCAGCTTCGCGGACCCCCCAGTCTTTATCGTCGAGCAGTTTCTGAAGGTGCGGTTCGGCTGACAGGGCAGGCTCACCGATTCGGCCAAGCGCTTCGGCGACCGCCTGGCGAACGTCGCGGGTCGGGTCGTAAACGAATCGGGCGAGGTCCTTGATGGCTCGCGCAGCGTCGGCTTTCATTTCTCCGAGCGCTCGCGCCGCAGCAACGCGGACTCCCGTATCGCCTTTTGTCAGATGCTCGAGCAGGGTTGGAATGAAAACTTTTGTGATCGGCCCGATTTTGCCCATTGCATCGGCAGCCGAATCGCGGACGTCTTTTTCCGGGTGGCCGACCAGCGCCATCAGCCGCGGGACGGACGCCTTCGCTTCGGCTCCGATCTGCCCAAGAGATTTCGCGGCGGCCGAAATTTCCCGGTAGTGCTGGCTGTCGAGCCGCTCGGTCAGACGGTTGACGGCTTCCGCAGCGTACGTGCCGAGGCGACCAATTGTTGTCAGACAGGCCACACGAACGTCGAGGTTGGGATTGGCCAGTGTCCCGAGCAAAAGAGGAAGGGCACTCGCTGATCCCGGGCCAAGAATCGCAAGAGCCTCAGCTCCGGAACGCTGCCGTTTCGGCTCGTCCGATCCGAGCCCGGTCATCGCTGGTTTGAGAAGGGCCGGTCCGACAGTCCGCAGAGCCGCAAGCGCCTCTCCGTGTACCACGTCGTCCCGCAACGCGAGAATGGTGATGAGCTGTTCGGCTGCTTTCGGCGATCCGGCAACCGCCAGCTTCTGCACGGCCCCCGTTCTCACGTTGGGTGGCAGAAATGCCAGCCTCGCGATCAGACCATAGACCGCAAGCATGAGTGAGCTCCTGACGACTGGGGATGCGACGTGCGTGCAGGATGGCCAGCCCCAATGTGGTCCGCAAGGAAAGGGAACTCCCTTCGTCGTGGGATCGCGTCAGGATTCTTTGTCGTGACAATCGGGGGATGCGACAAAGTTCAACTGTCAGGCGGGATTCGGGCGTCCGAATTCTGTGGTGTGTCCCGCTTCGTAGTCCGCGCCTCGAAAGCTCATCCTGCGTCCGAAACTTTCTCGGCGGCAGTTTTCCCTGCAGGCACACCAGGCTTTGGGGAATCGTCCGGGGCTGCCGCTTTCTCGCCGTCCTTTTCTTTTTTCTTTTCAATTCGCGGCACGAGCTCGACCATCACCTCCGATCCGAGTGGTGGCAATCGCTCATGCCACGCTTCGAAGACGAGCGTTTCCTGTCCGTCGGCGCTGCTTGAGACCGAGACGTCGATCATGGCCTGCCCGAAATTCGCGACGCAGATGACGTAACCGCCTTCCGCCAGGTACCGCTTCACTTCGCCATCGTCGAAGAAGCCACTGCCGACGAAAATCCAGTCCGCCTTTATTTCCTTCGGCCGACTCTCTTCGTAGAAGCCTTTGATCGATTTCTGGAATTTCTCGTCTTTGCACAGCGCGAGGCATTCGTCGCGCTGTTCTTCGGTCATCGGCCCGTACCAGAAAATGACCTTGTTCAGGTCGTCGTACCGAAGATTCCCGTCGGGGTCGAGTTTCAGTCCGGCCGGCAGCGATTCAAACTCCGCTTCGTAGTAGCGGAAGCGGGAGTTTCGGATCCACTTGCCGGCTTCGATGCGCTGCAGCTTTCCGTCGAGATCAACATAGTGCATGAAGATGTCGATCTTCTGCCCGCTCGCCGGCTGATAGACCGGGTCGTACGTCGCCGGTTGACCCGGCTCACAGCCGAGAGCTACCAGGCCCGTGTGAACGGTGAAGGCCTCTGCGTCGAGAGTCAGGATCGATTCGTGTTCCTTGGTCTGCTTCAGACACAGCAGCATCTCCAGCATGCCGCGGTCCAGGCAAACGTGCGTCTTCAGCTTCAACCGTTTGTTTGGCAGGTCCAGAAATACTGTGTGGTTCGGATTCAGTGGGGTCAGCTTGTCGCTCTTGAAGATTTCCGGAGGCAGCTTCGTTGGTTTCGGACCGGGCTCCGGTTCTTCGAGGCCCGTCTGAACTTCGCTTCCAGTCGTCTCTCCAACGGGAGTCGCCGGATTCTTTTCAATCGGATTCTTTTCAACTGCCCCGGCGGGAGTTTTCTTGCCGGACCCGGGTTTGGGTTGCGGCTTCGAGTCCTCGGAGGACTCCGCACCGTCATCAGCTTTCGCAGCCGCATCGCCGGCTTCGTCGGTCGTCGTGGTTTCGCTGCCGGCTTTCGTTTTCGGAGTCGAGGACGGCTCGTTGTCGGCCGGAGTCGGAATGCAACCCGCAACGAGGGCCAGCGACAGGAAGAGAGAAACTGCTCGAAGGGTCATGGCTGACTCCCGGATTGAAGGCACGTCAGGCGGCAATTCAACCACAACGTCGACGCCAGCGGTAGAGGCGTCGTGGACAAAACCCGCTCGCTGTCGGACACGCGGTGTTCGGCTCGGGGCCATTGGGCTTACGCCGTACCGTTACATTTTTCTACGGACCGTCAGGCCAGAGCCAATAGTGTTCGGCACGGTTCTTGCGCGACGATGCGATACGCAGTTTTCATGACACAGAGTCGTTTAACGTTGAGCCGGAGGCGAAAATTGGGTCCTCGCGGCGCTTTGGAAATAAATCCGAGTGTGGCGGCGATGTCGCGGTGGTTCATCGCGAGCTCCGCCACCGAAGTTCTCGCCTGCGGCTCAACGTTAAACGACCAAAAACGACTAACGCAGATTCCGTGCCGAACACGATTCGGCCAGAGCTTGCGAGGGACCACGAAAAATCCGGACTGAAATCACTCGGCGTGACGCGGCTGGATCAGCAGGATCGATGGCACCTCGCGCGGCGCGGCGAGACGCAGGTAGAAGTGACCGATGCCGGCCATGCCGCAGAACAGAGTCGGCGTCTCACCTGTGCCGCCCAGGTTGTACGCCCACGGGAGGCCGCGTTCTTCGAAGAGCTCGATTCCCGTCTGAGCAATCCGCTCGGCATGTTCGATCAGCGACTCCCGACCCGGCCATTGCGAAATCAGCAGCGGCAGGTCGGAGTCTCCCGCCAGACCGTGACAGATGCAGAACTCGCGCTGGCCGGGCAGGTCGGCGTAGTGCAGTTTCGCCACGGTCGTGCGGAGTGCGGCTTCGAGGTCCGTCCGAATCGACTCGGCATCGAAGCCAAGCTCGATCAATCGAAACCGCGCCAGGCCGATGCCGGGAGCTCCGTGACACCAGCCCAGTTGAAACGCCGGCTCGCCTTCGGCCGCCGCATCCTCGCGGAAGTCCCGCCAGTTGCCGACGTCGGGCGAGAACTGATTCGACTCGTACCGCAGCCCTTCGTCGATCGCCTGGCGAAAACGGTCCTCACCCGTCGCCCGAAACAGTTCGGCGAGAGCACACACGATGCCCGACACACCGTGTGCCAGCCCGGTGAGATTTCGATGCACCGGCACTGGCACGGTTTCCCAGGACCAGCCCTCGTCCGATCGGCTGGCTGAGCTCAGCAGAAAGTCTCCGTGCCGCACAGCAATGTCCAGCAGCGACTCGCGACCGTACTTGACGTGCAGATCGACGAGCGATGTGATCAGGCCGGCGCTGCCGGTGATGAGATCCGTGTCCGGCAAGCGCGGCTCAAACCGCGCGGTTGTTTCCAGTCGAGCCAGTTCGCGCTCAATCAGATCCGCATCGCCAAGAGTTCGCCCGATCTCGGTCAGAGCCCACGACGCTCCCGGCCAGCCGGCGTAGAACCCGAGGTTCGGCTCGCCATCGAGATCCGCCAGCCGTGCGGAAATCTGACGCGCCGCCCCGATCAGCGTTTCTCCGAGCAGTGGCTCGCCGGTCTGTTGATAAAGCCGGGCGAGAAAAAGAGCGATCCCGGCGGACCCGTCGTACAGACTGATCCCGCTGCAGCGGTTTCGCGGGTCCGGCCCGAGAGCTCGATGAATCGCGACCCACCCGCCCGGAAATTCCTCACCCGACCAGTCGAGCCAGTTGCAGGCACCGCCGGACCACACGGCGTCGCGACAGATCCGCGAGCCAATTCGGTCGGCAGCTTCGAGCGCGGAGGGGCGAGGGGTGAGGGGCGAGGGAGAAGGCCGCGAGGGATCCTGGTCTGGAATCTCGCAACAGTCGATCGAGCCGGCGTTGAGCCACGGGCGGTCGAAATTCAGTCCCGCTTTCTCAAACTGACGCCGAATCGACTCGACTGGATCGCAGCCCGAAGCAGACTCAGACGCCTCAAGCAGGCCTCGCGCGACGAGCTCGCAGCGCTGCCGGCCGAAGCTGTCCTGCGTACCGGGATCCTCGGCCATGCCGACTCCCGGATAAACGCGTTTCGTGAACAGCGGAACGTCCTGCCCGAGATGTTCCTCCACCAGCGGCAGCAGTTCCGCGACGCAGCGCGAAGCGATCTCTCGATAGCGAAACGGGACGTACAGCACGCCGGAGTCCAGCCGGTCGAACAGTGTCGGCGCGACGGGGCATTTGAAACGGAACGGAACTTGAAACCGGTTCAGCCGTCCGCTGAGTTCCCGCAACAGAACCGGAGCCCCGCGGGCCGACACGTTGAAGTAAAACCGCAGCGACTGATACTCGTCGTAGTGGTCGGGGATGACGTCGCTGAAGCAGAAGTAGAAACCAGGCTGCAGACGAGTCGACTCGCTGAGCACCTGAATGCTGATTTGATCGCCGACCTTCGGCCGCGTGCCGGGGCCAACGTCTCCTGCGTACTCGCCAGGAACCGGGCCGCGGTAGCGATCGAACTTTCTGGCTTCCACGCTGCCGTCTGGCGAGACCTGCTCGACCATCCAGCCGGCATCCCAGTGCGATCGAGTCTGATTCGCGGCGGAGAGCTCGGCGATGAATTCCGGATCGTGCGAGAACTCAAAGTGGTCCGCTGGTCGAGCGGCCGAGGGATCAAACCGCCAGACATAGCCGTTCCAGTAAATCGCGTCGACCAGTTTTGAGTGAAGTTCGTCGCGCGGGTCCGCGTCAGATTGAGTGCCCGCGTCAGGCTCCCTTGTGGCGGCAGGCTCGACAACCACTTCGGGCAGGTCGGCGAAAATGAACGATCGTTCGGACGTCAGCGTGACGGCCTCGGCCAGCTGCGCGAGCTCGCGTGTCAGTTCGATATTCGTCTCACAATGACCGTCGCGCGACGGGGAGGGCGAGGCTCCTGCCGAGCCGCGCGCATCGTCGAGGGTCCGCCCCGCCTGCGGCTCAGCAGGAGCTTCGCCCTCCCGAACTGCGGCACCGGCGGTCGAGGGCGGTCCGAGCTCGCCCTGCGGCGAAAACGGGACAGCGGCCTCCGGGTTCGTCAGGAACCGTCGCGCGAGATCGATCAGCAGCCGAGTTGACTCGGCGATCGCCGTTTCGAATTGAAGTTGCTCGTACGCGGTCTGCAGTAGCCGCGCGGCTCCGAAGCGGACACACCGTGTGAGCCGTTCGCGTTGCTTCCCGGGTGAGAGCTGCTCGACGCAGCCCGACCAGAAAGCTTCGAACGAGGGTCGCGTTTCCTCGAACGCACCTCGACGTCGTTCCAGAAATTCGTCGAGCGATGTGATTTCGTGAGGCGGCGTCGACAGCGCCCAGTACCACCACCAGCACTGCAGCATCGTCGCGGCGTCCCAGGCCGCGTCGCCTCGGTTGACCATCTCCCAGTCGATGACCCGGCATTCCGGACCGCCCTGTGTGCCGGGCACGGCGAGCACGTTGTTCCACTTCAAGTCCGTGTGCATCAGCGAGTCCGTTCGCCAGTCGGCGCGGATTTCGTCGAGCACCGCCGTGACGGCCGGGTCGGCCTGGAGAATCTGCAGCAGTTCGGCGTTGGCCGGGCTGAGCCACCCGTCTCCCTGATCGAGGTGGTACGAGAGGATCCACGGCGGCTTGCCGTCGCACAGTTTCGGGTCGAGCTGTTGTGCGAGCTCGCGACCGTACGGCGAGTCCAGCAGCGCGGCAAACTGTCCGGTCTGCCGCGCGACGTCGAGCGGGATCTCGCCGAGCTGCTCTGTCGATTCCAGCAGGTCGTTCGAGTCCGGAAACAGCTCGACCGTCAGCGCGCTGCGGCTGGCATCAAAGTCGACAAACACAGGCATCGCCGATCGCAGCGAAGCCGACGCTGCGCTTCTCGCGACGAGCTGCAGAAAGTGCGCCTCGCGTTCCAGGCACGCGACGTCGTAGCGGTCCAGGCTGGTCAACTGCTTGACGTACAGCCGGCGCCGGGCCGGTCGGCGGACGAAAAAGCCTCGGTTGTGCCGGGTGATCTGCTCGACACGGAAGTCACCGCGAACGATGTCCGCCGGATCGAGCAGACCTCGCCGAATCATCCACGGTGCCAGGCTCGAAGCGGTCAGATACACGAATGGTCGCCGCGAGAGGTGTCAAAAGAAAAAGGCACCGGCGGAATCCGCCGATGCCGTCGATCCAGTTTCTAAAAAGCCTTAAACGGTCTGCGATCTTGCCTGTCGATCAAACTGCCCGGGAGCGGCCGTCGTCGGACCGCATCGGGTGCTCGGACACGAATTGCCCGCTTGAACCGCGATTCGCTCGAATTGGCCGGGAGCCGCGACCGACGATCCGCAGCGTGTTGTGCCGCACGAATTGCCAGCCTGTACGGCCACCCGCTCGAACTGGCCGGGAGCCGCGACCGACGATCCGCAGCGTGTTGTGCCGCACGAATTGCCGGCCTGAACTGAAACT
>JAQBVJ010000141.1 GCA_027623235.1 Planctomycetota bacterium
TAGACTTGGGCGGGTGGTTTCTGGCTCAATGCTCGTATGAGCGAGCCCAAAACGCGTATCGAACTGCCGCCTGAAGCCGAACCGGCTTCTTCCTCATTGAAGCCTGACCTACGTGAGGATGTCCAGGATTGGATTGCCCAGGGCCAGTGAGTGCGGGCGGTTCAGCGGGTCGTAGATTCGTGATTCCGGGTCCATGCCGAGGGCGTGGTAGATGGTTGCGGCGATGTCCTCGGGCGTACATGGTTTTTCCGCCGGGTAAGCGGCGTAGCGGTCCGACTTGCCGTAGAGAGCTCCCGCTTTGATTCCGGCTCCACCCATCATGACGGTGTAGCAGTACGGCCAGTGGTCTCGCCCGACAGGAGTCGCTCCGGCCCCGGAGGTCACCTGGCCAAGCTTGGGAGTGCGACCGAACTCGCCCATCGCGATGACCAGTGTTTCGTCGAGCAGACCTCGATCGGACATATCCTCCAGCAGGGCTGAAAACGCGCGGTCGACGTACGGCAGGATCGACTTCTTCAGCAGCGGGTAGTGCTCACGGTGAGTGTCCCAGGTCTGGTCAATGCGGCGTCCCGTGCAGACCGTAACAAGACGCACACCGGACTCGATGAGCCGCCGCGCGGTCAGCATGCACTGTCCGAGATGAGGCAGGCCGCCGAACTTTCTCGCCTCGACCGAACGGTCCTCGCGGTCCGGAAGTCCGTAACGCTCGCGCAGCGAGTCGGGTTCCTGGCTGAGGTCAAACGCGTTGCGAGTCTCGTTCGAAGCCAGCAGCGTGAAGGCTTTGTCGTAGTGCGTGCCCAGCTGAGCATACGCCGCGGCTGTTTGATCCTGATTCTGGTCGAGCGTTTCCAGCAGAGACCGCCGCGCGTTGAGGCGAGCTCGCGAACTGCCTTGCGGAAAATTCAGCCCCGGAATCCGATAACGCTTGTCGCTGGGATCGCCGGCGACGAGCGGGTCGTGAGCCGCTCCCAGAAAGCCCGCCCGCTGACCGGGAATGTCGTACCCCATGTTCGACATCACGTCGGGCAGATGAACGAACTCGGGAACGCGGCCGTGCGGATTCTTCATCGCCATCACCGCACCGTACGGCGGTAAATTCTCCGGCTGGTCCCGCACGATGAGGCTGCCACTCTGGACCGGCGACCGACCGGTCAGCATGTAATACGCCCCGGCATTGTGATCGTTGACCGAGTGATGGACCGACCGCACCATCGCCAGGTGATGCATCTGCCGGGCAAGCATCGGCAGCTGATCGCAGACCGGCACGCCGTCCAGCGTCGAAGTGATCGGTTTGAAGCCGTGCCCGAATTCGCTGGGAGCGTCGGGCTTCATATCCCAGAGGTCCTGGTGAGCTGGTCCTCCTTCCAGAAAAAACAGCAGACAGGACTTTGCCTTCGGAAGCGGCCTCGATTTCTGACCGTCTCGCGCGGCCAGCAGAGCGGGCAACGACAGCCCGACCGCTCCGGCAGAACCGATCTGCAGCAGGCCTCGACGATGGATTGGCTGGTCGAACATGAGCAGACACGCGAAGGGCAATTGACAGTCACCGGGCGGACATCGTGTCATTTCGCTGGCTCCGGCACAACATGCGCTTCGAGTTCCAGCCGCAGAATCCGGACAGAACGCCCGGCGAAATCCGAACGACCGGATCCGTGGCCGACAAGTCGCCCCAGCGGCCGCTTCTCGGCACTCCATCTCCCACCGGGGACCTATGTTTCGAGGAGTCCTTCGCACGTCCCTTTCCAGGTTGAAGAACCTCAAACCCGCGAATCCGCTTTGAACTCCGCCGACGTCTCCATTCTGAATCCGGTAAGTCGAACCCGCTCGCCGGGGTGTGTCACGGTCCGTGAACTGGCGACAGGTGAAGTCGACTCGGATTTCATCGCGCGCTGGGCCCGGCTGGAATCGGAAAGTCTGGAAGGCAACGCTTTCCTGTCGCCAGGATTCGTACTCGCCGCCGCAGAGCACCTATCCGGAACGAGCCGGCCGTTCCTGGTCGCGATCGAAAATGAGTCGACGGGAGAACTCATCGGGCTGGGCGTCTTTGAGCAGTCGCGAGGAAGCCGGCTGTTGCCGCTGACTCATCTTCAGGCCTGGCAGTGCGAGCACAGTTTCACACAAGACCTGCTGCTTCGATCCAACGTCGCTGACGACGCAGTCGACGCACTGTTTGCCTGGCTGCTCAATAACGGCCACCGCTGGCACGGCGTTTCGTTTTCGGATCGGACGGCGGAATCGAAACTGGACGCGGTTCTTGGCGAAGCTGCGAACCGGGCCGGACTGAAGTGGCGCGAGGACTGGCGCACGCAGCGAGCTGGCATCTCCGTTACCGAGGTCCCCGATGACTGCTTGACGGCACTGTTTTCAAAGAGCCGGCGGAAGTCGCTGCGTCGCGATCAGCGGAAGCTGGAATCTCACGGCGTGGTCGATTTCCACATCCACACGGACGATCCCGACGGCCGGTTGCTCGACGAGTTCTTTCGGCTTGAGTCGTGCGGCTGGAAGGGCGACGACGAAACCTCGCTCGCCAGTACTCCGGCCTCCGCATCCTTCTGCCGAGCCTGGGTGGACTCTTTATTCGAATCGGGCCGCGTCGCGATTTCGGAGCTGACTGTCGGCGGTCGCGCCGTGGCGATGTCGCTCAACCCGATTTCCAGTGAGACACTTTTTGCCTTCAAGATTGGCTGGGATACGAACTTTGCTGATTGTAGCCCCGGCACGCTTTGCGAGCTGTTCTTAATGCAGTCCGTTCGCCAGCAGCTTCCCGACGTCAGATTCGTCGACAGCTGCGCGAAGCCGGGGTCTTATGTCGAAAAAGTCTGGCCATGGACGTTCCCCCTGACGAGCGGCGTGTTTCCGACGACACGACTCGGCAGTCTGGCTGTGGACTCCATGCTGCGGATCAAGCAGGTAAAGCGGCTTCTCCGTGGCGGATGACCTTCATCGGAAACAGTGTTCCGTGCTTCCGCGAGAGCCTCGGAGGATCTACCGTGTGCGCCGTCCGTCTCGGAAGTGAATTCGAAGAGGAGCGACGTCGCATGAAAGTTTCCCGCGTTTCCACGTGGATGGTCGAAGTGCCGCAGAAGGCACCGATCGCTCCGTACCGGTCGCACGTCCGAACCAGTTCGACGACGACGAAGATCATCGTCCGGCTCGACACGGACGAAGGTCTTCACGGCTGGGGTGAGGCCAACATCAACTTCCTGACCGGCATCAATCGGGAGCAGCTTCAGAAGCAGGCCTCCGAGTGGATGGTCGGTCGCGACGCCACCAACATCGTTCTCTTTCACGAAACGTGCCCGCTGGAAACGCGGCTGAAAGCTGGTGTCGAGCTCGCGATGTGGGACATCGCCGGCAAGGCGGCCGGGCTTCCCGTTGCAAAACTGCTCGGCGGAATCATCCGCGAGGAAGTCGAACTTGCCGCCTGCATGGGGATTCAGACTTACGAACGAGCTGGCGAGATCGCGTCGTTTTATGTGGAAGAAGGCTACTCGACGCTCAAAACAAAAGCTGGCTCGGACCCCGACGAAGACTTCGAAATGGCGCGGGGCGTTTATGACGCGGTGGGAGACAGGCTCAAACTCAGGCTTGACCCGAACCGCGCTTACTCAAAGGAAGAAGCAGCGGCGCTCGCGAAGCGGCTTGAGCCGTTTGACCTGCAGTACTTCGAGCAACCGATCACAGCGGAACCGCTCTCCGACGCCAGGTGGCTTCGCGAGCAGACGACGATTCCGATCGCTCTCAACGAAAGCGTCGTTTTTCCGGACAGCGTGATGCGGATCCTCAAAGAGGAAGCGGCGTCGCACATCCTGCCGGACACGCACATCGCCGGCGGAATTCTGCCGTGCGTGAAGATCGGGCATCTGTGCGAGGCGGCCGGCGTGCCGTGCATCATGCACTGCGGCCACGATCTCGGCCCGAAGACGGCCGCGATGATTCACGTCGCCGCGTCGGGTGCCAGCTACACCCTCGCCAACGACTGCACGTATTTCGGTCTGGTCGACGACATCCTCACCGAAATGATCCCGATCCACCGCGGGAAGATGCGAGTGCCGGATGCGCCCGGGCTGGGCATCGAGTGCGACGAGGAGAAACTGAAGCACTACTCGATTCAGTAGGGCGAGTCACGAGTTTCGCACCACATCCAGCCAGGACCGAACAGGCATGTCCGCCCCGCGACACGGAATTCGAGTCACTCGTCCGGTGGCTTTCCAGGGCTGTCGAATCGAGTTTTGAACGACTTTTGGACGGCCGTGGAAAGCGTCCGGCAGAGTGACCGGGCACAGCGTGGCTTGTCGGAGTCAGCCAGCCGCTGTCGGCCAGCCGCTGTCGTTCTGCAGGGCCCTTGCCCGGATGATTCGGGTGGGTGGAGTCCGCCGAAAGCCGTGAAGGTGGGTTTCGCAAGCCAGCCTCTCGAAAGACAGGGTGTCATTTTTGAGGCAGCTCGCCGGCGGACGGAACCCACCAGTGGATCGAGGATTGCTGCACCCACCCTGCGATGGTCGTGAATAATCCCGGTTCAGCTCACACAAAGACACGAAGAGTCCGGAAAATCTTCTTCGTGGCATTGTGCCTTCGTGTGCCACATCCGAAGGCTCATATTGCCGGGTTTTCGGCAATCTGAGATAACTCCCGGCCTCACCTCACGCCAGCGGTCCTCGCTGCGCATTTCGCTTCCGGAACGGACACCGGAACGTGCCTGAACCTCCGTCAAAACAACTCCAGCAAGTCCTTTTTGGACAGAAGCTGTGTACGCCGCGAGACGTACGCCGCTGCTCGTCGCGCGTGCGCCGGCTGGCACGCGACCTGCCGACATTCGATTCCGTGTGGCTCGACGCGCTGGTGCAGTCGCGAGTGCTCACCGCTTTCCAGGCTCAGGCCATCGAGGCCGACGAGGCAACTCAACTGACGATCGGGCCGTGCCTGGTCCTCGACCAACTCGGACACAGTTCGCGGGCGAGGACCTGCCTCGCTCGCCACCGGGCCACGCTCGAACCGTGCGTCATCAAGCAGGTTTCGCTTCCCATCGAGTACTCTGAAAAGACGCTCGCCGCACTGAACGGTCTTGTCGAGGCCGGGCAGCAGATCGACCATCCGGGTCTCGTACTGCCTCAGGCCGTCAGCGAAAATGCCACGCCTGTCAGCGGCGTTGCAAAGAAAGACGCGGCGGGAGTGAACGGGCAGCCGTTGCCGATGGCCGCTCCGACGACACAGTTCAACATCGTCAGCCGTTACTGCGAAGCTCTCCCACTGGCACAGTTGATTCTGCGGCGAGGTCGCGTGCCGGCCGCCACGGTGCTTGATATCGCACGGCAGATGCTCGACAGCCTTGCCGTGCTGCACGACCGCAAGCTGGCTCACGGAGACGTGTCGTTAAGCAACGCGCTGCTGGCACGCAACGGTCAGGTGGTCCTTGTCGACTGCGGAGTCCGACCGGCGGTGCAGCCTGAGTTTCACATTGACGCTCATGAAAAGCCCGAAAGGTACGACGGTGTCGCACCCGAGCGAATCGGTACCGGCCGGCCAGCAACTGCGGCGAGCGATCTTTACTCGCTTGGCTGTCTGCTGTGGCATCTGCTCGCCGGACGGTCCGCGTTTCCGACAGGCGATCCGCTGGCCCGACTGGCCGCGCATCAGACCGAGCGGATCCCCGACATTCGCGAGATCGCGCCTGACACTCCTGACACGCTGGCCGAGGCCGTGCTCTGGTTGACCGAGCCGGATCCGCGCCGTCGACCGCGCAGCGCGCCGTCTGTCCTGCTCGCGCCGAAAAGCGGAACCGCTTCGCCAGAGCCGGCTCCGCAACCGAACGGAAGCGACGTTCGATCGAAGCCGAAGACAGCAGCGACCGCTCCGCCACCGCGAGCAACGCTCGGGCAGCCCCGGTCGCGCGGGCGGCGAGGTCTCTCGCAGTTTGCTCAGACATTTCAGCATCCCGCGCTGCAGACGTCTCGGGCCGACCGAGTGGGGGCGTTCGGCAAGTCGATCGCCGCGGCGACGGCGGCCGTTCTGCTCGCGGGAGTCGCTCTGTTTTTCTTCGAGCCGAACAGCCGAACTTTCATCACCACGTCGATTTCCGCGCTGGGCGGCAGCGATCGTTCTGAGGCGGGCGACGCACCGGAAGCGGCACCGAAGATTCAGGATCTCCCCGAACCCGACGACTTCGGCATGATCGAACTCCCGTCTGTGGGACCGTGGCGAGCAGGGCAAATCACCTGGACCGGCCCGTCATTGACGATTCGCTCAACGGGAAATCAACGGGCTCGTTTGATCGTTGAGGCCGAGGCACTCAAACTTCGAGCCTCGCATCTCACTCTGGACGGCGTCGAAATTGAGTATCGCGAAACGGGATCGCAACTCGCCGCGCTGACTCTGCTGCAGAGCCAGGAATTGACGATTCGAAACTGCTCGTTCGTCTCGCCGGTTGGCGAAGGGGCAACTTCCAATTCTCAACCGACCGGTGCTGCGGAGACGGTGACTGCGGCGACGGTGACTGCGGCGACGGTGACTGCGGCCCCGAGTGATCGGCAAACCCGCTACGCCATCGGCTGGCAGGCTCTCGATTCCAGCGATCGTCTGGCCGGACAGGTCACGATTGAAAATTCAGCATTCATTGGTGGCTGGTCGACCATCTGGCTGGCCGAAACATCAAAACCCGTCACCGTACGCAACTCGCTGAAAACCGGTCCCGGACCGTTCTTCGTGTTTGAACAACCGGCGCGGCGCGGTGAAACTCGCTCATTCCTGATGAAAAATGTCACGTTGCGAGACTCCGGTCCGGTCGTTTCCGCTCGGCTGATCCGCAACTGGCTCTGGGAAACACAGCTGACGCTCACGCTGCACGACTGCGTCATTGATCCCGCCAGACAGGACGGCGAGCCGCGGCCAGTGTTCCTGTTTGAGGGCGAGACGCTGCCTCGAAACTGGCAGAGCACGCTGAGCATCGACGGCTCGCGATCGTTCGTTCGGCCAGGCACGACGCTCGTCGGAATCGAAAAAGGCTCGCGGTATGCGACGCTGCCGGCGCCGGAAGTCGACATCCGCGGACTGTCTTCCGCCGAGTTCTCGTTCCGCGCCGCTGAAGCGGGCGTTTCTGTAGAGGACTCGATCATCGATCAGCTTCACGCGAGCCGGCGCACCGCCGAGCCGCCAGGAATTCAAACGATCGACGGCCAACTTGTGTTTTCGCAGGTGACGACCGCGACGGGAGAGCTGCCATGACGACGGCACCAGACACGGGTGAATCAACCGACGGCAGCAGCGATCGAATCAAAGCTTGGGCCGCGTTGCTCGCCGTCGCGTTTTTCTTCCTGAGCGGACTCGGTCCACGCAGCAGCTTCGCGCAGGAACGTCGGCTGACGGCGATAAATCCCGTCCAGCAGGACAACTCCGACCGAATTCTCGTCATGAAAAACGGAGGCGTCGTTCACGGACGGATTCGCATCGTCTCGACCGGCTACGTCGTTGCGTCGAGCAACGGCTACGTAGTGGTCCCGTTTGAGCAGGTCGAATTCGATTCGGACAACGTCGAAGAAGCGTGGCTGACCATGCGACTTCGCGTTGAGACACCGACCGTGGCTTCTCATCTAAGAATCGCGCGATGGTGTCACAGCCAGAAGCTTCCTAAAGGAGCCATCCGCGAACTGCGTGAGGCACTGGACCTCGACCCGTCCAACGAGACGGTCCGGCTGATGCTGAGGCGGGTCGATGACGAGATGCGTCGACAGGCCATTTCCGATGAAAGCGAGGCAGATCGACCGAAAGCATTTGTTTCGGTCGAAGCTGTTCGGCAACCGGACGAAGCACGCAGCCTGGCAGGTCTGAGTCCTGTCACAGCTCAGCGGTTTGTCTCTCAGGTTCAGCCGCTACTTCTAAACCGCTGCGGCAATGCCCGCTGCCATGGGTCGGTTTCGGAAGAGAGAGAATTTCGACTGGAACACATCCGAGGATCCGTCAGCCACCGCCGCCGAATCGAACGCAACCTGGGCGCCGTCCTGAAGCATCTTGATCTTGGCAATCCGAAAAACAGTGAGTTGCTGCAGGTCGGGCTCGGCGTTCATGGCGGGCAGACTGTGTTCAACGGTCGGGCGGGTGCACAACAGTTTGAGCTGATCCGGGAGTGGGCGACCCAGGCCGCCACCGAGCTCCGGCCCACCGATCTAAGACTCGCTGCTGCTCCCGAAAAAACAGACCGGATCAGCGGACCTGGCTGGGGTGATCTTTCATCGAATGCACGCCGCCCCGCTCCGCGATCGCCATTTGAAGAGGGACCAAAGTTTGACCTGACGAGTCAGCCCGCTGTCAGCCTCACGGATCCCGCTGTCGGACCGGCTGCAACGGCGGACACAGTCTTAACGGGCATCGAGAGCTCGTCCCGGGAATCGGCAGCGACTGCGCTTAAGGAAGACCTTTCGACCTTCCAGAAGCTGCTGCGGGAAACAAGCTCCACGAACGACGCCTTCGACCCCGAACAATTCAACCGCCAGTACGTCCGATAGCGCGGCTATTGTTAGGTCTTCAGATCTTCTGGTGACGTCTCTTCCGGTGACGGCTCAGACGTGTCCGCAGCGGCGATTTCTCCGAAGTCGGGTGTCCCGCCGTCGTCGGCCAGCTTTTGGAAAGTCGGATCGGCACGCTGTTGATCGACGAGCTCTCGGACGGCCTCTCGCTGGCCGTCGTCGATTTTCGACTGTCTCCACGTCTTCAGGGAGTGTCGGCCGACGATGATGGCGATGACCAGGACCAGAAGGATCTGCAACTGTGTATTACGGCCGAGCCGGAAACTGGTGCCCGCTTCATCCGATGGCAGATACTGCAGTTGGCTGGCGATCAGAACCGGGGCATAGCGGCTTGCGTCCTGTGCTTTGTAGCCCATGTTCTTAAAGAAGTAGCCGGTCGCGAAGCAGTGATCGATTTCGACTTCCGTGCCCGTCTTGAGTCGCGGGTCAATCGATGTCGACAGAATGACGGTCGGGTGCCCCTGCGAATTCAGGTCGTACAGCCAGGCTTCGTAGACTTTTTCGATCCCATACGGATTCTTGTCCTGCGGAACTTCGATGAGTTTCCGAAGATGGCCGTGCACGGTCAGTAACTTGCCGTGGTAGTCATCCGGGTTGGTGTAGAGGTCCACGAAGGACGGAAACTGTTCGGGCGGGCGACTTTTCCACGCGGCGTTTTTCGGCAGCAGCCGGCGTTTGTCCCGCAACTCGATTGACGCTTTGTGCAGGAGTGATTTGTCCGTCTCCTTCGCCTTTTGAATCATCGCGAAGTAGGAGTCCCGCTCCTGATCGCGGATGCCCATCGTCTTGAGGCCGCCTCGCCGGATCGGTTCGAGAATCTCATCGGGCAGCACAACCTCGGTCAACGACGTCCAGAGGTTTGGCGTGTCTGGATCGACGGTCAGGTTGAGCTTCTGAACGCCTCGCGGCCCTTGCTCCTCCGGGACAGTCAGCGTGACGAGACGATCGACCGGAAACGTTTCCAGTTTGAGACTCCGAAAACGGATTTCCTGCGGAGCCTTGTTCGAATGCAACTGCAGACCGATCGGGCCTTCTTTGATTCGGTCCGGTTCGGGATCTCGCCAGTCGGAAATCAACTCGCCATTCAGCGCGAAGCGAATGCGGTTTCCCTGGGCGAGAATTTCGACGCGGTTCCAGTCGTGCTGCTTCCCGAATTTCTTTGCCCGGTCTGCGTTGTCGTGGATGAGGTTCCGTCCGTAGAGGTCGTAGTAGCCGTAATTCGACGGGAACATCACGAGGTGTCCGGCATAGGTGAACTCGTCGCCCTTGTCCGGCGCGAGAGCTCCCCAGAACGCGACGCCTGAGTGCATTTCCGATTCGGCCAGCTTGAACTCAAGAGTCAAACGGAAGTCCGAAAAGTCGCGCCTTGAGATCAGGTACGTGCTGACCGGAACCGGTTCCGTATTGCGGCCGACAATTTCGCCGTCCTCAACCGACCAGTATTTTTCATGACCGGCCCAGCCGGACAGGTCCTTCCCGTTAAAGACTCGAAGCTGCTGCGTTGTTCCCTGGCGAGGCAGAATCACGGGAGCTTCCGGATCCTTCTGCCAGGCGGACACAGGCGCGGCGAGGGAGCTCAGGAAAATCATGGCGAGAGCCGAACAGCTCAGAAGTCGAATGGTAGGGCGCATGGCAGGTCCGATGGCGGGAGAGTCGAATCGCGAGCCATCGTACCGCGCGGAGTGACTCCGTGGGACTGGCGAGAGAAAGAACGTTCGATTCGCCGGTGCTGGCGGAATTTCTGTTTCCAGATTCTCCAATCAGATTCCGCTTCAACCTACTTGACCAGCAGATCGTCGTTCTTCTTAAGGTGCTGCTCCCAGCGTTCGACGGCGACCTTGCGGCGACCGACGGCGTCGACGGGGTGGTAGTCGTACCTTTGCCCGGTCAACCGGTCAATGTGCATGATGGCCAGCTGACGAATGACGATGTTCTCATGCTTGAGCCAGTCCACCAGCAGACGCGACGGTCCCTGATTTCGGGCGTCCGCGTCGTCGTAACCCCAGAGCAATCGATAAATGACATCGACCTGGTCAGGTGGAAACCGCTTTTCGATTTCTGCTTTGAGGACGTCGCGATTCGCTTCTGCCTGGGGCAGCCACTGCCGGAGCCCGGTGATCGCTGCTTCGCGAACTTCTTCGTACTCACCCCGCGCCATCGTCTCGACAAGTCCGGGAATCTGTCCGGTCACAACCAGCGATTGCGCCGCGAACTCGGAGAGCCTGGGAACCTTCGACCCGACAATTGTCGGCACGGTGTGTTCAAGTGGCAGATCCGGGTCGATCTCCTTCTGGTAACGCGCGGCGTAACGACGAACCGTGATCGACATGCCGCTCTGGTCTGGATCGAGCCACGTTGGCGTTGTCAGAAGTGGCGGTCGAGAACCCGCCGCCGCAAGAGCCCTGCGGTCCTTCACTCCGAGCCGCATCCAGGCAGGACCGGTCAACGATTCTGCTTTCTCCAGCCGGCCTTTGAATGACGCCTCTCCATGAATCACGACCAGCTTGCCAAGATACGGGTCGGCAGTGAGGTCCTCTTCGAACCGGGTCGGCTCTCGCGGAATGACTTCGAAACCACATTCCGCTTGACCAGACTCGATTGTCAACCGGCAGTCCTCATCAACGAGTCGAATGCCGACCGTCACCGGTTGAGCGTTCGCGTCCGTCGACTCACGTTTGATCGAAACTCGACCACGGTGGATTTTGAAACCTGCGTGGATGTCCGAACCCGCTCCGAGATACTCCACCGCCGAACCTGGCTGCAGTTCAATCGTCAGATCGAGCGATGCAACCTGGAGGACCGCAGTGAACGGGTCCAGTGAGGCGATGTAATCGCCACGACGAATCGAGGTGCGTCCTGGCAGGACCACCCAGCCCTTATCGGTTTTGCGGGCGAGCACGCCTTCACGTGAGAGATAAACCACTTCCGGCGCCGGCACCGCCGGCGGACTTGCCACGGTGGTCGTCTCCGTTCCTGAGGTTGCCGGATTCGAAACAGACGCGACGGGAGGCCCCGTCACAGGCGGCGTTGTCGATTCCGGTTTGACTGTCGTTCCGATCGGTTCGGTCGAGGCGACTGCCGTGCCCGGAATCGTCGGCGGATTGTCCGGCAATGTCGGTGACTCGGGCGGTGTCGTTGCAGGGCTCTCCGGCGGCGCGTCTGGATCGTAATTGGGAAGACTGTCAAACGGTCGAGCGTCACCGGGCGACGTCGATGCAACCGTCGTCGACTGTTCCGGCTTTGTTCCGGTTTCACTGACAGATGGCTCGACGTTTCCTTCCGGTGCCGGTGTCGTCCCGGTTTGCTCAGCGATCGCAGTGGCCGCTCCGGATGTTTGCGGATCCGATGAGGCAACTTCGCCCTCACCCTGTGGATTACTCAGCGAGGGATCAAAGTAGACGAGCCAGAGCCAGACCGCTCCCACGACGACAGCAACGACGACAGGACCGAGCCGCTTCCACAACGGATCCGGCTTGAGATAATCCGGAATGGTCCCGTCAAATGACGATTCTCTCGACGGGCTACCGGCCGAAGTCGTTGCCACATTGCCACTTCCCGTGACGGTTTTGACTTCCGGGTCGCTTTTCGACTGCCCGTTTTTCCTGCCATTGGATCCGGACGTTGGCTTCGGCCCGAGGGCGTACATCCGCTCGCGAGTTGACGCCGGAACGTCGACTGGCTCACCTAGTACCAGCGTCAGAATCTGGTGCGATGCCGCGACCTCCGCCAGATGCACATCCGAGTCCAGGCAGACTTTCTCCACATCAGCCACCGCGTCGGGGGAAAGAGTATTGTCGAGATACTCGGCCACGCTGTTCGGATCCAGCCCCATTCCCGGGCCGCTGACTTCGGGAGCCGTCAGCCGACGACGACGCATGACTTCGCGAATTCGGTTCACGAGCATCGACGCGTAGCCACTCTCGTTGATCTTCGCTCCGATCTCTTTCGTCTGAGCCGGCTCAAGAAGATCGTCGAGGTACGCCAGCAACGTGCGAAGTGTCAGTCTCATCAGGCCGCTCCAGATTCCGAATCGGTGTGCGGAGTGGGAATGCCACTCGCCACAGAAGGAGTGGGCGGCGAACCCGAAATCCGTACAGAATTCCTGGAGATTCCCTGATTTCAGGGAAAGTCGGTGTGACGTGCGACGTCAATGCCCCCGCGTGCGGGACGCATCTCCGGGCCACCATCCGGCGATGGCCGCGACTCAAGACTCGCTCAATGGACTGCGGGCAGGCAAATTTCAGCCTGCGGCAACGGGTGCGCGGGCGAGTTTTCCGGTGCAGATCGCCTGGTCGATCGCCTCGATGTTGAGGTCGGCGACGAGGTCTTCTTCGAGCGGTACTTCTTCGTACTGAGCTCGCTCAAGAGCGATATCGACAGCTTTCCGTTCGCGAATCTGAGCTTCCAGATTCTCTATCACCCCTGTTTTGACAAGGCGGGCACGCAGACGACGTGGAGTCTCGCCACTCCGGAAGGACATCATCATGATTTCCATTTCGATGTCCTGATTCGTGACGACGACCGCTTCGACGGTGGCAATTTTGTCGAGCACAAAGTGTTCTTTCATTGCCTGGCGAGTCGTTGAGACGGACGTCTGACGCAGCTCGTTTTCGCGCGCCTGAATCTGGCGATCTGAGTAGCCAGCCTGCTGCATTTCGAGAATCTCGCGGTGCAGTGCGTTTTCGACCTGCTTCATCACCAGTTCTTCGGGCAGCTCCCAGCTGGCGGACTCGGTAATGACTTCCAGAAGCTGTTCGCGAGCCGACCGACGCTGACGGTAGGTGACCTGCCGTTCGAGAATCTCCTGGACTTCCTCACGCAGACCTTCTTCCGACTCAATGCCGATTCGGTCCAGCAAAGCGGAATCCAGCTTTGCCGGCACGAACGTCTTCACCTCGTCTATTGTGAAGACAGCTTTGACGGTTTCGCCCCGCATCGGAATGTGCTGGGCTTCGTCGGAGATGACGATGTCTACTTCGCGAGTGTCGCCAGCGGCCGCACCGTCCATGAGCTTGTCAAAATCCTTGATCTCGCCGTCGTTAAACTGCAGCTCAGGCTGAATTCGCAGTGACAACCCGGAGATTTCCTGAATCGTGGCGTCCTTGTACTGAAAGCTAACGGAAGCAGCGACAATGTCGCCAGGTTTGGCAGCTCCGTCCGAATCGTGCTTCTCGCCGTAGTCCTGCAGCATTCGGTCGATGTACTGCTGCACGTCTTCGTCGGTGATCTCGCGAGTCGCCCGCTTGAGCGTCACCGTAGTGAAGTCGGGGAGATCGATTTCCGGCCGAACTTCCACTTCGAACGAGTACTCAAAATCGCCGTGCTCCGGAATTTCGAGCGATTCGACGTCCATGTCCGGTTCGTCGATCGGGTCGAGGTTGTTTTCCATCGTGAGCTGCTCGAGGCTCTGCACGAGCACTCGCTGTTTGAGCTCGTCGCCAAGTTCGCGACGGAATTTTGACTCAACCAGCCCGCGAGGCACGTGGCCTTTTCGAAAACCAGGTACCTCTGCCTGTCCCGTAAAATCGTTGACTGCGGTGTCTCGCAGGTCGGCAATGTCGGCTTCGGCAACGACGACACGAATTTTCTTTCGGCACGGACCGGCATCGGTAATCTCGACGGTCAGTGACAATCGTTGTTCTTCTGCAGAGTCCTCATCCGACGTTTCTGTATCGGTAGCTTCTGCAGCCGACGTTTCGTCTGAGGGCGTTTCTGCATCTTCCACGGGGGCGTTTTCTTCAGCACTCACGGTGTTTCTCCCAGCGAAGGCATCGCTTTCCGGCTTGCAGCCTTGAGGAAAGCGGGCAGAGTCAAGCCTGCCATCAGCGAGCCAAATATTCGGTTAAACCCGCCTCACAATTAAACTTACAGCGAATCTGCAATAAGAGTTACAGCGAAGCTGCAATAAGAGGCAGTGTAGGAAACCAGAGTTTGCGGCGATTCCCGCACGTCAAAAAAAAAGAGCGGGAGACGGGGTTCGAACCCGCGACATCCACGTTGGCAACGTGGTGCTCTACCACTGAGCTACTCCCGCGTGGTATCCGGCCGGGGCCGGTTAATTGAGGGTCGGGATGTTAGAGAGCCGCCTTCAGAGGGTCAAGTTTCGACTCGGCCCCGAAATGCCGGAATCTCTTTCTCTTCCCGGAGTTTCGCTCATCTCACAGAACGAAATGAGCCCTGGTCTTTGGCAGTGGATTGCCGATTGGGCCTCGGATCGAAAGAATCGGCTCAGAGTGTCAGACCGCTGTAGAATTTTGCCGTGTGAAAACGGAAATAACCGGAGACGTCTTCGTTGCTTGAGCTCAAAAATCCGCACAGTGTCCTCGCTGCAATTCGAAATCGGCCTCGAGACGTCACAGAAATTCAAATTCAGCCGGACTCGATTCACGGAGCGTGGGCAGACGTCGTCGAGGCAGCGAAGGTCGCGGGGATCGTCGTGGCGAACGACCGCCTCCGGTCCGATGTCGGAGGGCGACGGCAGCAGCGGTCTGAACCGAAAACGGAACGTGTGGGAGTCGGGTCCGCCACTGTCCGAGAGAACTCCGGCGTCGGAATGGGCGAGCTGTTATCCGGTTCCGATTCGGCGACCGGTCTGTGGCTGGCCCTCGACACGCTCCAGGATCCGCACAATGTCGGAGCCATCTTCCGGACCGCCGGCTTCTTTGGAGTTCGAGGAGTTATCATCAGCCGCGACCGGTCCGCTCCGCTCAACAGCACGGTATACGACGTCTCGGCCGGCGGGATGGAGGCCGTTCCGTTCTGCGTTGTGCCCAACCTCAGTCGAGCTCTCGACCAGGCGAAGAAGCAGGGCCTGTGGCTGCTCGGGACTTCCGAGCACGCGTCCGACCCGATCGAATCGGTCCTTCCGGATCGCCCCTGGATGGTCGTTGTGGGGAACGAGGAAAAAGGACTTCGCCGGCTGACGATCGAAAAATGCGACGTCGTCTGCGGAATACCGCCACGCGGCCCCGTGACCTCACTCAACGTTTCCGTCGCGGCCGCCGTACTGATTTCTCGACTGGCAGGCAGTCCGTAGGAACTTGTCCTGCCGGACTCCGCACTCGCCATTACACTGCCCGAATTCTGACCGCGAGCGAGCGGCAACGATCCGAAATCTTTGGGAGTCCGAGTGGAGCGTCCTCAATCCAGCCCTGGCGAATCGCACCTGGAGGACACTGTCCAGGTTCACGCTGAGACTCCGGCCCAGACGCCAGACACCTGCCCGACCGATGGCGAGTGCCGTCCGGGACTGGCGCTCGTCGAAGGCTCCGGACCGGGGCTCGACAGCCAGACACACCTGGTCGTTGTGAAGCGAATGCGGATTGCGTCGCTGATGCTGTTTTCTGGTTTCGCCGTTTTTCTGATTCGAGCACTCGTCACGGGTGAGACTTATTTCGGCGCGACGTTCTGGGCTCACGTGACGATGACAATCGTGACGGGTCTGATTGGATTCCGGTTGTGCATGAAGTGCCCTCACATGATGAGGCACGTGCGGATGGCTGAGGTCGCCGTCTTTGGTGGCTCGGCCGCCTTCTTTGCTTTGTGGACTCACTCGACTCTGCTTGAGGGCCTCCCTCTGAAATTTGCCGCGGCGTTTCTTCCGCCCTGGCTGACTCTGATTTTCATTTACGCATTCATGATTCCGAATTCGTGGCAGCGAGCAGCGATCGTCATCGGCCTCATTGCTGCCGCGCCGCTCTGTGTGCAGAGTTACATCCTCGCCAGTCAGCCGGGTTACGCGAAGCTCCTCGAAATCGTGCCGAACCAAAGGCTGGGCCACACGGCGCTGACACTTCTGGTCAACGCGGTGATCGCCGTCTGGGGAGTTCGCACGATGGGCCGGCTCCGTCAAAAAGTCTTCGAGGCCGAACAACTGGGTCAGTACCGGCTCCGTGAGAAAATCGGGCACGGCGGCATGGGCGACGTGTACCTCGCCGAGCATCTGCTGCTCAAACGCCCGTGTGCCATCAAGCTGATCCGTCCGGAACGGGCAGGCGATGCGAAAGCCCTCGCCCGATTCGAACGCGAGGTTCAGGCGACGGCGAAGCTGACTCACTGGAACACGGTTGAGATCTTCGACTATGGCCGAGCCGACGACGGGACCTTTTATTACGTCATGGAATATCTGCCCGGCATGAACCTGGGCGAGCTTGTCAACCAGTTCGACCGCCTGCCGGCCGGGCGGGTCATCCATCTTCTGGAGCAGACCTGCCAGGCGCTCGGCGAGGCACACGAACACGGGCTCATCCATCGAGACATCAAACCGGGCAACATCTTCGCCGCGATCCGTGGCGGAGTTTACGACGTCGCCAAGCTGCTCGACTTCGGCCTGGTCAAGCCGGTTTCCGCGAAGGGCGACGATGTTGAGCTGACTCAGGAGGGAGCGATCACCGGCTCTCCGCTTTACATGTCACCCGAGCAGGCGACCGGAGACGAATCCGACGCCCGCAGCGACATCTACGCCCTGGGAGCCGTCGCGTATTACCTCCTGACCGGCCGCCCCCCGTTCTACAGCGTTGTGCCGATCAAGGTGATCCTCGCCCACGCGTCAGAGATTCCGAAACCGCCGTCGGAATTCGCCGACGACGTGCCGGCCGATCTGGAAGCCGTCATCCTGCGCTGCCTGGAAAAGAAACCCTCAGATCGCTTTCAGTCGGCAGAGGAACTGCGGCACGCTCTGCTGAGCTGCAATTCCGCCTCCCACTGGTCGCGAGAAGCCGCCGCCGACTGGTGGAGCAACCACGGCTGCCCGCAAAAGAAAAAGCTCGACGAACGAGTCCTCGAAGCGGCCGGCGTGTGAGGAGAACCCGGAACTGGGAGGGCGAGGCTCCTGCC
>JAQBVJ010000142.1 GCA_027623235.1 Planctomycetota bacterium
CGATCTCCTCCCACGCTACAACTACACCCTCTCACCACAGATGCCGATTTAATTTCACCGCCGGTCCATAGCCATCTGACTCAGGTAGCTCCGCTGAATCAGTTCGACTTTTCAACCGGCTGCTAACCCTTCGACCAGTGTCTTCGTCGACACCGACTCAAGGATTGCCGCAGTCAATTCAAAAACCGGTCTGGCACACTCGAACGGAGCGACGTTCTCCGCTCGACCACACAGCAGATCGAGGAAACCGGAGACCGGATTGCGAACCGACTCAACGCCGTACTCGTCTGCCGGAGTCTCGATCGGTGTCTGTTGATTGTCGCGGCCGAGCCACAGCCTGCCGTCGCGCAGGATGAGGTCAGCCCGCTCGCAATGGACGAACAGTTCCTCGCAGAACGAATTTGCGTTTCCGGTCTGCGACATCGTCAGCGATGCTCCATTCGAAAACGTGCCCGTCACACTGGTGAGGATCTCGACGGTGCTGCCAACGCGGCTGCTGATTGCAAAAACCGACTCCGGCGACAGACCGGTCACGTAAAACAGCATGTCAATCTTGTGGCTGCCGGCGTCGCCGAGAAAACCACCGAAGTTGATCCCCGGATCGTCCCGCCACGTTCCGGCAATCGTCTGCTGCCAACGCTCAGAACTGACCGAAACGACGGCCTGAACGTGCCCGTGCTCGCCCGATTCGATTTCCGATTTCATGCGGGAATACGGTGTCCAGAATCGGCGTTGATATCCCAGCTGAAAGTGCTGTCCGTCGTGTTTCGCGGCGAGCTCGCAAAGCGCGTCGATCGACGTTCGATTTTCGGCGAGCGGTTTCTCGCACAGCACGTGCCAGCCCCGCGAAGCCGCCGCCTCGACCTGTTCACGGTGCGCTGTCGTCGGAGTTCCAATTACGACCGCGTCGGCATCCAGGCGGAAAAGGTCGTCCAGCGAGCCTGCAACAACGGCGTTCGGCGCGAACTCGTCCCGCAGTTTCGAAGCCGCTGCGATGTCCGGATCGAAAAACCCGACGAGCACTGCGTCCGGGTGACTTGCCAGTCGGGCCGAATGAGCCTGCCCCATTCGGCCGCAACCCACAATGACAAATCGAAACGGGCTCATGACGGGCTCTTGATTGGAAGGGAGTGGAAGCGGCGACCGGTCGACTCGCGGCGGCGCGAAAGATAGCCTGTTCCGCCATTGATAGCCGCTGATCTGATGTCAGAGCCCGGTCGAAAGGAACATTCGATGAAGTCGCTTCGAGTTGCCACCTGTCAGTTTTCCGTTGAGGCCGACATCTCTCACAACTGCCGGGAGACGATGCGTCTGATGAGGAAAGCTCACGAGGACGGAGCGGACATCGCTCACTTTTCCGAGTGTGCTCTGTCGGGCTACGCCGGCGTGGACATCCAGGATTCCGATTCGATCGACTGGGAGAAACTGACGCTCGCTACACAGGACATCATGGCCCTCGCGAAAGAGCTGAAGCTGTGGGTGCTGCTGGGCTCGACACATCGACTTTCGGACGGCCACATGCCACATAATTCGGTCTACGTAATCGACTCAGGCGGCCGCATCGTCAACCGGTACGACAAACGATTCTGCACCGGCGTTGACGGGCGAAAGCCGAAACTCGATCTGAAGTATTACTCGCCCGGCAATCGGTCGTGCGTCTTCAAGATCAAGGGGATCACCTGTGGTGTCCTGATCTGCTACGACTATCGCTTTCCGGAACTCTACCGCGACCTGAAACGCGAGAAGGTGCAGATCATTTTTCAATCGTTCCACAACGCCCGAGCGACGGTCGTTGCCGACGAGAAATACAACATCTGGAAAACGATCGTGCCGTCGACCATGAGCTGTCGTGCGGCAGAGAATCATTTCTGGGTGAGTGCCAACAACAGCACGGCCCGCCCGTCACGATGGGGCAGCTTCGCGGTGAGACCCGACGGACTGATCACAGGCCAACTGGCCATCCACCGGTCAGGAATTCTGATTTCCGACATGGAAATCCGGACGGACTTTTTCGACGCACCTGGCCCCTGGCGGGAGTCGGCGATGAACGGACAGCTCCACAGCGGCTGCGTCGTGGAAGATCCGCGCTCAGCGGATGTGACTTGCCTTTAGCAGCCCGTTAAAAGATCGAAGCGCGTTAGCAGTGGTCAACGACGGGCTCCGTCGTGTTTCAGGTTCAGCCAGGCTCCGTTTTCCTGGCTCGACGCGACACATTGCTGGATGAAGAACATCCCCTCGCGGCCGTCGTACACGTTCGGGTAAATCGTGTTCTTCTTTTCGAAGGCTTCTCCGTTGGCCCGCTGAATCATCGCGTCGAACGCGAACCGGTAGACGTTGGCAAAGGCCTCGAAAAAGCCTTCCGGGTGTCCGGCCGGAAGCCGGCACGCGGCCGCTCCGCTGGCTTTCAGGAAGGGAGCGTTCGGGTCGCGCGTGTGAATCGCGTGAGGTTTCCCGTTCTCGCGCACGATCATTTCGTTCGGGTTCTCCTGCCGCCACGCCAGCGATCCTTTCGTGCCGTCGATCTCGATGATGACGTCGTTTTCTCGACCGTGCGAAATCTGGCTGGCCGTGACGGTGAGCAGTCCACCATTTTCCAGCTTGATCACCGCGTGGCCGTAATCGTCGAGGGCTCGCCCGTCAACAAACGTCTTCAGGTGGCATGAGACTTGATCGGGAAGAACTCCGGTCATGTAGCGGGCGAGGTTGTAGGCGTGAGTTCCAATGTCGCCGAAGCAGCCGGCCGCTCCGGACTTCGTCGGGTCGGTTCGCCAGGCGGCCTGCTTCTGATCATCGCCTTCCAGTCGAGTTCGCAGCCAGCCCTGGATGTACGACGCGCGGATCGCCTGAATCTCGCCCAACTCACCGCCAAGGATCATTTCCCGCGCGTGACGGATGAGCGGGTAGCCGGTGTAGTTGTGTGTCACTGCAAAGACGACGCCGGATTTCTCGACGACGTCAACAAGCTGTTCGGCCTGGGCCAGATCAAAGGTCAGCGGCTTATCACAGATCACGTTGAAGCCCGCTTCGGCAGCCGTCTTTGCGATTTCAAAGTGCGTGTGGTTCGGAGTCGCGACCGAAACAAAATCGATCCGCTTGTCTTCGGGCAGCGCGAGTTCTTTCTCGACCAGCTCATGAATCGAGCCGTAAGCGCGGTCCGGGCAGACGTCGTAGCCAGGTGCCGAGGCTTTCGATTTCGCCTCGCTCGACGAAAACGCACCGGCAACAAGCTCCGCACGGTTGTCGAGGACGGCGGCCGTCGCGTGGACGCGGCCAATGAACGCGCCGAGCCCGCCACCGGTCAGAGCCATTCTCAGCTTGCGATTGAGGACTCCGTTTGTCTGATCCTGAACCTGGGATTCCTCAACCATCGCTGTGCTCCTATTAGTGTCTCTTGATGCGAACTCCTGCGGTGGCAGCATTTTGCGGAATTCGGAGCTGTCGTCAAACGACCGGCCATTCCGAAGGTCAGGCTGTGTCTGACGAAAGTCGACTCGCCGTTCAGTTGACTCCGTCAGGCACAGCCTGACCTACAAGGCGATGGCGTCAAGATCGCGCCGTGCAGTCGGGCCGGGATCGTCGTCCGGTTCGCCCGGCCAGTGCTGGAGGTCTCTCAGCAGGTGCTCAGCCCGTTCGAAAGTGCAGAACTTCTGCAGCGTCGGAAAAAACTCAGCCCCTTCTTCGCTGCGCAGACAGTCGGCAAACGTCGGCGACTTCGAGAGCAGATGCCGCGGATTGCTGAGCAGGACAAGCTCGCGACACCGCTCGGCGACGTCCGGCCAGCCGGCCTTGCAGGCGCGCTCGCCGGCGAGCAGTAGAAAACGGTCTCGCCCGGTCGCCTGGTTTTTGTCGTGCGAAATTCGGGCGAGCCTGGCAAAGGCAAGCATCGCGAGCTCATGATTCTGCATGGGGGAGTCCCTGACCTGGAAGCCCGGAAAGTGAGCGAGGGCAAAGGTCTTGCGACGTGGTTATCTCGAATGACGTTTGCCCTCGCTCACGCTTCGAGTTTGTGAGTTTAACGTTGGTTGAGGCCGGGATCGTTATTTTCTGCCGTGGTTTTTGGCAGGAGTTCACGATCCGGGGTGGTGTTGGGGTTGGCGACTCGACATAGGCCCACACGGCTCGGACCTGATGATCCTTCGGGATCAACTGGTCGAGCGAGGCATCCCGCCACCGCATCTGAAACCGCTCCGGCCTCTTGAGCCGAAGTTCTGGACCCGCCGAATCATTTTGTCGTGTGGAGTTGCTCAACAGTGACTTATAGCGCCATAACTTTTCTGCACCAGGCCAGTCCTGCGGGGTCGTCGTGAAAAGATCACAACCTCTTCGGGTTACTTTCGGGAAGTTAGTTCGGACACATTCCTTAGCCTGAGTAGTAACGCGGACTGGATTGAATGGCCGGGACCCTGCCGTACGACCAGTTCTTACGCGAGCAGATCGCCGGTGATTCCCTCGGGGCCGGTGAGGCGACCGGGTTTCTGGTGGCTGGTCCGCACGTGCCCGCGGCGACGGTCGGGCGCGAGCCGACGGCCATTCGTCAGGCTCGGGCCGATCGGATGGATGAGGTCATGCAGACCGTCGGTGCCTCCATCATGGGTGTCACGATGGGCTGCGCCCGTTGTCACAATCACAAATTCGATCCGATCACGATCAAAGATTACTACTCGATGACCGGCGTCTTTCAGGACGTTGAATTCGGAAGCCGGTTTCCGGAATTCTCACCGGAAGATCCGCGGCGACAGCGTGGCGAAGAGATCTGGCGCGGGATCGCCGCACAGCGACGCGTCCTGCGGGAACTCGGCGGCTGGGAAGAAAACTGGGGCGCGTTCCGTGAGCTGCACTTCAAGCCGATCACCACAAAATCGATTCGCATTCGCTTCAAGATGGACAACGTCGGATTGGACGAACTGGAAGTGTTCGGCCCGGACGAACGGCGTGAAAACCTCGCGCACAGAAGTCGTGGCACGACGGTGTCGGGATTTCCGGAAGACGGAGTTGACGGCCGGTTCCCGATCGAGCGGCTGATCGACGGCGAGTTCGGAACGATGACCTGGCGCGGCCAGACAACAAAGAGCTCGAAAGAAAAACCGTGGGTGCAGTTCGAATTCAAAGTGCCCGAGGCTGTTGATCGCCTGCGCCTCAGCAGTAATCGCGAGTATTTCTACGAGACCGACTACCTGGACACGAAGCCGAATCTTCCGAGATACGAGTACGACGTCGATATGCTGAAGGAAGACGGCACCTGGCAACCCTGGGTTGGAACGTGGTTTGTCAATAAGAAGCTGAATGAGGAGCACCCCGAGCGGACTCCGGCTCTCGCCGAGATCCAGCGTTTGATCCAGACGCTGTCCGAGGAAGACCCGCGGCCCAGCTTTGTCGGGAGGTTCGTACTACGACTTCAACGCGACGATCCTGCACCTGATGGGCCTCGACCACGAGCGGCTGACGTTCTACCACAACGGTCTGGAACGACGCCTGACCAACGTCCACGGACACGTCGTCGACGACGTCCTGGCGTAAAGTGTCGGCCTGGGCGTTCGTCGCGAGGCACCTTGAGTGCATCGCCGTAGTTGTTCCACGCGGTGACCGATAGACTGAGGGACCAATACAAAACTCACGCTTCGGGTCGTTTTCGCAAATGCCAACGGCTCTGTGAAGATATCAGCAGGAGTCCAACATGCAGTTCAGTCGGCGGGAGATGCTTGGCCTGTCGGGCTTCGGTCTGGGACAGATTGCGGCTGCCGATCTGCTGGGCGGAGCCAATGTGTTCGCGGAGAACGCCGCCGCACATTCGAACGTCCCGATTTACGGAAATCTGAAGGCGCGCCAGACGCACTTTCCGGCTCAAGCGAAGGCCGTAATTCAGCTCGTCCAGAATGGCGGACCAAGCCAGATGGACCTGTTCGATCCAAAACCGGAACTCACGCGTCTCGCCGGGAAGCCTCACCCCGACGGCGTCGAAATTCACCAGCCGGACAATGAAAACAAGCTGCTGCCCTCGCCGCTGAAATTCCGGAAGTACGGCGAGTGCGGGATGGATGTGTCCGAGGCGCTGCCTCACGCGAGCACCATTGTGGATGACCTGTGCTTTGTGCGGTCGATGCACACAGAGCACAACAATCATCTCGAAGGTCTCAACATGTTGCTGACCTGTAAAATCTTCCCCGGCCGGCCGGTCATGGGAGCCTGGATCAGTTACGCCCTGGGCACGGAAAACCAGAACCTGCCGGCGTATGTCGTGCTTCGCGATCCGGACGGCTACACAATTGGAGGCAAGCAACTCTGGGCGAATGCGTACCTGCCGGCTCTGTACCAGGGCGTTGAGTTCAGCACGCGTGGAGCTCCGATTCACCACCTGGACCCGCCGGCTTCGCTGCCGCCGGGAGCTCAGCGCGCCAACCTGGATTTTCTGCAGACGCTCAACGCAGCGCATTCGAAAGAGCGGCCAGGAGAATCGGAACTCGAAGCGCGGATTGAAAACTTTGAACTCGCCGCGCGGATGCAACTGGAAGCGCCGAGCGTTCTGGACTTGTCCGGTGAAACGGCGACCACGAAAAAAATGTACGGCCTGGACGATCCCAGAACAGCAAAGTATGGAACGCGATGTCTGATGGCTCGGCGGCTTGTCGAGTCCGGTGTGCGGTTTGTCCAGGTCACGACGAGCCCTGGCCAGCCGTGGGATCACCACAGCGACATTCGCGGCGGCATGAACAAGATTGCGGCCGAGACCGATCAGGGAGCGACCGCTCTCATCAAAGACCTCAAAGCGCGAGGCCTGCTCGACAGCACGATCGTCATGTGGGCTGGAGAATTCGGCCGACTTCCCACCACTCAGAACGGCAAAGGACGCGACCACAACCGCAACGCATTCACTCTGTGGTTCGCCGGAGGCGGATTCAAGCCCGGCCTGATTTACGGCGAGACCGACGACTTCGGCTACAAGAGCGTCGTCGATCGAGTCAGCGTCCCTGACATGATTGCGACCGTCTGCCGCCAACTGGGCCTTGACCACCGGCGAGTTCAGTTCCCGCACGGCGGGCGACTGGAGACTCCGTCCGACGTCACAGTAACGGGGGCTGAACCTGTCCTGGGTCTGCTGAGCAACCCGGTTTGAACTTCGCAACTTAAATTCGAATCGAAAATGCGGAACGACCAATGAGCACAGCACATTCCAAACAAAAAATGACTGCGGCCGAGTACCTCGACTGGGAACGGCAGCAGGTTGAGCGTCACGAATTTTACGATGACGAAGTCTTCTCGCAGGCTCGCGGTACGCGACGACACAGCCTGATCGGTACGAACACGGGTTGCGTCATTGGGAACCTGCTGGCGGGTGACGATTGCCAGGTACACGGCAGCGACATGCGGATCGAAATCGAGGCGACTGGGTCTTATGTCTACCCCGATGTCTCGGTTGTCTGCCCGCCCATCGAGGGCAAAGGCGATGATGTGATCAGCAATCCCGTTCTGGTCGTTGAGGTCCTGTCCCCTTCAACCGAGGACTTCGACCGGGGGACAAAGTTCGGGTACTACCGGCAGATCCCGTCGTTGCGCGACTACCTCGTCATCTCGCAGGACCAGGCACGGATTGAGCATCACTTTCTCAACGAGGGCGAACTGTGGTCGCTGCGCGACGTCGAAGGAGTCGACGAAGTTCTGCAGCTGGCGAGCCTTCGGCACGACCTGCCTCTGACTGAGGTCTATTCGAAAGTCGAATTCGATTGAGCGATAAATCGATGCAACATTCACGAGTCGTTGTTCTTTCTCAGCTGATTGTCGCCGCCGTTGTTGCTGCGACGATGACGGCTCCCGTCACCGCTGCCGATCGCCCTGTCTTCGAAAAAGACGTCCTGCCGATCTTCACGAAGTATTGCTTCAACTGTCACGGGAAGAGTTCGCCGCAGCTTGGGCTCGATTTGAGGTCGGCTCGGCTTACGCTGCGCGGCAGTCAGAATGGAGCGGTGATCGTCGCTGGTTCGCCGGAGAAGAGCCTGCTGTGGCAGAAGGTCTCATCGCGCGAGATGCCGCTGGCTCAGTTCAAACTGAAACTGTCCGACACGGAAATCGAAACGGTTCGAAAGTGGATCGAGACGGGTGCTCATGCCGAGCCCGCGAAACTTCCGGCCGACGTTCAGGCACAGTTCACTCGTTTTGATGAAGACATCCGGCCGATCCTCACAAAACGCTGCGTCTCCTGTCACGGCGAGGACGATCCGGAAGGCGACCTCGACTTGAGATCACTCGAATCTCTTGTTCGCGGCAGCAAAAGCGGTCCGGTGATCGTCGAGGGTTTTTCCGATAAGAGTGTACTCATCCGGAAAGTCGCCAGCCGACAAATGCCGCCGGCCGATTCGGGAAAGCCGCTCACCGTCGCCGAAATCCGGACGATCACAAAATGGATCGATAAAGGCCGCTTCGTCGATTTTGTCGACGTTGAGCCGCGACGCAGCGCGGGCACTGACTCGACCAGCCCCGGCGTGGTCACGGCTGAGGACCGAGAGTTCTGGGCGTTTCAGCAGCCGGTCGCGGCGGCACCTCCCGACGTCACAGCGACGAACCGTGTCCGGTCTCCGATTGATCAATTTGTGCTCGCAAAACTCGAAGCCAGCGGGCTGACTTTTGCAGCAGACGCGTCGAAGCTGACGCTGCTTCGGCGAGCGTACTTTGATCTGACAGGCCTTCCGCCGACTTCTCAGCAGGCACGCGAGTTTCTGGCCGACGACCGCGCGGACGCTTACGGACATTTGATTGATCGGTTGCTGGCATCGCCTCACTACGGAGAAAGGTGGGGCCGGCACTGGCTCGACGCGGTTGGCTATGTCGACACAGCCGACAAAGATCACGACCCGAACTCGGCAACTTTGTCGGACGGCTACTGGCGGTATCGCGATTACGTCATCGAATCGACGAATCGTGACACGCCGTGGGACCGGTTTCTCGTCGAGCAGATTGCCGGCGACGAACTGGTCGACTGGCGAAACGCCGAGAGCTACACGCCGGAAACGCTGCGACTGCTGACGGCGACCGGCTTTCTGCGCAACGTGCTCGACGCCACCAACGAAGACATTTCCAACCTGCCGTTCGACCGGTACGAAGCATTGTTCAAGCTGATGGAACGCGTTTCGACCAGCACGCTTGGCATGACGCTCGCCTGTGCCCGCTGCCACAGCCACAAGTTCGACCCGATTCCTCACACGGACTACTACCGCTTTCTTTCGATCTTCACGCCGGCTTACAACCCGACGAAGTGGCTCCCGCCGAAGCAGCGTCATCTCTACAACGTTTCTCAAATTGAGAAGGCGAAGATCGACCGGCAGAACGCGGAACTCGCGGCGGCGAAGAAGAAGCTCAACTCCCTCCGTGACGGGTACCGCACTCGGTTGTCTGGTGAGAAGCTCGCGGCCCTTCCGGAGCCCATACGAGCGGCCGTCAAAGCGGCCATCGAGACTCCGGCAAAGAAACGCTCGAAGGAGCAGGCTGAACTTGCCAAACAGTACGAACAGCAGGTTGGAGTCACCGATGCGGAAGTCGGAGCGGCGCTCAGCGATGCGGATCGCTCGACGCTGGCGGAACTTCAAGAGCAGATTCAGGCGCTTGAAAGTGACCTCGCAGTGAAGAAAGTGGAGAAGGTCCAGGCTTTGTGGGATGTCGGAGAGGCTCCGACGATTCGCTTGCTTCACCGCGGCGACGTCGACTTCGCCGGGCCGGTTGTCCAACCCGGTTTCCTTTCCGTCCTGAGCCAGCCGGGCAGGGCGGACGCGATCGCTTCTCCTCATGCCGTCGGAAAGACAACGGGACAACGCCTTGCGTTCGCCGAGTGGCTGACGGATCCCGACCACCCGCTCACCGCACGAGTCATCGTCAACCGAATGTGGCAGCACCATTTCGGAAGAGGCATCGTCGCCACCCCGGACAACTTCGGAGCCACCGGCTCGCCACCAACGCATCCGGAGCTGCTGGACTGGCTGGCGGTCGAGTTTGTGCGGGACGGCTGGAGCGCGAAACGGCTGCACAAACGGATGATGACCTCGACCGTCTACCAGCAGATCTCGAAGCGTTCGCCGGATGCCACCGATTCAGAAAATCAACTTCTTGGCCGAATGACGCTTCGACGGCTCGACGCGGAATCACTCCGCGACGCTGTGATCTCCGTTAGTGGCCAGGCGAATTACAAACTCGGCGGACCGCCTGACATGCTGAAAGCCACGCCAGCCGGACTGCAGACCATCTCCAGCCAGGAACGCCGCAGCGTGTATCTACTCGCGCGGCGATCCAACCCCGCCACATTCATGCGGGTTTTTGATTACCCGGTCGTCGATGTGAACTGCACACGCCGGTCATCGTCGGCGACACCACTGCAATCGCTCACGATGATTAACAGTGAGTTCCTCACCACGAGCGCCGGCCATCTCGCTCGTCGAGTGGAATCGGCTGCCGGTAACAAGGCATCTCTGGCGGAGAAGATTGACGCTGCGTACCAGCTGACGTTTTCAAGAAACGCGACCCCTGCCGAAGTTACTCTTTCTGAGAAGCACATTCAGCAGCTGAGCAAACTTTACGAGGACTCTGGCGTCAAAAGTGAGGAGGCTTCCAGACAGTCTTTCGAGAACCTTGTCCACATGCTGCTTTGCTCGAATGAGTTTCTGTACGTCGACTGACCGAGCGACGTCAGGACGCCGGCCCGCTCCGAGCCGGAAGTTTCATTTCTTCCACTCGAACAAAACGCTCCGATCATTCTTCTGACGTTTGCCGGTCGTGCTTCGTCCTTCGTCAACGTATTTCTGCATCAGTGCGGCCAGTTCCTGGACGACCTCCGGGTGAGCCGCCTGAACGTTGTCCGACTCGGCAATGTCTTTGGACAGATCGTAGAGCTGAACCTCGGGCAGTTTGTCCTTGCGAGCCTGCTGAGGCCGCGGTTCACTCCAGCCACCCGACCCGGGGCAGAAGCACAGCTTCCAGTTGCCGCGGCGAATCGCGAAATTTCCATTGATCGAGTGGTGGACTGTGGCTTCGCGGACCGCGCCGCTGGCTGACTGCTTCAACAAGGGAAGCATGCTGACGGAATCTTCTCCGGCGGTGGCCGGCAGAGTCAGGCCGGTGATGTCGGCGGCCGTCGCCAGCAGGTCGGTGTGGCAAATCGTCTCGTTCGACGTGCTGCCGGGCTTGATGACGGCCGGCCAGCGAGCCAGAAACGCGACGCGGTGCCCGCCCTCAAAGATGTCCGCCTTGTGACCGCGGAAGAGGTAGCTCGGATCGTGCCCCTTTTTCTTAAGGGCCGGAAAGTCGGCCTGCGGAGTCGCTCCGTTATCGCTGGTGACGATGAACAGTGTGTTCTCGGCCAGACCGTTTGACTCGACGGCCTGCATGACCCGGCCGATGGTCCAATCGACCTGCATGACAAAATCGCCCCACTCATTCAGGCCGCTCTTGTCGCGGAATGTTTCGTTCGGAACGATCGGCGTGTGAGGTGCCGTCAACGGAAAATACAGGAAGAACGGCTTGTCCGCCTTTTGAGAACCGATGTAGCTGACGGCTTCTTCGGTGAGCCTGTCCAGAATTTCGTCATGCTGGAAGTCGTCCCCGATCGGTCCTGCTCGCCAGATTTGTTTTCCGCCGGATGCGGGAACGATCTTTTCCGGTACGGAGCTCACTCGGTCGTTCTCGATGTAGACATACGGGTGCATGTCGAGCGACGCAGAGATGCCGAAGAAATGATCGAAGCCGACCTGATTCGGCCCGGCGGAAATCGGCTTGGTGAAGTCAATGTTGTCCCAAGTCTCCTTGGAATTGTCGCTGGGAACTTTCTTCGGGTCCTTCAAAGCCCAGTTGAGTCCCAGGTGCCACTTGCCGATGCACCCGGTGTTGTAGCCCTGCTGCTTGAGCATCGACGCAACTGTCATTCGCCCCTCGGCGATCAGCGGCACCGAGTAACCCCAGCAGACACCAGACTGCAGCCGTGTCCTCCACGAGTAACGGCCGGTCAGGACTCCGTAGCGAGTCGGTGTGCAGACCGCCGAACCGGAATGAGCATCGGTGAACCGCATCCCCTCCGCAGCCAGTCGGTCCATGCTGGGAGTCTTGATTTTGCAGTCCGGATTAAACGCACCGACATCACCGATCCCCAGATCGTCGGCGAGAATGTAAACAATGTTCGGCCGTTTCATGTTGGCATCGGCAGCAACCGAAACGCCCGCAAATCCGCAGACAAGAAGGCCGGCAGCAACGGCCAGCAAACAACGAAGTGCATTCTGATTTCGACTCATGTGGTGTCCTTGAGATTCCGTGGTCATCAATCTGTCGTCAATGTTTCCGTTGGGGATGCAACGCCAAATCAGCTGAGCTCTGCCAGCACCGATGAGGCAACCGCTCCCTGCTCCGACTTCGGATCCCGGATGGCCAGTCGCCGGAGATGCAGCTTCGCTCGATCGTCTCCCTGCCGAGCAAGGTCCACGGCTTCATCGAAAGCCTGGTCGAGATACTGCGTAATTTTTGGAAGGACCGGCGTGTCGAAATCCTTCCAGTAATACTGAAACTCGTCGCTGTCCCAGCCGGCATACACGTCGTCCCAGGCAAGCGGGCTCACGGAACTGAGGTGTGGGTTGAGCATGTGCTCGGCAATCGGATCGCCGACGCGCTGATAGCGATTGTCGAGCGAAACTCGTAACCGATCTTCCGTCAGATTCGGCAACGCTTTGTGAATGGTCAGCGCCGGGAAGATCAGCGTGTCTCCGATTTCGTAGTCGGTCGTTAGCCATTCGTCGGTCAACTCGTCGTGAGCCTGCGGATCGACATGCAGGCTTCCCGCGCCCAGCGAGAAGTGATGCTCGAGCACTCGCCCGACTTTGTGTGAGCCGCGCAGCACAGCGAGGCCACCCAGTTCGCGCGGGCAGTCGCCAACAGGACTCCAGCAGGTCAGATTGTCGTGAGTCCCCTGAAAGTGAACGAAGTCCTGGTGAATCGGCGTCGTATGTTCGGTGTATTTCGGGAACCACAGCCGGGCCACCTTCTGCGGTTGAGGCATCATCGCGCAGCCGCGAATCCGCTCAAGCAGGTCCATGACCTCGCGGCAATGAGCGATCTCGTGAAATGACTGAAGCCGGTAGACCGCGTGATAAACGTCGGTGTATTCGAGGTCGCCTTCCGTGCTTCTCGCATCAGGATTTGCGATTCCGTCAACCGGATCCGTCCCTTCGACGAGCCAGCCACCCGCCTGCATCGCGGTGAGCATTTCCCGCCGCATCTTCGAAAGTCGCGCAGGATCAAGGAGCTTACGGAAAAACAGGTACCCATCCTCTTCAAGCCGCCGACTGAGCTCGACGGCATCGCCACGCGCATCATTGGATGGTCTCAGTTCCGGCAGAAGATTTGACTGCATTGGGAGAAGCTCGACGAGAGGCAAGTGACAGCTCTGCCTCTGACTATCGCAAAATGTGCCGCCGAAAAATAGATTGTCGAGATCGCACCTTCCATGACGAGACGCTTCCGGTCCTTCGACCACAGCGAACCGTACCCGTCGAAGCCACCAACCTGGCCACGGGCCTTCACAAACCCAACGATTTTCATAGAATCCCCACCACTGCGGGATCGATGTCATCAGATCAGCACATCCAGCAGAACATTCACGACGGGACGTAGCGCAGCCTGGTAGCGCGCCTGACTGGGGGTCAGGAGGTCGCAAGTTCAAATCTTGTCGTCCCGATTCAGAAGCCTTGTTGCCGAAACCCGGTAATGAGGCTTTTTTCTTTGGTTTTTCGCCTGTTTTCGGATCGTCCGCCTCTTTGGTTTTCGACAGGCGAGCATTGCCCAAAGTGACAGGAATTGACTCCGAATGCCCCTTATGGGCTGTGCCTGGGGCAAACGCTGGGGCAAACGGCGAATCGGTTCCCGTTGCCTTCGCACGATCTGTTGGCTGATCGAGTTGATTGTTGAGCGACAGAGTAGGGAGCGACTCCAGAGCCCCGGCCACGTCGAGAAGTCTTGGGTCCGTGTAGACATTCATCGTCAGGTCAATGCTCGAATGCCGCATCGCCGCTTGAGCTGTTCGCGGTGCGACTCCGTGCTGGCTGAGCATCGTGCCGAAAGTATGCCTGAGTGCGTGAACGTCGATCGTCCTTCCCCGGTCGTCCCTCTTTGGAATCCCGGCGGCCCGCAGGTCGCGGTCGAGGATCAGCCGCAGCCCCTTTGGAACATAGAACAGTGGCAAGTCAGACGACAGAGCCTCTGAGCCATCCAGGCGCAGCGGTGCCGCAGCCTGACGGTCCCTGAGCCATTCTCGGATGTCCTCGGCCAGGTCGGCCCGTAGCTGGATGTCAGAGCCATCTCGGTTCTTCTCATCTGCCGCTTCGAGTTCGATATACGGTGCCGGCCCGTCGAGGTGGACCTGGCCGACCGTGATGGAGCGAAGTTCTCCGCTCCGCAGTCCGGTCAAAACCAGCGTCTTCAGAACCAGAGCCCGTTCGCGTCCGATTGCTTCGAGTTCTTCAAGACGTTCGGGGGCGTCTGCAAATAGCCGACGGGCTCGCTCTGCTGCTGCTTCGATCGTCGCAAATGTGAGTGGTTCCGGCTTCCACGTATCACGTTTCCCAATCACGTCGTCAGCCGGCTTGCGAAACTTTTCGCGGCCGTACTCAGCAAGCGGTCGAAGTCGAGTCACGAAAAGCAATCGCCGGAGTTCATTCTCAGTCAGTGCCCGCCGAACTCTCCTTCGGTCTGACTTCTCGTCAGCCTTTGCCACATTGCGAACAGGGTTCACCGTCAGCCGCTGATTGCGGACACACCACAGGCAAAAACTATTCAGAGCCTGCAGGTAACCATTCCGCGTTCGAGACGACATGTTGGCGTCGTGTTTGTCCGCCAGCCAGGCCTCCACCCGAACTGCTTCGATGTCCCCCAGCGATCGGAAGCCGCAGTCAGACGTAATCTGTGTCGCTTGCCGCTTTGTTTCGGAAATGTGTCCCTTCGAGAGGCCAGCAGCTTTCAGGCTACGAACATAGCCTTCGAGATGCCCGGTCAACGCCGTTGAGTGCCAATCGGCCACGGACTCTTCGGCCGCGGTCATCACTTTTGATCTGACGAGTTCGCTGCGGCGTTCGAGTTCGCTGAGGATTGCCTGGGCGGCTTGCTTGTCGCGACAACCGGTCGAGACTTCTCGAACGATGCCTGAGCCGTCGCGGTACTTCGCGTTGTAGGTTGCCGCTTCCGTCACGATACGGTCAGAGCCATCGCGACCTAGCGTCAGCTTTGCGGTCTTCTTTTTGCCGCGACCGTCGAGCCATCGGGCAAACCGCACGCCCTGCCGTGTGAACAGCTCAGCCCCTGTCGGAACCGGGCGAGTTGCGGTCTTCTTTCGAAGTGATCCCATCGAATTGCCTTTCTGAGAAGACGCCGGCCGCGGTCGTGAGCTTCTCAGGTCTCTCGAACCGCAACCGCCGCGAAGGTTGAATCAGATTAACGTCGGCCCGGTCGAACGGACCAGGCCAAATTCTGGCCGTTGTTCAAGAACCCGGCCGAAAGCCGATGAACGTCCCGCAGAGCCGGCAGGTTGTCTTGACCCAGCCGGGCCGATCGGGCACCGGTTCCGTCATCCACACATCGCAGTCGAGGTGTGTGAGGCATCGCGTTCGGGTCGGTTGGGGTGAGTGGTTCTCGCTGACGGGTGCCGGTTGCCAGGCGGCTTGCAGTTGTGCCAGCAGTTCAGCAGATGTCATGACTCGACCTTTCTGTTTGCGTCCACGGGGCGTCAGCCCGTTCGTGGACGCTTATGGTCCCTTATGGGATATGTGACAGAGCTCTGTCACGTGTAAGCGCCTCAGTTTGTCACACGTGCGAGTGACACAACTCTGTCACACGTCAGGGGGGTTGAGAGGCAGCACTCGATACGCTGAAACGCCACGGTTGAGCCCGCCACGGTGGACAATCTGAATCAGTCCGCGACTTTCCAATTTGGAAAGCGAGCGAATAACCGTTCGGGGAGACGCACCAATTCGCCGCGCAATATCCGTCTGACCGGTTCGGGCGATGCCGTCGCGACTGTCGCGGTAAAGCACCAGCCAGACGGCAACTTCGTTTCGTTTCAAGCCGACCAGACCGAAATCGACGAACGTGTTGAGCACCTTGAACCGATCGGCTGTTTTGCGTCTTGAGCCCCGCTCCTTCGGCTTCGTCGGCTGCGGCAGTTCGCTGTCGTCATGCGGCCTGAGCACCTTGCACCCGTCGAGCTGGTTTCGATGCTCGCTCATTTCCGCCCCCTGTCGTCGTCAGCCGCTTGTGTCTGGTGCCAGAGGTCGCAGATCGCCGCAGTCAGCGGCCCGGCTGACTCACGGGATTCGCTCACCGGTTCAAACTGCTGATACCGGCCGCGAAACAGCAGATCGATATCCTGTGGTTCCGAGTGCCGTGCCTTCAGGTGTCTGAGATGCGAGATCCCGTGAGAGTCTGCCGGCGTGAGCATGAAGGCATCGTCCGCCCCGAATTCCAGTTCGCTCGATTCGCGAAAGGATGCCAGGTTGAGCGAGTCACCGTCGTACGACGAACGGCCACGGCTGTCTTTCTGCCGGCCGACAGACGACACAGCGACAACAGCAACCCCCGCTTCGGCAAACTGCCTGAGATAGTCCATCAGGGCATCGACAGAGCCGCGGCGGTCGCCGTGCTCACCTGGCGGTTTAATCCGCTGAAGGTAGTCGAGCACCAGCAGCCCGGCATTGTGAGCATCCGCGGCCGCGGCAATGTTCGGCAGATCGAACGGAGCCTGCACGAACGCCAGCCGGTCACTGATGCTTTCAATCATTTCGAACGCCGCTTCGGCTCGTCCGCTGTCTGCGGCTGCCAGTTGTCGCATCCGTACCCGATCAAAAGGCAGTCCACCAATTCGGGAGAGTTGCCGGTCGAGGAGGACCCTCGTAGAGACCTCCACGTTGGCAACCAGAGCCCGCAGTTCCGGATTGAGCCGCAGAGCATCGACAATCAGTTGCATCGTAAATGCCGTTTTGCCGGCGGCTGGTGGCCCGCCAAACAGAGTCACCAGCCCCGGCCCGAGTTGAATACCGGCAAGGGCACCCTCCCGGCAGCGGTAGAGCGTTGGCGGTTTCCCTGAGAGCAGATCGTCCCGCCATTCATCGAACAATTGAGCAGCCGTCTGAAAGCGTGCAGTCATGAGTTTGCCTCCGATCCGTGAGAATGTCCGCAGTCAATCTGTCGCCGGACTTCGTTCGGCGAGAGCCCGGAATCGAGAGCCGATTCCGTCAACAGTTCGTGAGCCCGGATTATTCATGAGTCCTGGTGATGTCGGCAGTCAGGTTGTCAGTCGGGATTGTTCGGAGGG
>JAQBVJ010000143.1 GCA_027623235.1 Planctomycetota bacterium
TCGCTCGCGACCCCAGGCTGTGATCTGTAACACCTTCGGCGTAGCAAAACGCAAATCACGCAACATCAAGAAGCAGGAGATCCGAGATGCCACAGGACATCGCGGCCGTCAATTCGGACTGGGCCTGGGCTCCGTTTGAGCCATCCGAGGAGCAGCCGTGGACCCCCGAGCTGGCTGCGCATCTGTGTCGCCGGGCCGGTTTTGGAGCGACCTCGAACGAGCTCGACGAACTTTCCAGACGCGGTCCAGCAGAGATCGCGCACGAGCTCGTGAGCAACGCGACCCAGGCTTCGAAACTTGATCCGAATGGCGATGCCCTCGCGTTGGCGATGCTCGCCACCGGAAATTCACGCAACCTGGCAGCGTGGTGGCTGCATCGGATGCTGAATTCGCCGTGGTCAGGCAGCGAGGCGGCCTCGCACAGTCCACTGCTGGAAAAGATGACTCTCTTCTGGCACGGACACTTCGCGACGGGTGCAGAGAAAGTCGACGATGCTGAGATGATGTTTGCTCAGAACCGGATGCTGCGCCGCCACTCAATGAGCGACTTCGGGGCGATGGTCCAGGAAATTTCACGCGATCCAGCGATGCTGATTTACCTTGACTCGGTCACAAACCGGAAGGCTCATCCGAACGAGAATTACGCCCGGGAAGTGATGGAGCTGTTTTGTCTGGGCGAGGGGAATTACACCGAACGCGACATTCAGGAGCTGGCCCGCTGCTTTAGCGGCTGGGAAGTTCGGCGAAAGGAATTCCGCTTTAACAAGTATCAGCACGACACTGGAACGAAGTCGATCCTTGGCGAAGCGGGGGAGTTCAGCGGCGAAGACGGCGTGCGGATCGTCCTTAAGCAGAAAGCACTGCCGCGTTTTATCGTGAGTAAGCTGATTCGTTTTTTCGTTTTCGACGAGCCGTCCGCGCCTGAGCAGCTGGTCGAGCCGCTCGCTGATCTTTTTCGAAAATCGAACCTGCAGACTGGCCCGGTCATCGAACGAATTCTCGCGAGCAACCTGTTTTACTCGCCGTTGTCGGTCGGTCGGAAAATTCGATCGCCTGTCGAACTCGGCGTCGGTCTGCTGCGTTGCCTGGGCGGATCGTCGAATCTTGAGATGGTCGCGAAAGGGCTCAACGAAATCGGCCAGGCTGTCTTCTACCCGCCTAACGTCAAGGGGTGGGACGGAGGCCGCGCCTGGATCAACACGTCGACGCTGCTCGGTCGGTCGAATCTCGTGGGGGAGATTCTTCGGAACGAAAAGACGCGTTTCGGCGGAGCCAATCTCGCGACGATCGGCAAACAGCACGGCGGCAGTTCGCCGGAGAAGCTGGTAGATTGGCTCGACGGTTTGTTCTTTGCCACACGGCTTGATGGGCCAACACGAATTCGCCTTGTCGAGTTCGTCAAACAGTCTTCCGGCGACGAATCACGACGCGTCGCGGAGTTAATTCACACGATGAGCACGTTGCCGCAGTTTCATCTTGCGTAGCCGTCAATCAGGAATCCTTGCCATGACGACTCGCCGAAACTTTCTCAAAACGTCTATCGGAACCTCCGCAGTTGTTTCGCTCGGAGCCGCCGCGCCGCAGTTTCTGCTGCGAGCCTGCGCTGCCGATACGAAGCCGAAAGGCGAATCGATTCTGGTTGTCATCCAGCTGTCCGGAGGCAACGACGGGCTCAACACGGTCGCGCCGTTTACAGAGCCGGCCTATCGGAAGGCACGTCCGACGCTCGCCGTTCGAGCGGACGACGCTCTTAAGATCGACCGATCGCTCGGGTTTCATCCAGCGGCCCAGGGGTTTGCCGATCTGCTCGAACGAAATCAGCTGGCGATCGTTCAGGGAGTCGGTTATGCGAACCCGAACCGTTCGCATTTTGAGTCGATGGATATCTGGCATACCTGTCGTCGCAAGACGGCGATCCGAAATGATGGCTGGCTGGGGCGGTTTCTCGATGAGAGCCTGAAGGGCAAGGCACTCGACCTTCCCGCGCTTCACCTGGGCCACGAGAAACAACCGCTGGCTTTAGCCTCGAGCGAGATTCGAGTTCCGTCCGTCACGGCACTCGACCGTTTCCGGCTGAAGGAAAACAGTGGCGGGCTGCGGAAAGCGGTTGCGGAAATCGGCGCTGCCAGCAAGGCGCCCGGCGATGACCTGCTCGGCTTCGTGCAGTCCAGCACGGGCTCGGCGTTGTCGGCCAGCGAGAAGATCGAAGCGGCCAGCGGCACCTACAAGACAGGGATCAGCTATCCGGAAACAGGGCTTGCAGGGAAGCTTAAGACCGTCGCCCAGTTGATCGATTCGGGACTGAAGACGCGAATCTATTACGTGACGCTCGACGGATTTGATACTCATTCGCGACAGGCGCAGGCCCACGCAGCTTTGCTGAGAGAAGTCAGCACCGCCCTCGACGCCTTCGTCCGGGATCTGAATGAGCACGGGCACGGCGATCGAGTCCTCACGCTGACCTTCAGCGAATTCGGCCGCCGACTCCAGGAGAACGCCAGTGAGGGGACTGATCACGGCGCGGCGGCTCCCGCATTCCTCGCCGGCAACCGCGTGAAGCCGGGCCTCATCGGGAAGCACCCGGGCCTTGGTGACCTCGACGATGGCGATGTGAAATTTCACACGGACTTCCGTCAGATCTACGCGACCGTTCTGGACGGATGGCTGGGCGTTGACAGCAAGCCGATCCTGGATGGGCGATTCGATTCCGTCGCGGCGCTGCAGAGTTGACAGTCGCTCATCCTCATTGGTGAGAGGCTGTGATAGGATCCGGGCTGGATGTACGACCGAAAGTTGTAGTCGCCTGGACCGCTGACTGCCCGGAGGCTTGTCATGACTGCTGACCGTCGTTTGCTCCTCGCCCGGAGTCTGCTTCTGAGTCTGGGATCTCGCGCAACCACGGCCGAGGACTCGCCCTCAGAGGTTCGCATCGAAAAGGGCTGAGTGGACATCACGCTGACGGCTTCGGACAAGCAGTCCACCCTGCCGGCGAGGGTTCGTGTCTCGCTGCTGCTTCGGAACTCAACCTGGTTCTGCTTGTCCCGAAACTGCGCGAGCTGTGGGGCAAATTCCGCGAAGCTCAGAAACTGGTTGCCGGTCCGATTAATAAGCACCTTCACGATGTCAGCGGGCTCAGCCTGCCGGTCGCCGTCCAGGTGCAGTCTTTCATCGAGCGAGACAACAACAGGCCGCCGACAGCTCTGCTGCGGAAGATGTTTCCGGATATCGACGCGCTGCTGAAGGAGCAGTCGGCCGCTGTCTCAAAGGATCTTCGCGCTCACGGCTTCGACGAATCGATCGTCAGCCCGTTTACCGGGAAGCTGATGCCGTACTCGTCGATGCCGATGCCGTTCTCGCGAACGCTGGGGAATGACGAGACGGTGCTCGCAGAACTCGGGCGACCGAAGAAGAAGACAGCGTTCGTCCAGCGAAACCGCGAGGCGCTGAACTCTCCAATGCTGGTCTCGTTCGATGCGCCGCTCGATCCCAGGTCCGCGGCGACGGTCGTCATCGAGTACGACACGGCCATGCTGCCATTGCAGAATCCGATGGCGAGCAATGTGACGTTTGGCATGGCGGAGGACCTCATGGCGGTGTTTCCGTCACCGCGCGAAGTGCCGTTTTCCGTCACCTGCCCGGCCGGTTTTCAACCGGTCATCGCCCCCGGACCGCGCGCAGTCGCGAGCCTCAAAGAGGGCGTACGCCGGTTTGACGGGCAGCTCAATGGCGAGCAATCAGTGCTGCACATCGCGGCCGTAAACTTCGTGAAGGATCCGTCTTCCTGGACAAGCCGGTTTCCCGAGAGTGATCTGCAAATCGAGAGAGACCTCGAGCTGCTGCCCGACTAGATGAATGAACGGCTGGTGTCCGTCATCCAGACAAAGGGCGGCGACGAGTCCGTCTTCCCCTTCGTCGAGGCCTACTACAAGGAATTCGTCGGGGGCAACCACCCCGTTATCCACAACGACGGCCGTGACATCTCCGCGATGCAAAGTGTGATGCCCGGACTCCAGGACCGTGTAGCGAATTTCTTTGTTGCCAAGCGTCGTGACGGACTCTTCGGTCGCAAACCCACTTGACCAACTAACGAACCAGAACAAGAGTGAGACGGAAAGAATTGAAGAACGGCCAGACATGATGCACCCCTCGATCTGAAGTCGCGTGGACGTGGCCAGTTTGACAGCCGGAGGCAATCGTGACCGCAGAGTGGCTGTCACACGCAGTATCGTGGAAGATTCAGCTCGTTTGCTGCTGACTTCGAATTGACTTGAACCGGACAAGTCTGCGTGAAATCATTCCATTGAAAAAGGACTCACCGTGAAAATTCGACGAATCTCAATGCTGGCTCTTCTGGCTTTATTTTCTGCGGCCTCGTTTGCTCAGGCCGAAGAGTTTGCTCAGGCCGAAGAGAAAGAGAAGACCGAGAGCAGCGAGGACGCTAAAACGAAACATCCGATCTATTCTCAAACGATGAAGTCGCTCACCGGGAAGAAGATCGACTTCAAGCAGTATGAGGGGAAGGTGCTGCTGCTGGTGAATGTGGCCAGCGAGTGTGGAGCGACGCCCCAGTACGGGCCGCTGCAGCAGCTTCATGAGAAGTACAGCAAAGCCGGGCTGGTCGTTCTGGGTTTTCCGTGCAACCAGTTTGGAGCTCAGGAGCCGGGGACGGAGAAAGAGATCGCTCAGTTCTGCCAGAAGAATTACGGCGTTGAGTTCACGATGCTCGGCAAGGTCGATGTCAACGGCAAGAACGCCGCTCCTCTCTACAAGTACCTCACCGGGACCGAATCCGGACTGAAGGAGAAAGACGCTGGCAAGGTTGGCTGGAACTTTGAGAAGTTTCTCGTCGGGCGAGATGGAAAAGTCATTGCCCGATTTCGAACCAACACCGAGCCGGACAGTGACGAATTTGTCACTGCCATTGAAGCGGAGCTCGAAAAGCCGGCTCCGAAGACAGGGAAGAAGTAACCGACCGATCGGAAGACATTATCCGGGAGGGCGAAGCTCCTGCTGAGCCGTAACCGCATTGAGAGCGCTTGCGGCTCGGCGGGAGCCTCGCCCTCCCTTTTTTTCGTCCTTTCGGTTGCTGGAATCCGCATTGCCGGGTTTTCCGGCATTCGATAAAAAGCCGCTCCCTTCAAGTCGGATTCCCGGCTTCACTTCTCAACGTTTCACTTTTCCCACCTCAAACCGCGTCCTCAGCAGGCCTGAGATCGTGGTCCGGTTCACCCATGCTGCGTCTGGGGATTGTCGATTTCGACTCGTCCCACTCCGTCGAGTTCGCGCGCCGTTTTAACCGTAAAACGCACGATCGCGAGCAATTCGTCGACGGGGCGGAGGTCGTTGTCGCCTGGCCCGGAAGTTCTGAAATGGCTCCCGAGCGAATTCCCGGATTCCGCAGCGAAATCAAATCCCTCGAAATTCCACTTGTTGACAGCTGGCAGGAGCTGATTGGCCAGATCGATGCGGTGCTCATTCTGTCGCTCTGCGGAGCGGCTCATCTGGAAAGAGTGCGACCGTTTCTGGCAGCCGGCATTCCCGCCTTCGTCGACAAACCGTTTGCGTGTTCGGTCGCCGATGCCCGAGAGATGATCGAACTTGCTGAGTCCAACAACGTGACAATGTTCAACGCCTCGGGACTGAGGTTCGCCGAAGAGGTCCTCGACGTTGAGCGAAATCGGAAAACATTCGGAACTGTCCAGGGAGCCATCACGTACGGCCCGGCGAAACGGGCTGACGGGAACCCCGGACTGTTTCACTACGGAATCCATTCGGTCGAAATTCTGTTTGAGCTGCTTGGCACTGGTTGTGAGTCCGTCATGACAAGCTGCACGGACGGGGCGGAAGTCGTCACCGGCCGCTGGTCCGACGGTCGGCTCGGCACCGTGCGAGGCTCACGAAGCGGGGCTACACCGTACGGGTTCCTGGCGTACTGCGAAAACGGAGTTCTGCAGCGAGACGTCTCAACGCGGTTTGCCTACCGAAACCTCTGCCGGAAAATCATTGAGTCCTTCGAAACAGAAACTCCTGCCGTCTCCCATGAGTCAAATCTGGAAGTCGTGCAGTTCGTAGCAGCGTCGCTCGAAAGTGAGCGGCGAGGCGGCGAACTCGTGCGACTGGACGCGACTTAGCCACACATTCCAAAAGCGGTCAGCTCCCCTTCACTTCAATTTGCAGCACATCTCCGGGGCAACTCTCACCTCCCTCCTTCGCCCCTCACTTCCTCACGACACTTCCTCACGACATTGTTCAATCATGCTCAAACTCTCTCTCGCCGCATTGCTGGTGATGGCTGCTGCTGTCTCCGTGCAGGCTCAACAGTTCAAAGTGACCACGCGAGTCATTCAACCATCGCTCGATGAACGTGAGCCGGAGCGGGTTCTCTCCAAAAGCCTGACACTGTTTCACGCGGGACGGGTCTACGACCTCATCCCGTCTGTGGGTGAAGTGACGGTTTTTGACGAGCCGCACCAGCAGTTCATCGTCTTCTCTGCGAGACGGATGATCGGCACGAAAGTGGCGTTCGACGAAGTCACGCGGATGCTCGGGACGGCTCGGGAAGAAACGACCAACTGGACGGCGCGGCTGCTGGCGTCGCGAGATCCCAAGTCTGTGCGGGTCGCCGAGCCGCTCAAGTTTCAGCTGGCTCCGAAGTTTGAAGAGACGTTCGATCTGGCATCAAAAACGCTCACGATGCAGAGCCCACGATTCTCCTACATCGTCGATTGCCAGGAAGTCGATTCCAGGGAGATCCTGAGTGCGTATCTCGCTTACGCCGACTGGGCCGCGCGAATCAACTATGTGCTCTACCCGGACACGCTTTATCCCGAGCCGCGACTGCTGTTGAACGACAAGTTGAGAAAGCTCAATCGGCTGCCATCACGAGTGCAGTTAAAGGTCGACTTCGACCAGCCATTTCAACTTCAGGCCGAGCACCGCTTCAGCTGGAAGCTCGAGTCGATCGACCGGCAGCATCTCAACCACTGGAAGCTGAAGATCGAAAGTGCGGACATGGAGTGGATCAGTTTTCGTGAGTACCACCGTCGAGTCATCGTGCAGCAGAACGTCCAGGCACGAAAGTAGCCGACCAGAGTCCGCCCCGGAGCAGCGACTCACAGAACAGGGCCCGCCGCCATGCGAATTCAGTCAGCCATCGTCTGCGGAGTTCTCGTGTCACTCGGTCTGACCGGGTGCGTTTCATCGAACTACCATTACGGTGTACTGCGTCCTCAACGCGGTGCTGTGCCCGCCTCGCCGCAGATCGAAACAGGGCGGCCAAACGCGTTGCTTGACGGAGTTGGCTGGGTCGTCGGCATTCCTGGAAAGATTCTCCTCTGGGATCGGCGAGTCGATAATCACAGCATTTCGCCGGCCACTGAGCAGGCGATTTCTGAGTACCTCGTAAAGAACGATCTTGGTCAGACGAAGGTGCGGCTCAATCAGTACGACCCGCTCGGCGAGTGGCGACGGCTCACGGAAAATCATCACGTCGGTGCCGGATGGCGGTACACCCTGGGGACGTTGACGACGGTTGGTTATACGATTCTGCCGGGACGCGTCTTCGGCGGAGATCATTACAACCCGTTCACAAATACGATCAACGTCTATTCCGATCACCCGGCCATCGCTCTTCACGAGGGCGGCCACGCGAAAGACATCCGCAGTCGAGAACTGCCAGGCACTTACTCGGCGGCTTACATGCTCCCCTTCGTTGCACTCTGGCATGAGGAAAAAGCAACCTCTGACGTGTTGAGCTATCTCAGCGTGGAAGACCGGCCCGAGGAAATGCGTGAGGCATACCGGATTCTCTACCCGGCATACGGCACGCACGTCGCCGGTCAGTTCAACAATTTCATTCCGCCGCCATTCGATCTTGCCGTGACAGCAGTCTGCGTCATTCCAGGCCACGTGGCAGGACGGATCAAGGCGACTCAGGTGGAGAGTCGGGAAACACTGGCGGATGCCGACCCGTTTCAGGCGTCACCACTGCCGGAGTTGAGCGCCCAGGTCGCCTCACCCGAATCCCGGATCAGCGCGTTATTCCCAAACGCCCCCTCGGCGTTCGCGAATGACCTTGACTGATGATAAAGGGATTGCCGGCAAGCCAGCCCAATCGGAGCCCGCAAATCCCTTGGCGCGACCAGAGGCGACTCATATCATCCCGCCCGTTGATCAGGCCGCGCGTCGGATCACCCGGAGAGGTGACAGAGTGGCCGATTGTGCCGGTCTCGAAAACCGGTGTACCGCAAGGTACCGAGGGTTCAAATCCCTCCCTCTCCGCTTGGATTCATCAGGAATCAACGACACTCAGAAAGACGCAATCAGTTGCGGTAGCAACGGGTTGCGTCTTGTCGTTTCTGATGAGTCGGAAGCCGGCGAAGTCGCAACGGGTGTCGATCGCTCGCAGTCGGAATGCTGATTCGGTGCGACTTCCACGCGAGAAAGAAACGGTCACCTGGCCTCTGACAGTTCCCGTCGGGGTCGCAGCCAATGCAGTCGGAAAACGAACCCGGTGAGCATTTTTCACGCGACAAACGCCAGCGTATCTTCCGCTCTGGCGATTGTTCAGGACACCAGGTTCCAGTTCGCCGCGTCCTCGCCGTCGAGTCTCAGCGTCAGACATTTTGCGGAGCCTCCAGCTCGGACGAATTCTCCGAGCGGAGTTTCGATCGGTTCGAAACCGCTCGTCCTGAGATTCTCGTGCAGCTTCGGGCACCCCGTATTCGTAACAACGTGTTGTCCGACGACCACGGCGTTCGCGCCGAACGCGGCGGCTTCGGTTTCATCGATTTCAATCAGCGATGGTACGTTCGAACGGATCACGTCCTGGCCGTAGGCATCGAAGGCTGGCGGAAACCAGATGGCTCGTTCGGGTGACAGCGGGCAGAAGCAGGTATCGAGGTGGTAGAACCTCGGATCGACCAGTTCCAGTGGAATGACCTCGCGACTGATCAGCGCACCGACCCTCTGCAGCGCGAGGGCGGTGCTGCGGATGCGATAGCCACCAAACAGCGTCTCACCACAGAACAGTGCGTCACCGGCTCCTTCAAAGTAGAGGTCCTCGGGCAACGTCACAATTTCGAGATTCCGCGAACGCAATGCTGCGGCGAAATGAGGTTCCTCTCCCTGACGCTGGGCATGACGAAACTGGGAGAGCACACACTTCTGGCCGAAGATCAGCGCGGCGTTGGCTGTGAAGACGAGGTCTGGCAGTCCGGCCTGCGGTTCGACAAGTTCGATCTGCACGCCGATTGATTCGAGGATCGCGCGCAGTCCCTCCCACTGGCGAATGGCGCGGTCATGGTCCACCTGACGCTCGCGGTTCATCCAGGGATTGATCTCGTACTCGATTCCGTAGCAGTCCGGTCTGCACATCAGGATCCGCGGGGCGTCGGTCATGACTGCGTCTCCACTTGCACTTCCCACAAGTCGAGCTTCGCGATTTCATCCACCAGTGCCCGCAAGAACGGTTCGACGTCTGTCACGACAGGAATCGTCTGGAACGATCCACGGTCACTGAGTTTGGTCACGGCTGACGGATTGATATCAACGCAGACGACCCGCACCGAGGCCGGCAGCAGATTTCCCACGGCGACCGAGTGCAGCATGGTCGAAAGCATCAGGCAGAAGGTCACGCCGCGAACGCCCTTCCGCATCTGACGCTGTGCGTCGAGGCTGTCGGTGATGACGTCCGGCAGCGGGCCATCGTCACGAATACTGCCAGCCAGCAGGAACTCGACACCGTTTTGCACGCACTCGTACATGATGCCCGACGTGAGGATGCCGCGCTCGACAGCCGGTTGAATTCCGCCACAACGGCGGATCGTGTTGATGGCTCGAAGGTGGTGCTCGTGCCCGGCCTGCATGATCTCGCCGTGTTCGATGTTTACGCCGAGGCTGGTGCCGTATAGAGACTGTTCGATGTCGTGAGTGGCCAGTGCGTTTCCCGCGAACAGGCGGTGGATGTAGCCACGGCGAATCAACTCGCAGATGTATCCGGTACTGCCTGTATGAACGATGGCCGGCCCGCCGACAATCAGTGACTGGCCGCCATTGCGTTTTGCCTCAACCAGCCACTTTGCGACCTGTCTGGCGGCCAGACGCTTTGGCTTTTCAGACGAGACGGCACTGTCCATGAATTCGAAGGTCTGGGTGTGGCCTCTGTCGCGCTGCTCGGGAAACACCCGCACTCCGACGTGGCCGACGATGACCGGCTGACCGATCACCACATCGGACATCGGCACGCAGGCGGCAGTACCGGACTCGACATCGACCGTGATCCCACAGTCCATTTCCTGCAGGTCGACCGGCACCCAGGTTTCGGCGACGCGGACTTCCGTTCTCTGATTCGTCGAACTGTAAAAGCCCTCGGGAAACGCGCCGTTCACGTCGGCCGCGATCAGCCGACAGTCTTCGGCGTGAATCGAGACCGCTCCATGATCAGCGATCTCTGCCAGAATCCGTTCGAGCTGTTCACGCGAACCAGCCGACACCTCGACGCGGGCATAGCTCGGATCGTTACGCTGCTGGCCGATGTTGATCTCGACAATCCGAAACTGTCCGCCGCGAGTTATCACGCTGTCCAGAATTTTCGGAAGCAGCAGGCTGTCAATAATGTGGCCAGAGACTTCGACTTCTTCGACAACAGCGTCTCCCGGGTTGTTTTTCATAGTGACGCTTTCGTTGAGTGATTCTCAATCAGAAGTTGCCGAACATTGCCCGTTCCACTGCGAAGTCTCATCAAATTCCAGGAGTCATCCCGCTGACGCGTCAACGGTCACTGCGCAGAAGAGCGTTCGCCTGGGGAACCCGCAACGGGAGTTCTCATCACTTTTTCCTCGCAGTTCCTGATCACTTTGACGTTGCCCTCACACGAGCTCCTGGATCATTCCGTCAGTCTCACCGCCCTGGAAGTTTTCCGGTAGCGGCACCTGCATGCGGTCGAAGACGGTGCTCCACAGGTTTCCCAGTCGCACGTCTTCCTTGACGAGATGACCCTGGTGTTTGATTCCAAGTCGTGACCCGCCGGCGAGCATGGCGGGGAGATGATGGTTGTGGTGAGCGTTGATGGCTCCGCCGCTGCTGCCATACGAGACCAGCGTGTGGTCAAGCAGTGTGCCGTCGCCCTCTTTGATCGACTTGAGCTTGTTCAGAAAATACGCCCAGTCCTCCATGTACCAGATATCGGACTGAGTAAACCACTTGAGCTTGTCGGGGTCTTCGCCGTGATGCGTCATCTCGTGGTAGTTGTACGGATTGCCCATGTCACGCCACGAGCCGGTGCCGTCGGCTCCGTCCATTCGGGCCAGGTACGAGATCACTCGCGTGCTGTCCGTCTGCAGAGCCAGGGCAATGACGTCGTACATCAGGCGTTGATAGCGACGATACTCCAGGCCGGACTTGTCGGGATCGAGACTCTGCTCCCTACCGAACTCCAGCGACTCGACATTCGGCTTCGGTCTGCGGAGCCAGTCCTTCTCGTTCTGCATCCGTCGTTCCAGATCGCGGATACCGGTCAGGTACTCATCGAGCTTCCGCCGGTCGTTGGCACCCAGCGAATTGTTGAGCCGGCGTGCTTCCTCGGACAGAGAATCGAGCACACTGGCTCGGCGGATGAACTCAGCTTCGCGAGCGTCGAGCGTATCGGGCGTCTCTTTTCGGAAGAGCTGATCGAACAGCACGTGAGGTCGATTCTCGGACGGAATCGGCGTGCCGCTGGGGCTCCAGGAGAGCGTCTGGTCGTAATAGCCACCGAAGCCGGTGCCGCGTTTGATTCCGAGCGAGAGAGATGGAAAGCGTGTTTGCCGTCCGATCGCCGCCGCCAGTTCCTGATCACACGACACACGCAGTTTTGCCCCGGCGCTGCGAGTGTTTGTGCCCGTCAGAAAGGTGCGGTCGCCGACGTGCCCGCCGGAATGCGTCAGCTTCAAACCCGAGACGACGGTGAAGTCCCGCCGCAGAGCTTCCAGCGGCTTGAGAATCGGAGTGACCGTGTAGTCGAGCCCCGTATCCGCTGGCGTGAAGTCGCGGCCGTTGATGCCCAATCCGAAAAAGCAGAACACGGCACGACGAGGCGTTTCCGCTTCGGTGATCGCCCCGGCTGTTGTCACTGAGTCGGCGCGGACGCTCATCGCCTCCAGCCAAGGCAGCGCGAGCGTAATACCCGCCCCCTTCAGGAATGTCCGTCGAGGGAGGGTGATGTGACGATGGTGAATGTTCAAGACGGCTCTCCTACTTCGTTTTAAACGTTTCGCTGGCCACGATGGCGTGGATCAAAGTTTGAATTCGGTATTCACCGTTTTTCAATGTGCTGACCAGCGAATCAATCAGCGTGTGGTCCGCGTATCCGACCGGGCGACACAGAGCGTACGTCAGCATTTTGATGCTCAACGCCCGTGCGAATCGGTCCTTCTGCGTCATCAAACCGGCCTTGTACTCTTCAAGCGTTGTGAACGCCTGGCCGTTGGGAAACGTGCCGCTGATATCCAGCAGCGGACCGTTGGAACCGCGAAAGCCTTCGCCGTTGAATCGTTCGCGCCAGGCACCGATCGCATCGTAATTCTCCAGTGCCAGACCGAACGGATCGAGCTTTGCGTGGCACGATGTGCAGACGTCGTCGCGGCGGTGCAGTTCGAGCCGTTGGCGGACGGTCAGGTGTTTACCAGACGTGTTGGGCTGGATCTCGCCGGCGTTCGGCGGCGGATTGTTGGGAGGATCGTTCATCAACTCGCGCAGCACCCACGTCCCGCGACGCATCGGCAGAGTCCGCGTGCCGTCGGCCAGGTACGTCATCAGTCCGGCCATGCCCAGCACTCCGCCGCGATGATGTTCCGGACGGATGGACACTCGCCGGAACTCCGGGCCTTTGACTCCCGCGATGCCGTAGTGACGAGCCAGCCGTTCGTTGATCACCAGGAAATCACTGTCGAGGAAGGACGTGATCGGCAGGTTGTTGTTGAGCACTTCGGCGAAGAATTCAAACGGTTCCTGCTGCGACGCCAGTTCCAGCGGCGGGTCGTAGTCGCGGTACTCGGCGGCCGGTTTGATTGAGCCGTAATCGCGTACCGACAACCACTGTCCGGCGAAGTTCGTGACGAACTGCTCCGACTTGGAATCGGCGAGCATCCTTTGGACCTGGGTCGAGAGAACCGCCGGATCGTGCAGCCTGCCGGCAGCCGCCAGCTTGAACAATGCGTCATCGGGCATCGTGCTCCACAGGAAGTACGACAGTCGGGATGCGAGTTGATGGTCGTTGAGTGTCGCCTTTCGCTCTGCGAAAGGGCGTTCTTTCGCGGAGCGAAAGGCGACTTTCTCTCCGAGGAACAAGAACCCCGGCGCACAAAGCACTCGCTGCAGGCCGACGCGCATCGCGTCGTGGAACGACAGTTTGCCGTTGACCTTTGCATCCTCAACAACAGCCACGATCGAATCGATTTCCTCGTCGGTGACAGGTCGGCGATAAGCACGCGGCAGAAAGCGAGCAAACATCTCGCGGACGTATGAGTCGTCGGTCCGCTCGTCGTCGGCAAAGAACAGCGTCTTGTGGCTGGGCGGCGGCCACTCCTTCTGGATCGGCCCTTCGATCTCGATCGACTCCAGCAACAGCCGCGGCAGTTTGTCGAGGTCCATCTCGGGGTTGTAGATGTTGGCCACGCCGGTCCAGGCGTTGAGTTTCTTTTCGATAACGGCTCGCTCCGCTTTCAGTGCGTCTACTTCAGCCTTCGGAGCCCGGTTCGTGGCGGCCCGCTCCAGCAGGCCACGCAGGCGCGTCCACTGGGAAAAGAGATTCTTGTAGTTCGGCTCGGTGATGACCGCTTTCTCGGTGTGGTTCCACAGCATGTTGAAGACCTGCGGACCTTTGACTTCGCCATTCACCGGACCGCGAAGGAACAACACCGCCTCCGTCACTCCTGACGGGTCGAGCTTCACTTCTTCCTCGACCTGGATTGGCGAGTTCAGGGCATAGCGGAGCTTGAACCGGTTCGGCTCGGCTCGCGAGCGGTTGTCGACTTTGGCACTGATGCGAAATCGATAGAAGCCGTCCTGCGTGACGACCTGCGCGATCGCGAAGTGCGCGACCACGCCCCAGCCGTCATACTCGCGGCGATAGGTGGGTCCGCCCTGGATGAATTCAATGTGGTTGGGATGAACGATCTGATCATTCGCGCCGCGCGGAATTGTGTGTTCGAAACCGGGAAAGACCGGCACCTGATCGGGCCGTGGCCGAATCCGGTGGAGCTCGAACCCGTAATCCAGTTTGTTGACCTTCGGTGGTTCGGTGACGATGGCTCGCGCGGCGAGTTTTGACGCCACTGCCAGACTCCGTTCGATCTGCGTCTGATCGAAGAACAGTGCCATGCCAAGCCGATCGAATCCCTCGGCCAGTCCGTCGGCCGGCAGTTCCTCGGTCAGCGGCCGCACGATCAACTCGTCCAGCTTCAACAGATCGCGGACGGTGTTCGCGTACTCATCACGATTCAGCCGCCGCATGGGAATCTGCCCACCGGCGTTTCGTGCGGCGAGTTCCACTTCCCGCAACTGTTGATTAACCCAGGTCACCAGCGTGGCAGTCTGCCCGACATCGGGTCGAGGCTGACCCTGCGGTGGCATCTCGCCGGCATTGATCCGGTCGCTGACTTCTTTCCACTGCTCCGCCTCACTCGGCGCGGAGAAATCCCTCCCGAGCAGATCGATGCGATATCCGGCTTTGGCCGTCTTTGCCCCGTGACACGTCACACAGTGCTTCTCGATAAATGGCTTCACCGTCTCCGTGAAGGCAGATTCGGTAACTGGCGAATCGTCGGGTGGCGCAGACCGTGTCTCCGCACCGGTAAGAACGATGGCGATCAGGCTGGCGAACGGGATCAAAAACTGCCCGAGTTTTCTGTTCATTGTTACAGACGCTTATTCCGTAGTGCTCTGTCAGAGCGAAAGAGCGGGGTCAGCACCCTGCTTGCGGACGTTCTGTGACGGAACATCGCAAGCTGGAAGCTTACGCCACTGAATCTGCGACCCGTAAATTCAGCTCAGACAACGCAGTCGTGTCTCGGTGCCACTGTCGTCTCAGCGTCATGGGGCCGTCATCTTGAAAATCCTGAGGCGCGCATCTTACAGTCATCTCCGTTCATTCAATCCCGTAGACGCCAGGTCTTTGCTTTTTTCAGCGACGATGGTTCTTCCGTCTGAACGCAGCCCGATTCCCTGTTTCGCCGTACGCGGATCCTGCGTGGTAACTTCGAGAATACGATGAGAGACTCGCGACGAGGCAAGACGCTGCATTGGGTCGGGCGCGATTCATGGCGTCTTGGAGCAGCACTTGCCGTCCATGGACGGCGTTCCTACGATCCTTCTCACTTTGAGAGGGACCGTCAAAAGCCCCGGTTTTGGCCGGGTTTTTCATTTCACCATCTTCCGTGTCCGTGATCGTCCGGCATTCGATGCCTCGGTCGCGGTCTGCTGATTCAGAACCAGGAAAATCCACCATGATTACTGTCGGGATGAACTATCACGTCATTGAGGGAAAGCAGGACGACTTCGAGGAGAAGTTTGCCGCCGTCATCGGGGCCTTGAACGCGGCCGACGGACACACGAATTCGACGCTGTGGAAAGACGTCAGTGACGGCGCGTCGTACCTGATCACCAGCGAGTGGTCAGACGAAGCCGCGTTTTCCGCCTTCATTCAGAGTGAGGATTTTCGGAGTGTGACCAACTGGGGCAAGGAACAGATTCTTTCCGACCGGCCGCGACATAAGATTTACAAGAGCTGACAGCCTGTGAGTCAACTCAAGCCTCGGCAGTTGTCGAGGCTTTTTCTTTGCGCTGTCATTGAGATCTGAAACCCACGGACGCGATTTTCAAACATGATCCAGACTGCTCGGCTGAATCTCCGACCGTGGCGTGTGACCGATGTCGAGCCGCTCGTTGAAATCTGTTCCGACCCGGCCGTCATGAGATTTGTTGGCGACGGTGTCGTCTGGTCGCGATCACGCTGCCAGGAATTTATCGAGCAGAACCAGCGGAGCCTCGGTGACATCGGGTTCTGCCAGTGGGCCGTCGAAGTTCGCGAGACGTCTGAACTGATTGGATTCTGCGGTTTCGTTCCGCGTGGCGGTGATGTGGAGATCGGCTGGCGAATTGGAACTCTGTTTCAGCAGCAAGGCTACGGACTGGAAGCAGCCCGCGCCGTCGTCGATTCAGGATCCGAAGTGGCGAAACGGATCTTCGCCACGATCCAGACTCAGAACCTGCCGTCGAAGCGACTGGCGGAACGGCTTGGCATGCGGCCTGTCGAATTCTTCTTGAGAGATGGGCGAGAGGTGCAGGTCTATCAACTCGAACTGCCCTCACCTTGAAATCTCGCTGTGAGGGGCAACCGATTCTGCTCACGGGGTCCCGTCATTGAGCTTGTTTTGAATTCGCCGTCCGTGTCGAGACAAACTCATCTTTGCGCAGATTGCTGAATTCTGCTAAGACTCGCGGTCGCGTCAGCGGACGCGCGCCGAATGCGCTGTTTTCGCACGCAGTCCCGGCCTGGATGGCCGGTTTCGAGAGATGGAATTTCAAGGGGGGGAAGGATTCCCAATGCAAAACTCAGCCTGGAAACTGACGGCTCTCGCGGGCGTCATCGGCCTCGGTTTTTTGATTGTCCTGCAGGCTCAAAAGGGAATGGAGCCGGGCGACGAACCAACAGCGGGAGCCGGCGGAGGCGAGGCAACCTCCACCGCTGGTGAAGGCGGCGGTGAATCGGAGAAAGAACTACTCTCGCAGAATGGAGAGCCCGTTTCTGAACCCGGCGATCAGGAAACCGCTGAGAAAACTTTGACAGCAGACACCGCTCCGGTGCCGGACTTCGCGAACCGTCCCGTTCGTTCGGAAGTGCTGCCTCGGATGAGCCCTTTTGCTCCCGAGTTCACCGACTTTGCCGACCGGGCAGGAACAGGAATCGCGACTGTCTCAGCTGAGGAAGCTTTCACAGAAGAAGCTCCCGCTGAAGCAAATCCCTTTGCGACTTCGCTGACTGACTCGGCGGAAGAAACGGCACCTGTCTTTGGCAGCCTCTCTGAGTCGGGAACGGCAACCGCCCGGGTCACGTCCCCGCCGCTGTTCATTGACGAAGCGGGCGAACCGGAGGCAGGACTCGTTGAGCCAGCTCCAGGTGCAGAAGTCAATCCGTTCGCCACCAACCCGTTCGCCACGAAGTCAACGGCAACGGCAACGGCAACGGCAACGGCGGCGGCACCCAGACTGGAATCGCTTCCGCAGGACTCGG
>JAQBVJ010000020.1 GCA_027623235.1 Planctomycetota bacterium
TGTCGCTCCGTCATGCAATTGTGGCAGGCTGTTTCCTGCCTCCGATGACGGCGCAAATGTCGTGCCAAATGTGAATATTGTTCATGAAAATGTCGGGCGACTTATGTATAAACGACAGGGTGCGGCGGGCGGCGGGCTTTCACCCGGCTCGCCGTACCTGGTTGCCCCAAGCCTCGCGTGAACCTGCCGGCGATCGAATTCGCGAAAGCCAGACTGTTCGTAGAGCCGGATGGCTGGAGCGTTTCGGACATCGACGGCAAGCATGATCTCTGACACACCTTGCCGGGCAGCCTCGGCGAAAAGATCGGCGAGCATTTTCTGGCCGAGCCCGCGACCTCGAAACGGCGGAGTGACACCGAAATAAACGATCTCGAAAACCGGTTCCGATTCATCGGAGTGGCAACGAGCCAGAATGAGTCCGGCATCCGTCTCAGCCTGCGAGTAAATCTGCCAAAGATCGGGCTGAAACGGTCCCGAAACCTCGTGGCCGAGCAATGCCAGTTCCTCACTTCGAAGACCGTTGAGTTCAGGGCAGTCGAGCGTTCCTTGATAGGTCGCTGTGATCGTCGCGTCAAACCGCGGGCGGATTGATTCCGACCAGCTGTCCGACTGCCACAACTCGCCTTCCGGCGGGCGAGGTCGGTGCTCCGATACTGTGGCACTCATGAAACTGAGTTCGGTCAGGATCGGGAACCCGTTTTCCGTAAGAAATCGACTGTCGGATTCCTGTTCGTGAGTGAGCAGGATCTGCGCGATCCACGAGTCGGACAGATCGAAATCCGTCGCGAGATCTGTCACCAGCGCACGCCGAATCTCGTCCCGGCATTCCGCATCAGTCACCTCTTCCGAAACCACGGGCAGCTGCAGTAGCCACGACGAATCCATTTGCTTCGCCACGATGATGCAACCGAGCAGAGTTCGGTTCTCGATGACGACCCGCGACGGGCGGAGACTTGTCACACCGGACCTTGCGTCGCGAAGCAGCTCGTCGGCGACCTCGGGCCGCTGATCATCCGGAAGCGGGCTGACGCAAAGTTCGACCGCTTCCTGCCAGCGCCAACCGACGCGCCGCGTCGTGATCGGCATTACGGCAGCCGGCAGCAGTTGGGTCGGCACGGTGGAGCATCTGAGGGCGGGCAGCCGCCAGCCATCGGCAGCGATGCGCCTCGAATCACGGGCGCGGCAGGCGCACTGAACAGCTTGTTGAGTCGGCTCGTTCCGCAGGATGGACACTCAGGGGACTCGCCGGATCTCACGAGAAGCTCGAACTCGGTGGAGCACTCTTCACACTGATACTCAAAAATCGGCATTGGCGGATCCCGTGCTGTGGTCAGCAAACTCGCTAAATCGACCGCTGATTATCCGTCACTCCGCCAGGAGTGCAACTCGTCGGTCGGTGATCGGTCGGGACGTCGATCGACCGGCATGACCGGTCGGGACTCAGTACCCGTAGGCAGCATTGCGAGCGGCACCGCGGCGTGAGGGCGTGTCCAGCGTCTCCAGTTCCTGCCAGGTCGGGTCCGGGTAGTACCGTGAGTACTCGGGCGGAAGGACCATGACCGGTGCCGAGTCGCCGACGGGAAACACGCGAGCCGGTGTGGTGGCAAGGAGATCCGGAAGGACGGCCAAAAGAAGCATCGCGGCGGCAAGGAGCAACCCACCGGTCAGCTGGTGAGAGCGGAGGCGTTCTCGACGAGGGTCCGCTTCAATTTGCTGGCGCACATCATCCCAGACGCTATCCGATGGCGAACGGACTGTCTCTGTATTGAAAGCCAGGAGCACGTCCGAGCTCGACAAAAGAGCCTCGGCGCGCTCCTGGCATTTCGGGCAGTTTTCAATGTGCTGTTCGAGTGACTCGATGGCTGACTGGCTCAGGTCGTTTCCGACCCACAGGCCGATTCGCTTACGTGCCGCTCGACAATTCATTGGCTTCGGCCTCGGACCCATTGCTGACCGTTTCCCGATTCTGTTTGGCAACCCAAAGCTTTTGAAATTTCGACCGGGCTTCCGCGAGTCTCCAGCGGATCGTGGCTTCCTTCCGATTCAGGATCGCCGCGATTTCTGCTGTTGAGAAATTCTCGAGGTCCCGCAGGACAAGCACCGTTCGGTACTTCTCCGGCAAATGGTCGAGGACTGCTCGGACTTCCTGAGCCAGGTCCAGTTGCTGCCGCGGATCGTCCGTTGCCGGGTCGATTGATTGCGACTGGTCACTGTTACGCTGACTGAAGAGAGTCCACCGGATTCTCCTTTGAGTTTTCCGCAAATGATCCAAAGTCAGGTTCACCCCGATCTGAAACAGCCACGGACCGAATCGTCGCGAAGCGTCAAACAGCTCCAGTCGACGGTACACCCGAAGGAAAACATCCTGCGCCAGATCTTCGACCAGATCCTGGTCGAGAATAAAGCGGGAAATGACTCGCATCAATCGTCCCTCGTATCGACGGACGAGTTCTCCGAATGCCTCGTGGTTTTCATCCCGAGACAGTTCGACCAGTCGGGAGTCACTGAACCCTTCGAAATCACACCCTTCGAAATCACGGACATCGATGTCCACAGATTCGGAGCGAAGAGGGCGAATTGTCGTGTCAGTTTTTGAGATCGTGGTCATAGGTCCGCGTCCCTTTTTACAAGACATCGAGCAGCCGAGGTACGTGTGAACGTCTCTTCGTGCTGGAGGAAAATCGATCCAAACTCAATTTTCCTGGACTCAATTCCGCAATCCTCTGCGGAAAACTTGCAGAAGCTGACAATGAGTCAGGCTCCGACAGTCAATACCCGCCAGAAGCGAAGTGTGTGCCAAAGCTCGATTGTGTTTTTCGCAGGACCAGTTTGTCTGTGAAACGCGTCACACTCCCATGCGAGACTTTTTCGATCAGGCAACAATTCGGTTCTGCGGCGACTCAATCCTCGCCTGACTACAAAACGTTATCCCGAAACAGGTTCAACGCCGAGAGCCTTCAATCCAATCACTTTTTGCGGGAGCGTGTTCTCTGGACTTGATGAAAATCGCCTACCCTGGGCAATTTTGAACAACCTTTTATTTGTGGCCAGGTGCGATCAAACTGGCGACAGGCTGTCGTGGAACTGACTCCGGGATGCAAATCTGGCAAACCGGAATTGCAAGTCCTTCAACGACGGCAGGTTCCAACCGTCGATTTTCTGACGATTCCTTGACTGGCGCGAACGACGAAGCGGCATCCGTGTCCAGGCGGTCTGTCAACGTCGAAACGGAGACGGATTCCCTTGTTGAGGGAATTCTCACAGAGGCCTGGTTCGCCTGGTTTCCGAGCAGCAGATTCGGCGTACAATAAAAACGAGGACGCATGACGCGTCTCATTGGGGTTTTCGCTACTCAACCACAGGTGCGGACCACTCCGGAATGTCGGCTGTTACGTATCCGACCAATTCCGGCATCTATCCATGAAGAGGAATCCATGTCGGAAACCACATTGCGCTTCGAAGATCAGGAACAGATTCGCGCACTTTTCGGCTGTCAGGATCAGCACCTTCGCGTCGTTCGGGATCGTCTCGGCGTTTCGGTCGTCGTGCGTGGTGATGAGTTGCGGCTCAGTGGCGAACAGGATCAGGTTCAAGCGGGACTCAAAGTTCTTTCGGAACTTCAGGCCATCCTGAGGAAACACGGCGAGCTCTTTCCGACAGAAGTCGAACGGATCATCGACCGCCACACCGGCGTCGAACCGGCGACTCAACTTCAAATCGTGACTGACGAGCTGTCTCATCCGGAGCCGCGCTCCGCGCGAGCGGAGGCGCGGCGAGTTCAGGACAGCTCCAACGGAAACGGCTCGAACGGAAACGGTGGTTCGCGAATCGACCTGTTCGACAAAGCTCGCTCGGTCCGTCCGAAAAGTCCTGGCCAGGAACGCTATATCGAATCAATTCGAGGCAACGATCTCGTGTTCTGCACCGGTCCGGCCGGCTCTGGCAAAACGTACCTCGCCGTCGCGATGGCACTCAACGCGCTGCGGACCGAGCAGGTTCGGAAAATCGTGCTGGTTCGACCGGCTGTCGAGGCTGGCGAAAAGCTCGGGTTTCTGCCGGGCGACATGCTTGCGAAAGTGAATCCGTATCTCCGCCCTCTGCTCGACGCACTGATCGACATACTCAACTACGAACAGGTCAAGCGGTACATGGAGAATGACATCATCGAGATCGTTCCGCTCGCCTTCATGCGTGGCCGGACGCTCAATGACACATTCATCATTCTGGATGAAGCGCAGAACACAACCGCAACACAGATGAAGATGTTCCTCACTCGAATGGGCGAGGGTTCAAAAATTGTCGTCACGGGTGACCCGACTCAGATCGATCTTCCCGGAAGCGTTAAATCCGGACTCGCTGATGCGATTTCCAGGCTAAGCGATGTCCCCGGAGTTGAAGCGGTGCGGCTGTCCGGTCAGGATATCGTCCGCCATCGGCTGGTCCGCGAAATTGTCCGGGCCTACGACGACGATCACAAACGCAGTGGGTCACGTTCGAAGAACTGATCGCTGGCGATTGACAACTACCGGACGCTCACCTCAAGAGGTCGAGCGAATCAGACATGGCTTTTTTCGGGCAACGGCACCGTCGCCATCGCAGCTCACGAGCCTCGACCATCAAGGCGTCTCGTGGTCTGGTCTCGCGCGCATTTTCGATGTTGAAAGACCGCAGCACGCTCGCCCGTGTCACGGCCTGTCTGGTTGCGATTCTCGTTTTAACCATCATCGTCGAAGGTTGGCGGGCTCCGTTGGAATTTCGTCCGGGTGACCGCAGCGACCACGGCGTGCTCGCGACCGTACAGTTCAGTCGGGTCAATCATGACGAAACCGATCGGCTGCGGCAGCAGAAAGAGGAACGGGTTCCGCTGCATTTTCAACGAAGTCCGCTCGACACGACATTGCTCTCCGATCAGCTGCGGACCGATTTTCGAACCGTCGCGGATGCGAATGTCGGAACCGATCTCTCACCCGAGTTGAGTCTGGTCTTTGGGCTGCGTGCGGAAGAATCGACGGATTCCGATCCCGAACAACCGGCCGTCAATGAACCGGAATTCGCGAGATTGCGTGACCTCGTACGAGCGATGGACGCTCAGGACGGAGTCACTCAGCAGACCCGAATGGAACGTATCGAAGGGCTGCTCGCCGAGTTCCAGCGATTACTCAGCGAGATTGATCGCCTGGGACTCGTAGATCAGAAAGACGTCTCCGCGCACGGCATCGGCAAAGATCAGATGCTCGTGATCGTGAGTGAGGAAGCGAACAGCGACACGCCGGTGAATTATAAAGATGTCGATCTGGTCGAGATGCTTTCACCAACCGGAAGGTTGAACGTTGTCTGGGAAACAATGCCGATGTTGAGCCGGATTCGACCGCGTGTCGAAGCCTGGCTGACCTCAAGTCTGCGACCAACGTTGCGGTATGACCGGCAACGGACTCTTCAGGAACAGGTTGTCGCCAGAAGCACCGTCGATGAGGTTCGCGAAATCTGGTACCCCGGCCAGGTGCTCGTCGGCGCAGGAGAACTCCTTCGCGAAAAAGAGCTCTCACTTCTCAGCGACGAACACGCCGCCGCCGTGGCCGCGATGCCACTGCACCTTCGCCTCATCCGAGCCCTGACCGTCGTCCTGATGATTTCCGTCCTGGCAGTTATCAATGGTTACTACCTCGTTCGCAACGAACCGCGATTTACGAAATCGTGGCCGCGGCTGATCATCTATCTGCTGTCGATCATTGCCGCCGTGGCAGTCGGCCGCTGGCTGGCCACGTTCCCTCATCAGCCGGAAATCATTCCCGTCGTTCTGATCGCGATGATCTTTGCTGTGACCTGCAATCAAGTGATGGCAGCGATGACGGCTCTGACCGTGAGTTTGATTCTGACGCTGGCCACTGGTGAGGACCTTTCGCACTTTGTCATCCTGATGGCAGTTTCCGCGACGTCGATCATCCTGCTGACTCATGTTCCGTCACGGGCGACCCTGACGCGGGTTGGCTTCATCACCGGCTGCGTGTTCCTTGGTCTGTTTGTTGGCATGGAGATCCTCAGGGGTTCCTCGCTGACGATCGTCTGGGGCAACGGCTGGCTGTTGTCCGAAGGGCTCATCGGAGCCGGCTGGTGTCTTGCCGCCGGGATCCTTCTGACTGTGACGCTGCCGTTTATTGAATCCGGATTCGGAGTCGTCACCGACATCAGTCTGCTTGAGATGGGCGACATCTCGCACCCGCTGCTGCAGGAACTCGTCCGTCGTGCTCCCGGCACGTACAACCATTCCATTTCTGTTGCGAGTATTGGCGAGACCGCGGCCGACGCGATCGGTGCCAACGGTTTGCTTGTTCGAGTCGGTGCCTATTTCCACGACATCGGCAAGATCCTCAAGCCAGAGTACTTTGTGGAAAACATGACGGAGGGCATGAAAAGCCGGCACAGCAGCCTCGCCCCGGCAATGAGCACGCTCATCATCATTGGCCACGTCAAAGACGGAATCGACCTGGCGCAGCAGCACCACCTGCCGCAGCCGCTGATCGACTTCATCGAGCAGCACCACGGCACGACACTCGTGAAGTATTTTTATCACGAGGCAATGGAACAGGCGAAAGCCAAAGAAGACGCACCGGAAGTGGCCGAATCTTCCTTTCGCTATCCTGGCCCGCGGCCACAAACGAAAGAGGCCGGCGTCATGCTGCTGTCCGATGCCGTCGAGAGTGCCAGCCGCACGCTCAGCGAGCCAACCCCGCGACGCATTGAAACTCTCGTTCACGAGATCACAATGGATAAACTGCTCGACGGCCAGTTCGAAGAAAGCTCCCTCACTCTGAGCGATGTGCGGACGGTCGAAGAGTCGTTGATCAAGTCGCTCACCGCGATTTACCACGGACGCATCAAGTACCCCGAACAACAACGAACCGCGTAAGGCCTCAAGTAGTGAGGGCCACACAAAGGCTTTTATCCGGTGAAATGGTCGCTGGATTTCATTTTCCGTCGCATGGCCATTAATCCTGCTCGGAAACACTGTCAGCGTTGCTGTGGTCGCTCAACTGCTTTCGAAGTAGAACGCTTTCACTTTTCGGACCTCCACTGATTTACGCCCCAACGAACGCCTAACCTCGATGTACCAGGTCGACGTCGCCGATCATCAGGATTGCCTGTCCGTTGAAACAGAAGCCGTGCGCGAGATCGTTCGCCAGACGCTCGCCGCAGAAGAAATCGTCGCCGCGACAATCAGTGTCGCAATCGTCGGCAACTCGACGATGCACGAACTGAACCGGCAGTACCTGAGCCACGACTACGAAACCGACGTCCTGAGCTTCCTTCTGGAATCGACCGGAGGAGACGAGGAAGCCTCCGGAATTCCTCGCGGCACCGGAAAAACAATCGACGGCGAGATCATCGTCAGCTCGGAATACGCCGCGATGATGGCTTCGGAATTCGGCTGGCAACCGCTCGACGAATTGACGCTGTACATCGTGCACGGCCTGCTGCACCTGTGCGGCTACGACGACTTGACCGATGCCGAGTTACCGGTCATGCGGCAGCGCGAGCGGGAAGTTCTCGCCTTGCTCGGGCTGGAACAGCCACTTCCAACTCGCCCGGTCGCGCCTCCTGCCGGGAGCGACACATGAACGACACTCTCGTGACGGTGCTTTGCCTGGCTCAGTTTGCCTTGCTCTTTCTGCTCTCGCTGGGCTGCTTCAGCCTGACCGGATTCTCACGTACGAGGCTTGATGAAGTCTGTGAGAAGTCCGGCAATGGGGCTCGATTTCTGGAAATCCTGCGAGGCTGGGAGCGTGCTTCGATCAGCCTCGACATCCTGAGACTGCTGATCGTCGTTGGCGTTGTCGCAACGGGAATCACCACGTGGAGCCTGGTGCCGGACGAGTCGTCAACTCTGAATTCTGACGCGTGGTTAAGCACGCTGATGAAGTGGGTCGGACTGTTGCTCGCGCTGACCGTCAGCGGAATCGTCCTGCCGCGTGCTTATGCACGAACGACGGGCGAGATGTTTCTCGTCACATTCTGGCCAATGATTCGGATCGTCGCGATCGTCGTAAAGCCTCTGACAAAAGCCGCGTTGTGGGTCGACAAAGTTCTGCACCGACTCTACGACCTGAACGAGCGAAATCCGAACGATCCGGATCAGCTTGCCGAAGAAATTCGGACGATCGCCGACGCTGGTGAGCGAACGGGGGCTCTCGATGCTCACGCCAGTCTGATGATCGATCAGGTCATGGATTTGAAAGATGCCGACGTCGCGTCGGTGATGACGCCACGGACAGAGATGCGGTACATCAAGTCCGACCTGACGATCGAGGAAGCCCGCCAGGAGATCCTGGACGTGGGGCATACTCGAATGCCGATCATCGGTAGTTCGACCGACGACATCGTCGGAATCCTCTACGCGAAAGACCTTCTGCGATACACGGGGGAATCCGCCGAGTCCGCCGCCAGCCTGAGCGAGATCAGCCGCAAGCCGTTTTTCGTTCCGGAGACGACCAGCGTCGACCGACTGCTGCAGACGATGAAACGAAAGCGAGTTCACCTGGCGATCGTCCTTGACGAATACGGCGGTGTGGCCGGTGTGGTCACGATGGAAGACCTGCTCGAAGAAATTGTTGGCGACATCGACGACGAGTACGACCGCACCGAACCGGATCCGATCGCACGCCTCTCACCGACCATCAACGAACTCGACGCGCGAGTTCACATCGACGACCTCGTCGAGGAATTTGACTACGACCTGCCTGAAGACCGGGACCGCGATTACGACACGATCGGCGGCTTCGTCGTCGCTCACCTGGGCCGCATCCCGGTCCAGAACGAGTCCTTTAACTGGCGAGACCTCAAAGTGACGGTCCTCGAATCTGACGAACGCCGCGTCGTGCGAATCCGCATCGAACACGACGACTCACAAGCGCACCAGAGCGTCGACGAGTAGCAGTCCTGGTGACGAGGGGAAATGGCTGCCGCCGCGATACGTGAGTCAGAAACCGGTGTCTTCTGCCGCAGGACCTTGCGAGGCCGAACGGACGACTTCGACCAGCGAGTCGATCGACGGACGGTCCGTCGGGCTGCGGCTGACGTGATGCACACGCACGGTTCCTTCGGGATCGATCAGCACGTCACCGCCGAGTTGATTCACGTCGTTGCGGGGTCGCCTCGGTAACCGTCCTCTCGCGATGACCCGGATGAACGCGCTCCAGTTTTGCGGACCCCAAATCTGCCAGAAACTGCCGCTGCCCATTCCAAACGTGCGGTAGAGAGAACGTGACTCGTCGATCAGCACCGGCCACGGCAAGTCTGTATCTTCAACGTAGATTGCTGCCCGCTGAGGTGTTTCGAAAGTGACAACCACAACGCACAGCTCAAGCTGATCAATCTCCCCTTTTCGCTGCTGCAACTGCAGCACATGCTCCCGGCACAGCAGTCACATCAGGTGCCGATGAAACACCAGCAATAGCCACCGACCGGCAAATTCAGACAGTCGAACGCTCTCACCGCTAAGACTCTTCAGCTCTGCATCCGGCGCGGGATCGCCAGGCAGCAACTCAACCATTGCCTTGTCCTCTGACGAATCCAATGTGACGTGCAGAATCAAAGCCCGGGGCAAAAACCAGACAGTCCCCGGCAATTGAAGGACAGCTTGTCACCAGCGTAGAAACAGAACCGTCCTGCTCAGCGCACTATCTGGTTTATCGACTTTCGTTCGCTATTGTTTTTCGATGAGACCCGCCATCGACGTGGCGAGGGCATCGCCGAAGCGAACAAAGAATTTTCCACTGCCGAGGTAGTGGTACGGCCGGTCGCTTCCCACAGCACACCACTCTGCAAAGTGGTTCTGCCAGCCCTTCTGAAACACTTCGAGAGCATCCAGGTCGTACACTTCGTAACTCTCGACCGAGGCCACGTTGTCTTTGAACTCGGGGGCTTTCGCGGCGTCTCTCTGCCCGACCGACACAGCATTCTCCGCCACCTTCTCCGCGGTAATTCCCGTGCCCATCACGCCGATGACGAACGGCATGGTCGGGGCCGCGAACTCTTTCCGAACGTCCTTCACGAAGGTGACCATGTTGCCTCGATAGTTGTCGCGGAACGCGTCCGAGAACTGATCGTTGAAGCCCTGGAACCAGACGAACCCAGCCAGGTCGTAGCCTGCCGCCTCGTCGTAGGCCGGGTGGTGAGCCTTCAAATCACCAAGGACCTTTTTGACCTGCTCGGTCATCATGCGGTAGTTCAGTCCGGCATCCTGCTTAATCTGTTCCGCCTTGTCGGAGGCCGCTTCTTTCTCGTTCAACTCGTAAGGACCGGCCGAAGGCGGACGGAAGTTGTAGTGCAGCGACTTGCCGCCCCAGGACGTCTTAATGAGCAGAATCGGAGCGTCGAGTTTCTTCGCGAGAGACATCCCGAAGCCCAGCTCAGGACCGATCTTGTCGGAGCTCCCGCCGAAGCCGACGGTCAGCGGGCCGGACCGTTGATGACCGTCGGCAATGGACGAGATGTAGACTCGATCGGAAACCGCAAAGGCGTTTTTGATCGCCAGTGTCTGCTCATCGTACTTCGCCTCAAGTTCCTTGACCTTTGCCTGAGCGGCGGCGATGGCCGCCTCCCCTTCGATCGTCTTTTTACGCAGGTCCGTGTTGATCTTGTCCCGTTCAATCCGCGTGGCGATCTGTTCGTCGACGGTCTTTCGTGTGACTGTCATGCCTTTTTTGAAAACGAGCGAAGCCAGTTTCTGGACCTCCGGCCGTTCGTCGGCGAACAGCCGCGGAATCGTGATGTAGTTGGCGTGGCCGACCATGTTTGATTGCCCGGCCAGAATAAAGACCTGCAGTTGTTTTGAGTTCGGCTCGCGAGCCGTCGCGACCGCCGAACAGGCGAGTGTCAGAAGCAGTGTCCAAAGGCCGATCGACTGGAAGTGACGTCTCATAAGTGGAACCTCTGATGAGTTGAGTTTCGACTGGTGGTGCCGGCTGCGAACCTGCCACACGTCAGCACGGAAGTTACACGCCAGACGGCCGGACGTCTCGTCAGCGCGAATTTCGCAGCGACGGCCGAGCCTTCGTGCAAGAGTTCTACCGGCTCAGACTCTGGAGCGCAAAGCACGCATGAAGTGCCGACCCGATCGGCAGCGCATCCTCGTCGACTTTGAATTTTGGATGATGCACATGATAGGTGCAGCCGGTCGCTTCGTTGCTGACTCCAAGGCCCACGAAGCAGCCTGGAACGCGCTCGGTGTAGAACGCGAAATCCTCTCCGCCCATCACGGGCGGAATTTCGTGGACGGCCTCACGTCCCAGTAATTCCGCGGCAAAGTCCTGGACGTCGCTCCACACGTCGGCGTCATTCACCGTCGGCGGATAAGCTTCGCCGTGAAACTCGACGGTCGCCGAACAGTCATTGGCGGCGGCCACCTGTGAAGCCAGCGTCTTGACACGATCCTGAAGCCAGCGAAAGCGGTCCATCGTCAGAGCCCGAATCGTGCCGGACAACCGCACCGTTTCCGGGATGACGTTGTAAGCCTCGCCGCCGTGGACCGTCGTGATGCTGATGACGCCTGAATCCAGCGGGTCGAGGTTGCGTGAGATGATCGTCTGCAGTTCGGTGATCACCTTCGCCGCGGTCACGACGGGATCGATGCAGAGATGAGGCATCGCCGCGTGCCCGCCCTTGCCGTGAATCGTGATCTCCACTTCACCGGCCGCGGCGAGAAACGTTCCCGCGCGCGAGCCGATCGTGCCCGTCGGCAGCTTCGGCCAGACGTGCAGCCCGAAGATACGCTCAACGCCGGGGTTATCGAGTACCCCTTCGTCGCGCATTCGTTTTCCGCCGGCACCGCCTTCTTCGGCCGGCTGAAACAGCAACCGCACCGTGCCCCGCAGTTCCGACTCGCGTTCGCGCAGCAGCTTCGCCGCGCCGAGCAGCATCGCCGTGTGACAGTCGTGGCCGCAGGCATGCATCTTTCCGTCGACCTCGCTGCGAAACGGCACATCGGTCTCTTCGTGAATTGGCAGCGCGTCCATGTCCGCCCGCAGCGCGATGCACGGCGACTCGCCGGTTCCCAGAGTCGCGACCACTCCGGTGACCGCGATCCCTCGCTCATAGGCGATGCCGAGCTGGTCGAGAGTGTCGCAGACAAGCTGGCTGGTCTTGACCTCCTCATACATCAATTCGGGAAACCGATGGAGCGTGCGTCGAAGGCCGACAATCCAGTCGGACTGAGCACGGGCATCTGCGAGAACCTGCTGGAAGGACATGTCAAAAGCTCCCAATGCTGTTCGAAAAGACTGGCCGCGCACCGTCGGGTGCGGGGCCGAAAGGCGACGGATGATCGCCACGGTTTTTACGGCTTCAGCTGTTTGATCCAGGTTCGGATCAGCTCGACCGACTCATCATCGCGAACGCTGGATCCGATGTGAGGCATCCGGCCGAGTCCGAGGAGTTTCATGCGATGATGAATCAACGATCGATCCGGATCACCCGGAACGAGAAGACGCGGGTCATTCTGCAACTCAAACGTTCCCTGGCCGGGTCGCACGTCGAGCGTTCCTGTCTCTCCGACGGGAAGCGTCGAGAGGAGCTGAAAGTCCGCATTGCCACCGCCCCATTTTCGATGGCAGTGAGAACAGTTTGCGTGGAGGTAAGACCGTGCGCGGCTCGCAAGACTTTCTGTGGAATCGTGGTAGTCAGACAGCCGACGCAGCTTGTCCGCCGCTTCCGGAATCGCTTTGTCGAACACTCCGATTTCGTTGAGGTGCTCGATCTGATTCTTTCGGCCAATGTCCTTGCCGTAGTCGAAGCTGCGGTTCATCTGCTCGGTGCTGACTCCCAGAACGTATCTCGCCGCCATCGTGTGACACAGCGTGCATTCGGTTCGGCTGGGAAAATGCCACGTCTGCTTGCGGACTCCGCCGGGCGCGCTGGCATCGCGAATTTCGTAGGTTCGATCGAGCCCTTTCGATTCCAAAAGGAAGGCGTCGGTCTGCTCTTTGTTCCAGACGTACGTGTAGCCTCGCCACACCTGAGCCCCGTACTCGTTGTCCTTCCCGTCCATTTTCTTGTGATGCAGCAATCGCGTTTCCAGCCGCTGCCGACTGGCCGGATTGCCGGCTTCCATGTCCAGTGAAAAGGTTTTCACGAGAACCGTGCCATCCGGAAACCGCCAACTCGGTTGCGATCCGGGAGCCGGCTGTGGATACGTGACCGCGTCGAATTCCACCTGCGACGCACCTGGAATCGCCAGAAACCGATCCTTGTGAGCGTGATCGGACCACAGCGGAGCGATCACGTCATACGGAATGACTCCCGTCGCCGGAGAATGTTTCGCCGTGGATGTGAACAGACCGGTCTCGCTCAGCTTCTGAGGAAATGGCGGTTCCACTTCTTTAACCGGCGGGGCAAGTGCGAGCTCGTGCAACTGGCCGCCCGCGAAGTCGACGATGAAGATCTCTCCGTCGGGAGTCTGTCCAAACTCCACCGCTCGCAACTGGACGTCGCACAGTTCGAAATTCGCGGCGACGGTCTGCTTCTTCGCATCCCACTTCAGTGCCCAGATCTTGCCCGTGTCGTAGTCACCGTAAATGTAGTGACCTCGCAGTTCCGGCAGCCGCGTGCCGTGATAAACGAAGCCGCCGGTGATCGATCGAAAATCGTGATGAGGGTGCTCGACGATCGGCTCGATGAATTCGCTCGGACCTTTGGGCCGCTCCGGCCGGAACGGGTGCCGGCCTTCCCGGACACTCCAGCCGTAATTGCCGCCGCGCTGGATGATGTAAACCATCTCCCACAGGTCCTGCCCGACTTCGCCGGCCCACATCGTTCCGTCGGCCGAGTCCCAGCTGAACTTCCAGATTTGGCGATGACCGTAAGACCAGATTTCCGGGCGAGCATTTGCGACGCCGACGAACGGGTTGTCTTTGGGAATGGCGTACGGCAAGTCGCCGGACTGATGATCAACGTCCAGCCTGAGGATCGAGCCAAACAGGTCGCTGATGTCCTGTCCGGTTTCCCGCTGATCCGCGATGCCGCTGCCATCGCCGGTTGCCAGATACAGAAACCCATCCGGGCCAAACCGAAGACAGCCGCCGTTGTGACCACCGTTCGGCCACTCGATCAGAATCCGCTCCGATCCAGGATCCGCCGTCATCTTTGATCGGTCACTCACAAGAAACTCAGAGACGCGGGTGCCCTTGTCCGTCGGTGTTCCGGGATCGGGAAGAGACGTCACATAGAACTTTCCGTTGCTCGCAAACTCCGGATGAAAAGCGAGCCCCATGACCGTCCGCTTTAACTCCAGCAGCAGGGTCCGATCCTTCGTGGCGAGCTCATTCGGAAACGTGAAGATCTTTCCGTACCGCTCGGCAATGCCAATCCGGTCGAGCTCCGGCACGACGGCGAACGCCAGCGGCTCATCGAACTTCAAATTCGAGAACGCAACCTCAGTGACGTACTTCGCTGGCGGATCCGGTGAGCCGACAACGTTCGACGTCGTCCACAGCGCGCGGTCGCCGGTCGCGTAAGTCTGCGCCGGATCAGCCGACCTGGCGACCAGCGGAATTGCGGAGTGAATTGCCGCGACGACTGCTGCGAAATGAATCCATCGCATTGCCAAGCCCTCGATGATGTCGGTGATCTGTGAGCCAGTTCCGGTGTGACTGCCGGAAGGCAACGCCACTAGAACCTAGTGTCAGAAAAACTATCCAAACTGCAACCCGGCACCATCCGCCGGTTGCCCGAAGTGCTCAACGCGGCCGGGTACGAGGCGAAGTCGACAGCAGCTGACGACGTCTCGGCGGAACTATATTCGGAATGAGTTTGCCGCGTCCGCGAAGGCGACTTCACGGGCGCCGGGTTCGTTGCGGGGTCGTCACGATTTCTCCCGAGGCCTGATCCGGGTACGGTGGTGAGGTCCGCACAGTTTCCGTTCACATCGGACCCAGCATGACGGCAGGCTCCATGCAACGCACTCAGGTCCGGTTTCAGTTGTCGATCTGGCTGGCCGTTGCGGCCGCACTGGCTTACCTCTGCCGGACCAGCATCAGCGTTGCCGAGAAGACCATCCGGGCGGACCTCGATCTCAGCGAAGACATGATGGGCTTCATCATGGGGCCGGCGTTTTTCTGGTCGTACGCTCTCGCTCAGATTCCCGGCGGATGGAGTGGCCAGAGATTCGGGTCGCGACGGATGCTGCCAATTCTGTCCGTCGCATTTTCGGCGGCCGTCGCGCTGATGGGATTTGCTCAGGGAGCGGCGTCGCTGCTGGCAGGACGGATCGTCAACGGAGTCGCTCAGGCCGGACTGTTTCCGTGCTCGGCGTTGTCGATTGCGAAGTGGCACCCGCAGGCGGAGCGAGCTCTCGCCAGCGGCATTCTCGGTTCGGCGATGTCCGTCGGAGCGGCCGTGGGCGCGGCACTCACGGGAGAGCTGCTGTTTGTTCTGAACTGGCGAGTCATTTTTTTCCTGTACGCCGTGCCGGGAATTGTCTGGGCATTTTTGTTCTACGGCTGGTTTCGAGAGACACCCCCGGAGCATTCCGGAGTCAACCAGGCAGAGGCGGACTGGATTGCGGGTGCCGCGGCCAACGACGGCGAACCGTCGAATCTGCCCAAAGCCTCTCCGGTTCCCTGGGTGAAGATCCTGACGAGTCTGACTCTCTGGAAGATCTGCGGACAGCAGTTCTTCCGCGCCGCCGGACAGGTTTTCTTCGCGAGCTGGTTTGCAACGTACCTTCAGGAATCCCGTGGCGTTTCAACGGCGCAGTCCGGCTGGCTGCTGACGATTCCTCTGATCTGTACGGTCGCCGCTTCGCTGATCGGCGGTGTTCTCTCCGACGCGATCTTTCGTAGGACGAAGAACCTCACGCTCGCTCGATCGGGCCTCGCCAGTTTCAGCCTGACGATATGCGCGGCCCTCGTCTTCAGCGCGTTCTTTGTCGAAGACGCCAGGATGGCGACCATCGTGATTGGAGCTGGAGCGTTTTTGGGCGGCATCGCCGGGCCCTGTGCCTACGCCTCGAGCATGGACATCGGCGGGCGGAATGTCGGGGCGGTTTTCAGCACGATGAACATGATCGGAAACTTCGGTGCAGGGCTGCTTCCGGTTGCCACACCAACGTTTCGAGTCTGGGTTGCGGAGACACCCTGGGCTCTCAACCTGGCCGGCGGAAACAGCTGGAACGCCGTGCTGATCCTGTTCGGGTCGATGTACTTTCTGGCGGCTGTTTGCTGGGCTACGCTCCGAGTGAGGGAAGGCTCGCTGGATTCGTAATCGCCATTCCCGTCCCTGCTGCCCTCGGGTGTGAAGGGACCTTTTGAAACCTGGAGTCACTCATGACCGCTGCCGAATCGCAAACGACCGTCAACTTCCCGCAAAGCCGCTGCCTGGCCGGCGTCGCTCAGATCGATGTCACTCCGCCGGTCGGCATCTACCATCGCATGTGGGGAGCGGCGAAGCACGACGTCGCAACGGGAGTTCATCGACCACTCACGGCCACAGTATTGACGCTCGCACCGCACGGCGCGTCCGACTCGCCGGCGGTCTTCGTCGCGCTGGATCACTGTCTGCTCTGGGGCGAGGAGATGGAGGCGTTTCTCGACTCGGTCAGCCGGCAGGCAGCGGTCGATCGAAATTCCATCGTCGCGTTTTTTTCGCACACTCACGCCGCCGGCCTGATGGGGTTTGAGCGAGTCAGTCTTCCGGGCGGCGAGTTGATTCCTCCGTACCTCGATGAGCTGGCGACGAAAGTCGCGGGCGCGATTCGCGAGGCATCATCCGGCGTGACTGCCAGTGTCGTGGGCTTCGCAACAGGCCGCTGCAATCTCGCGCAGAACCGCGACTTTTTCGACGACGAGGCGGACCGCTTCGTCTGTGGCTTCAACCCCGGCGGCATGACCGATGACTCGGTGCCGGTCGCCCGGGTTTTCAACGAGGCGTCCGGCAAAACTCTCGCGACGATGATCAACTACGCGTGCCACCCCACGACGCTTGCCTGGGACAACACGCTCATCAGCCCTGACTATGTCGGCGCGATGCGGGAAGTCGTCGAGACTGCCACCGATGCGCCGTGCTTTTTCATTCAGGGAGCATCAGGCGACATCGGTCCTCGCGACGGATTCGTCGGGGATGTCGAAGTTGCAGATCGGAATGGACGTCAGCTGGGTTACGCGGCGCTGTCGGCTCTGGAAAGCCTTCCTGCGAACACCGCCGGCGGGTCGAAGATGACCTATACGGGAGCTGTGATTTCAGGAGCGACGATCGGGACCTGGCAGACTCGGGCCGTCGAAGAACAACGAGCGACTGCCCTGGCCGCCTGGCGTTACCGGGAATCGACCGTCGAACTGCCTTACCGGAAAGACCTGCTGACTCGCGAGGATCTGGAAAGAGACCGCGAACACTGGTCGGCCGAGGAACAGAAGGCGCGCGACGGTGACAACCTGGCGGCGGCGGCAGACGCCCGGGCCATGATCGAAAGGATGACCCGCCGACTGGTCCGGGTTCGCGACATCCCGCCAGGCAACTGTTACCCGTTTCGAATTCGGCTCTGGCTGCTGGGCGACGTCGTGTGGGTTGTGCTCGAAGGCGAACACTACAACGTGTTGCAGCGAACGATCCGCGAGAGCTTTCCGGGGCGAGCGGTCGTCGTGGCAACCCTCGCCAACGGATCGCGGTGCTGGTACCTCCCGGATGAGTCGTCCTACGGAAAAGGGCTCTACCAGGAAGATGCGTCCATCCTGGCGAAAGGCTGCCTGGAAATTCTGGCGGCCGCGATCATCGACGAGGTATCAACGATCCTCCGCGAGGATTGAGCCGCCTCAGGCGACGATGGCAGTTCACTAACGCTGGTGAATTTCCGGAATCAGCGAGACATCGTCGGCTCTCCGGGGTTCATCGAACCTGTCCGTTCTAGAGAGGCTCATTGCGTGGTTGACGTTCAACATCAACAGACTGTCCTGGAAACTGATGAAGAGACGGCCTCTGGCGGTTCGCTTCCGGAGATCGTTTTCGACGAGGCTCCCGTGGAGCTGATCGCCGAGCGGGACGGCGTCGATGTCACGTCGTATCGGTTGCCGCCGCGACCGTCGATCCGGACTCCGCTTCGGCTGCTCGTCTGGCTTGTGCGAGCCGTTTTCGGAATCGTCAGCCTCATCCTGCTGCTGGCAGTGATTGCCGCTGTTCCGATCGTCAATTTCCTGGCGCTTGGGTATCTGCTGGAAGTGGAAGCGCGAGTTGCCAGAACCGGGCGATTTCGTGACGCATTTCTGCTGCTTGACGTCGCGCCGAGGATCGGGTCGATCGTGCTGGGAATCTGGCTCTGGGTGTTGCCGCTGAGGATGCTTGCGAGTGCGCGCGACGACCAGCGTGTCATTCTGGGAGGAGAGACCTCAGGCGGTCTGGAATTCGTCACGCCGCTCGTCGCCGCGCTGATCGCAACTCATCTTTGCCTGGCCCTGGCGAGAGGTGGCAGCTTCTGGGCGTTTTTTCACCCGAGGCTCGTTGACGGAATCCCGAGGCGATGGTTTACGGGCAGGCTCTGGCTTTTGCGTCTGCCGTTCCGGTTTTTCAATCCACTGACGTTTCTGGCGAACGGGTTCTGGCTCAGTCGGCAATGGCACACTGGCGATTACACCGCGTACGCGACGGCTGGTGTGAAGGACTTTCTGCAACGGCTGAGACTCAAGCACCACTTCCTGCTCGGCCTGAAAGGCTTCGTCGGAGCCTTCGTGTGGCTGGCCATTCCGTCGGCTTTGCTGATCGCCGGTCGGCCAAACGGTGGCGGACGGAACCTGCTGATCGCCGTCGGCGGCGTGCTGATGATGTTAGTGCTGAGCTGGGTGCCATTTCTCCAGGCACGGTTCGCCGTCACCGGTCGCTGGAAGACGATGTTCGACCTGCGCACGATTCGCGAGCTTTACCGTTACGCGCCGCTCGCCTGGCTCTCGGCCATCACGATCGTTTACGTATTGTCGCTGCCGCTTTATCTGCCGAAAGTCTTCCTGCTGCCGCGGGACGCGATGTGGATCATCACGATGATTTTTATCGTGACGATCTACCCGGCGCGAGTCGCGACCGGCTGGGCACTTCACCGCGCCGCTCACAAAACAGAAGTCCCGTGGTTCGGATTCCGCTGGCTGAGCCGCAGTCTGCTGTTTCTGCTGCTGGGCCTGTACACGTTCCTGCTGTTCTTCACACCGCTCATCGCTGAACACGGTCGGGCGGCGATTTTCGAGCATCACAGCGTGCTGCTGCCAATGCCGGCCGGGCTGTGAGAATCAGCCGCAGGGCTCAATAAGGACCGATCGTCTCGCCATCGTTCCGATTGGCCAGATTGGTCAGCGCTTTGAAGTCGATCGTTTCCGGAAGGTACCGAACGGCTCCGTCTGCCAGCAGAATGTTGCAGCCGGTGTGGTGAGCCGACTGAATGGGACGATTGCAGCCGTCCACCGGATCGAGACCGGACGCCCCGCAAACGCTGGTGGCATCTTTGAAGTTAATCGGGTAACGGACGGTGGTAATGTTCCAGGACTGGTAGTCAGTGCAGAACCACGTGCCGTCTCCGGGCGTTCCGGAACCGGTCGAGCCGACCCAGCCGCCGTACGAATTCGAGCTCCGCAGGTCGACCTCGCGACCGTTTGCCGTGCGGGCAAACGCAGACTGCTCGGCGACGGCCATCGTATTGGAAGACCCATCCGTGATGTCCCGCATGGCGATGCTGCGGTTCGGCACGAGCACTCCGGACCCGGCCATCACTCCGTTGCAGGTTGGTTCAGCCAGAGGATTTGGCCCACCGTTCAGTAAAGCTGCTCCCGAGACCCCCACATAGTTCGGCATCATGACACCCCTTTGTGCCTGAGGCTGCGGAGTGGTCAGTGTTGTCATCGATGAGGACGGACAGGTGTAAATCGAGAGCTCAAACCCGTCGAGGAAAGTTCCATTCGGGTTGGCAGCATTCTGCATGTTGCCGGCGCCGCCCGCAGCTCCCTGATCAAGCTGCTTGTAGACGTTGCCCTGTTCGATGAATGGCAGAATCGCGACGAAGAATGACGCTCCCCGGTCGTCCGAATACCGCAGATTCGGCGTGCGACTGTGCAGAGCTCCGATCGGAAACGTCTTCCACGCTCCATGGTAGGAGTGCATCGCGATGCCCATCTGCTTCAGATTGTTCAGGCACTGGCTTCGCCGAGCGGACTCGCGCGCCTGCTGAACGGCCGGCAGAAGAAGAGACACCAGAATCCCGATGATCGCGATGACGACAAGCAGCTCGATGAGCGTAAACCCGCGACGCGGCGTCCGGCCACTGGCGTGTCTGAGGGCACCTGTCTTCGCGTCGCGAAAGCGGGAATTCATGAACATCTCCCAGGATCAACCGAACAAAAGCGTCAGAGGACTGTCCGTACTCTCCGCACCTTTTGAGGCAGTACAGCAAGGCGACGGGGATAATTCAATGCCTTCTCTTGCAGGCCTGTGGGAACGTGCTTTCCCCATGCAAAACCGGGCGGCTCGCGCCGCTCCGCTAAAAACGCGATTCGACCAACGATTCCGCCCCGTGGCACGACGTCCGGCGATCTGCAATTATCCCGCCTTGATGCGGCTTCAGGCTGCCCCGCTTTTACGGTGAAGATCCTTTCAAAATGACTCAGCGAAGAATCCTCGTTACCTCCGCCCTGCCCTACGCCAACGGGCACATTCACATCGGGCATCTGGTCGAGTACATCCAGACGGACATCTGGGTGCGCTTCCAGAAACTGCGAGGCAACCAGTGCGTCTACCTCTGCGCCGACGATACGCACGGCACAGCGATCATGATTCGGGCGAGGAAGGAAGGCCGCAGCGAGGAAGCACTCATTGCCGAAATGAGGGACGCTCACATCCGGGATTTCTCCGAATTCGACATCGAGTTCGATAATTACGGCAGCACGAACAGCGACGAGAATCGCGAATTGTGTGCTCAGTTCTGGAAGTCGATCCGCGACGCGGGCCTCGTGAAAGAGAAAGAAATTGAGCAGCTGTTTGATCCGGAAGAAGGCACTTTTCTGGCGGACCGGTTTGTGCGAGGCACCTGCCCGAAGTGCGGTGCCGCGGATCAGCCCGGAGACAACTGCAGCAAGTGTGCGGCGACCTACTCGCCCGCGGACTTGAAAGATCCGAAGAGTACGCTGTCCGGCGCGACTCCGGAGATTCGCACGGCAACGCACCTCTTTATCGAGCTGGAGCAACTCCACGAATTCCTCGACGAGTGGACTCAGTCGGGCGACCATCTGCAGGCGGAAGTTGCGAACTATCTCAAGGGACACTTCCTCGGCGACCCACTTCGTGACTGGGACATCTCGCGACCGGCCCCGTATTTCGGCTTCGAGATCCCGGACTCGCCTGGCAACTTCTGGTATGTCTGGTTCGATGCTCCCATCGGCTACATGGCCTCCACCAAGCAGTGGTGCGACGCGAACGGCGAGGACTTTGATAAGTGGTGGCGTGACGAAGAGACCGAGATTCACCATTTCATCGGCAAAGACATAACGTATTTCCACACGCTGTTCTGGCCAGGGATGCTCAAGAGCGCCGGCTTCAACCTGCCGACGAAGGTCCACATTCATGGCTTCCTGACGGTCGGTGGCGAGAAGATGTCGAAGTCGCAGGGCACGTTCGTGATGGCCTCGACTTATAGAAATCACCTCAACCCGGCCTGGCTGCGGTACTACTACGCGGCCAAGCTCGGTTCGCGGCTGGACGACCTCGACCTGAACCTGGAAGAGCTGGTCGCGAAGGTGAATTCGGACCTGGTCGGCAAGCTTGTCAACATTGCCAGTCGGTCGGCGAAGTTCGTCGGCGGGCAGTCGCTGGCCGACTCCTATCCGGAAGACGGTGGTCTGTTCGAGGCCGCGGCGGCAAAGGCCGACGACATTGCCGCCGCTTACGAGCGGTGTGACTACAGCGGAGCCATGAGAGAAATCATGGCCCTCGCCGATGCCGCGAACCGGTACGTCGAGGAAGCTCAGCCGTGGACTTTGAAAAAAGATCCAGAGAAACAGGGCGAGGTTCAGGCGGTCTGCTCAGTCGCGCTGAATCTGTTCCGGCAGCTGGTGGTGTACCTCAGCCCGGTCCTGCCGCGGCTGGCGGAGCAGACGGTCGAACTGCTGAATGTTCCCATCGAAAAGTGGGATGACGTGAAAACTCCGCTGATCGGAACGCCGGTCAGCAAGTTCCAGCATATGATGAAGCGAGTCACCGAAGAACAGGTCACAGCCATGATTGAAGAATCGAAAGCCGAAAACGAAGCCGCGGAATCGGAAGCCGCTGGCGATCAGTGGAATGACGGCCCGGAAGCCCTCGCCGCCGAGCCGATGAGCGAAGAATGCACGATCGACGATTTCGTCAAAGTCGATCTGCGAGTCGCTCGAATCGTCTCGGCCAGCGACGTGCCGGAAGCCGACAAACTGCTCGCCCTCACGTTGAGCCTGGGCGGCGGCGAGACACGCAACGTCTTCGCCGGAATCAAAGCGGCGTACAAACCGGAAGACCTCATCGGCCGGCTGGTTGTGTGCGTGGCGAATCTGAAACCTCGCAAGATGCGATTCGGCACGAGCGAGGGAATGGTCTGTGCCTCGGGATCGGGCGGCGAGGAAGTGTTCCTGCTGAGCCCGGACGAAGGCGCCGTGCCCGGACAGCGAGTTCACTGAATCGCGTCGTCGCCAGGAGGACGGACGAGTTCTGCTCGTCCAGCCGGCAGGTTCAGCGTGACGCATTCTCGCCCGGCGGTGACGGATTGAATCCGAGCACAGCCGATTCAAACCGCGACTTGCCTCCCGAGGCCGACCGCATCCGCTCGGCCGCTTTCGGGAGACCATCGATTGCCGCTTCGTAAATGTTGGCGTCGATGTTGCCGTACGAAAGCAGCAGAATCACGAGGCTCTTCTGCGGCGGCACCTTCCGGTAAAAATCGTAGACCTCATCCGAGAATGCCTGCGGAGTGGCCGCCTCGAACTGGTGCATCCTGTCACCCGTTTTCACAACCGTCAGGCCGCTCGGCTTGATGTAAACATTCCAGACGTCGCACCGCTTCCACATTTCGTCGACGGTGAGCAGATGTCGCGCAGATTCACCGGGCTGTTTCGCAGCAAGCTCCTTGAACTGCTCCTGAAGTTTCCGGATCTCATCCGGCGTCAACCGGCGATCGTCCTGGGAAAGAAGCTGTTCGACAATTTCGTCCGGCAGGTCGAACAGCTTCGAATAAAGACTGGCAATTGCCTGTCGCTCAGAGGCGGTCTGGTTGAGCTTCTGATGCACTGCGAAGAGCTCGGTCAGCCGCTTCTGCGCTTCTGCTTCCGCAGCCGCCAGTTGTACGTCTTTCGCGAGGAGTTCCCTGGACTGCTGGTTGAACTCCGCCTGAAGTCGCGCAAGCTGCGCGGCCGTGTTGTCTCGATCGGACTCAAGATTCTCAACCTGCGCAGAAGACGTCTGCTCCTGATTTTCGGTCGTGTCCCGCACTTCCATAAACTGTGCGAAAAGTACGATCAGAAGCAGGTCCAGCAGCGGAGTCAGCTGAAATGTCAGTCGGCGAGCAGTCACGAAGCGCTCTCCACTTTGAGTGCCAGTTCGCGTTTGGCCAGCGCGACCGTTTCCCGAACGTTCTTCCGATTCTCGGCGAGTCGCTGAAACCGCGGTTCAAGCGAGCTGTTCAGAAACATCAGAAAGATCGCGGCGGCGAGTCCCGCAAACGTCGACCAGATCGCATCGCCAAACCGGCTGACGATCGTGCTGACGGTGGCCGAAGCGGCCTCGCCGTCGCCCGTCTGCAGTGCGGCTCCGATGGCAAGGATCGTCCCCAGCACACCCAGCAGCGGGTACGCCTCGATCATTGTGCGGCAGATGTTGTAGCTCGTTTCGAAAAACATCGAGTTCAGGTAACGCCGCTTTTCATCGAGAATCGCGATCCGGTGCGCGAGGGTTTTCTGCTCACCGTTCGCGTCCGGCATGTCGAGCACCTCGCGGACGTCGGTGAGAAAGGCTTCGATCTGATCAGAAAGATGTCCGGTCGAGTCGAGCACGCTGCGATGTTTCAGGCCTCTCGTAAACTCATCGAGCGAACCGGCGATCGCCTGAATGTCTCGCCGCCACCACACCCACAGCACACAAAACGCGAACAGGTGCACGGCAAACGCGCCGACAATGACGGTCGTTGAAACGGCCGACAGGCTGTCAAGCAGGCCGGTCAGCTCGGGCTTCTCGAGGAATGCGATCATGAGACACCGAAGGGAAGAGAGTGAAACCGGCAACGCGGAGACACCGCGGCGGAGGCCGGTTATCACGATTTGTCACGTCCAGCGGCGGCGTATTCGGGCCAACCCGAGCACGAAAACCGTTCCGAAGAATAGCATATCGTGCGGGCCGACTGTCCGGTTCAGTCGGCTGAGCAGAACTCGACGACGAATTTTCAACTCGCTGCAGGTTTGTCCCAATCCTGCGTTCCGGCTCGACGGAAATCGATCGGCGTTTTCCCGATTGTGGGGGTCGTGCGGTCTATTCGTAACCCGACGCGTGAGCGAGGGCGCACGTCTATCGACTTTCGCCCTCGCTCACGCGTCGGGTTACCTGTCTGTTACGACTGCTTCTATTTGAGCGACCCCAGATACGCGATCAGGTCAGCAACCTGAGTTGCCGTCATCTCGCGCAGCAGGAGTTCCGGCATGAGCGATTTCCTCAGCGGGAAAACGCCCTCCAGATCGGCCGTCTTGAAAGAGAGTTCCTTCAGTTTTGCGTCGCGGATCACAACGTCCTCGTCGTCTTTTCGGACGAGCAATCCGGTGAAGACTTTGCCGGCTTTCGTCTCGACCAGCCACGACTGAAACTTCGGATCGATCTCCTGCGACGGCTCGAGGATGCTCGCCAGCAGTTTTGCTCGATCCAGTTTTTTGCCGATATGAGACAGGTCCGGGCCGAGTTCTTTACCGACGTCACCGATCTTGTGACAGCTTTGGCACTGGACCGTCGTGGATTTCGCGAAGAGGTCGCGGCCAGCGGAAACGTCTCCGGTCAACTTCAAAATGTCCGCCGGGTCGACGGTGTCGCCGAGCCGTTTTGTTCGCAGGTCCGCCGGCAGGAACGATTCAAACAGGTCGCGCGTTGTGAGGTCTTCGTGCTTCGCGGCGGCTGCGACGGCCAGTTCCTGAATTCCCGCTGGCAGGCCTTCTGACCGAACGGCTCTGGCAAGCAGCATCGCCCCCTCGGGAGTTGCGAGCAATTCGCCAAGCAGTTTCGCGCGATCGTTCTCGCGCCGTGTCTGCTGGCCGGCGGCGGCTGAGTCGGCCTGTTTGGCGGCCGCCGCATGGTCCTCGACCGACGGAAGTTTGCGGTCACTCGCCGTGGCAAGCCGGATGGCGATTTCCATCCGAGCCCGTTCAGCGTTTTCGGTTTCCGCTTTCTGAGCAGCGACCTCGTCCAGCTCGACAAGTTGGTCGATCTTTTCCACGAGCTCGTACTGCGCGGGGATCAGCTGAATCCAGTCGTGGATCAGAGCCGTCCCCTGGTTGTCAATCATCTTCGCACCCAGTTGCGGCATGTGGCCGGATCCGCTTTTCGAAACACGCAGGTAGAGCACCGATCGAAATGGCTCGCCGGGCGCGATGATTTTTGCGTTGTGGATGCCGAACGTGCCCTGAGTCGGCCGCGTGTTGACGGCTTCCATCTTGCTCAGCGGCATGTCGAAGCCGACGTAAATGCGAGCCGCGCCGCCTCCGTTAAAACGATGGCAGTGAGCACAGTTCGCGTGAAGATACGCGCGGCCCCGGTCGGCCAGACTCGCCGTCTTGTCAGTGGGGTCGGCGAGGGCCGGCAGGTTCGATGTTGGTTCCGCCTTCTGAACCGCAGCGAGCAGTCCCGTCGGGTCGGCTCCAAAGTCGTCTTTCAAAAGCCCGACGTGACGCAGTGATCGGATCTGATTGTCGATTCGCCCGTCGTAATCGTGCTCACGATTAATCTGCGGGATGTTGAACGCGAGCGAGTGCTCGGCCCACGGATTGTGGCAGCGGATGCACTCGGTGCGGGAGGAAAACCGCCAGGTCTGCTCGCGCTTCCCGCCGGGAGCGTGCTCGTCGAGCACCTCGAACTGGCGGTTCTTCCCCTGTCCTTCAACCAGCGTCGCGTCCGTGCCGGCGGCGTTCCACTCGTACGAGTAGCCGCGCCACTCACGGCCGTCGTAGTGCAGTAACTGGGTCTCGATCCGTTTTTTTGTTTGGGGATCGCCAGCGACCATCTCCAGCGAGAGCGTCTTCAGCAGCACCGAGTCCTTTGGATAATCCATCGCGCGGCTGAACATCGAACCCTCGACGCCGGTCGCCTTCGGACGGAACCGGATCGAGCCCTCGCCCGGCACCGCGAGAAACCGCTCGGCCGTCGCGTGGTCGGACCACATTTCGGCGTTGATCGAAAACGGCACAACGCCCGGCGCGATCTGGTGATCGCTCACCGAGTCAAACAGTCCGGTCTCACTGAGCGTTAGCGGAAAGACGTGCGGATTCTTTTCCGGCTCATTCCGAATGAGTTCCTGAACCGAGCCGGAGTCATAATCGAGCAGGAACAACTCGCCGGCGTTGTCTTCGGAGAAGCCGACAATGCGGACGGTCGGATCCACCAGCTCGTGTGGCTGCCCGATTTTCTGCGAGGGCTCACCCGGTTTGACTCCCCAGATCCGTCGCGTTTCCCAGTCGCCGAAAATGTACGTGCCATCGAGCTCCGGAAATCGTTTGCCGCGATAAACGAAGCCGCCGGTGATTGAGGCTCCGTCGGTGTGAGGCACCAGGGCGACCGGCGGCACGATCGGCGTCGGCCCGCGCTGCCGTTCCGAGTGTACGGGTTGCGGGCCTTCGACCAGGCTCCAGCCGTAGTTGTCTCCCGGTTTGACTCGGTAGACGAGCTCCCAAAGCTCCCACCCGACATCGCCGACCCACAGGTCGCCGGTCTTGCGGTCGAAGCTCATCTTCCACGGATTCCGCATGCCGTACGCCCAGATTTCGCCGCGCGCCGCTTTGAGATCCGTAAACGGATTGTCTTCGGGAATGCGGTAGGCGAGCCCGTTTTCCGGATGATCGACGTCGATCCTCAAAACCGCTGACAGAAGATTCGAAACGTCCTGTCCCGAATTCCGTCCGTCCGGCGGAAACGCGAATCCGCCATCCCCGGTCGAGACGTAGAGCATCCCGTCGAGGCCGAACTTGAGGCAGCCTCCGTTATGCCCGCCGGACAGCCACGTGATGATTTCCTTCTGGCTGTCGACGATCGCCGTCGGCGGATCCGTCTCGGTCACCTTGAGCTGCACGACCCGCGTGCCGTCCGAATGCGGTCGCCGGGCAGCGTCCACAAAGTCGACGACGTAGCACACGTAGCACAGCCGGTTCTTCGCAAAGTCCGGATGAAACGTGAGCCCGTATGTCGTCGTGCCCTGGGCCTTGTCGGCATCGCCAAGCGTCCCGTTGAGCTGCTCAACCAGCTTCGCGACATCGACAAACAGGTCGGCCTTCGCCACCGACCGGTCATTCGGAATCGAGTAAATCTTTCCGGCCTGCTCGGCCACAAAGAACCGATCCGTGCCGGGAGCATTCGTCAGCACGGTCGGGTTTTTGAAGCTCACGTTCGGAAAGGCCACCTCGGCCCGAAACGGCAACGGAGGCTCGGGCCGCCCGCGCACGTTTGAGGTCGTCAGCGGCGTCCGCTTCTCGAGACCGAACGGCGTCTTCTTCGAGATGTCCTTAGCAGAGCTCGAATGCAGGACGGCGAGCAGGATGACTAAGAAAATGGAAAAGGCCAGAATCGCTCTCACGGCAACGTCTCCAATGTAGGGCCGGTTCCCACCGGCCGCACGAAACTCAACCGACTGCGGCCGGTAGGAACCGGCCCTGCGAACTGCCGACGAAGACCAGGTAGCGGAACGGCGCAAGCCGTCCGGTCGATCGCAGGTCGACGCGCCGACATCGGTCGGCTTGCGCCGCTCCGCTACTTCACAACGCGTGCGGCCGGCAATCGTCCCGTTGAACTGGTTTGTTTGCAATTCCACGCAGCAACCCAGGACACTGCGCACTGTCCGACGCTGATCGCTGATCCTGCGCGGAGTTTCTTCGCCTCTCTTGAGCTGCGACTCTCATGAAAACTTTTCGAACATCTCTCGCCGTTTGTCTGGTCGCTCTGACCACGTCATTCGCCTCGGCCGCGATTCCGTCCGCTCAGCAGAAAGCGGCCGCTGAGCTGCTTTCGACGGCACAGCTTAAAGGCGGGTTCATCGTACATCTTGGGTGCGGCGATGGCTCATTGACCGCGGCTTTGAAGACGAACGACCGGCTTCAGGTACACGGGCTGGCCCGGAGCGCGGAGGACGTCGCGAAAGCTCGCGAGACGATCTCTGCGGAAAAACTTTACGGCTCGGTGTCCGTGGAAAAGCTGTCCGGAGAAAAGCTGCCGTACATCGACAACTTTGTGAACCTCGTCGTCGTGTCCGACGCGAGCGGCATCAGTGACGAGGAAATCCTGCGAGTTCTCGCGCCGCAGGGAGTCGCGTTGACGAAGACCGGCGACGGCTGGAAGAAGGTCGTCAAGCCTCGCCCGAAAGAGATCGACGACTGGACTCATTTTCTGCACGACCCCAGCGGGAACGCGGTCGCTCACGACACGGTCGTCGGGCCGCCGCAGCATCTGCAGTGGCTGGGCAGCCCGCGCTGGTCCCGCCACCACGACCGCATGGCCAGCATGAGCGCCCTCGTCTCGGCGGCCGGCCGGCTGTTTTACATCATGGACGAAGGCTCGCGCGTTTCGATTCAGATGCCGCCGGAATGGATGCTCGTTGGCCGCGACGCGTTTAACGGAACGATCCTCTGGAAAAAATCGATCCCCACCTGGCATAACCACCTCTGGCCGCTGAAGAGCGGTCCGACTCAGCTCGCCCGAAGACTCGTCGCGACAAAGGACGTCGTCTACGTGACTCTCGGGATCGAAGCTCCGGTCACGGCGATCGATTCTCAAACGGGCGAAGTTCTGAGGACGTTCAAGGAAACCGGCGGGACGGAAGAACTCATCGTCGACCAGGGAACAATCTTCGCCCTCGTCAACAAGGGCGAGTCTCAACTTAAAGATTACAGACCGATCAACGCGGTCGTGGGCGACCAGGGCGACGTCGGCAAAAACTGGCGCTGGGACGAGAAGCCGCGCGTCGTGATGTCGGTTGACGCCGAGTCCGGCAAGGTCAACTGGAGCCGCACGACGCCCGTCGCTCCGCTGACGCTGACGACCGGGCCGAAGCGGGTTTACATTCACGACGGCACAAAAGTCGTCGCGATCGACCGGGCTTCCGGCGAAACCGCCTGGAGTTCCGAACCGTCCATCCGCCGCCGCACAGTGACGTTCAACTTCGGACCTCGGCTGGTCGTTTTCAAAAACGTCCTGCTGTACGCGGGCGGCGAGCGGACGATGAAGGCCTTCGACGAAGCTACCGGCAAGGTGCTGTGGGAAGCTCCGCACGATCGCTCGGGTTATCAGTCGCCGGAAGATCTGCTCGTGATGCAGGGGCTCGTGTGGTCAGCTCCGACGACCAGCGGCAAGGACACGGGCACGTTCACCGGTCGAGACGTCTTCACCGGTGAAGTCAAAGTTGAGTTCCCGCCGAACCTCGACCCGTACTGGTTCCACCATCGCTGCTACATCGCCAAGGCGACCGACCGATTCATCATGCCGTCTCGAACGGGCATCGAATTTGTCGACCCGGAAAAGAAGGACTGGGACATCCACCACTGGGTCCGCGGCGGCTGTCTTTACGGGATCATGCCGTGCAACGGGCTGACCTATGCTCCGCCGCACAACTGTGCCTGCTATCCCGAGGCGAAACTTTACGGCTTCAACGCGCTGGCGTCGGCGAGTCCGTCCCGCGAGGTTCCTGACGAAGTCCCCGAAGAAGACCGCATCGAAAAAGGTCCGGCGTTCGGAAAGGCCGACGGTCCCGACGCGGGCGACGACGAGTGGCCGACGTTCCGGCACGACAAATCGCGCAGCGGATCGACCACGATGAACGTCGCGCCGAAACTCGCCGGAGACTGGGAAACGGAACTCGGCGGCAACCTGACGAGCGTGACCGTCGCCGAAGGAAGACTCTTCGTGGCAAGCACCGATACCCACACGGTCCACGCGCTTGACGCAAACGACGGAAAGAAACTGTGGAGCTTCTTCGCTGGCGCGCGAGTCGACTCGCCGCCAACGATCGAAAAAGGACGAGCCTGCTTCGGAGCCAACGACGGCTGGATTTACTGTGTCCGCGCTTCGGACGGAGAACTCGTGTGGCGTTACCGCGGAGCTCCGGTCGACCGCCGGCTGATGGCCTTTGAGCAGCTCGAATCGGTCTGGCCGGTTCACGGGAGTGTGCTCGTTCAAAACGGAAACGTGTTCGCTGTTGCCGGACGGTCGAACTTCCTGGACGGCGGCCTGCGGTTTCTGAAACTCGACGCACAAAGCGGCAGCAAGCTGGCCGAAACGATCATCGACGAGGTCGATCCGGAAACGGGCGGCAACCTTCAGGACCGTCACGAGGTGCTGCAGATGCCGGTCGGCCTGCCGGACATTCTATCGAGCAACGGCGATTCCATTTTCATGAAGTCGCAGCGGCTCGATCAGGAAGGCAAACGGTTTGAGATCGGCCCGAACTCGGCGGACTTCGCCGGTCAGGCGTCGGTTCACAAAGGCGAGAACGCTCACTTGTTCGCTCCGATGGGCTTCCTGGATGACACCTGGTTCCACCGTTCGTACTGGGTCTACGGTCGCAGCTTTGCCGGCGGACATGCCGGTTACTACCAGGCCGGGCGGTTTGCTCCGGCGGGCCGGATTCTGGTTTCCGACAAAGACAACGTGTACGGCTTCGGCCGGAAGCCCGAGCACCTGCGCTGGACGACGGTCCTCGAACATCAGTTGTTCTCAGCTCCGAAGGTGGCGCCGGAAGTTCCTGAAGCCGCGAAAGCTCGTCGACGAGGTGCTCCCACCGGAGCCTCTGTCCGCATTGAGCTTTCCAAAAAGTTCGACCCGAGCGGCAAAGCGGTCCTTGTCGAAGCGTGGGTTCATCCCGAAAAACCGAAGGGAGTCATCGTGGCTCACGGCGGCCCGGCGAACGGCTACGCCCTTTACATGAAGCAGGGCAAGCCGGTCTTCGCGGCTCGCGTCAAAGACGAACTGGTTGAAGTCTCCGGCAAAGAGCCGATCGTCAAGAAGTGGTCTCACCTGGTCGGAGTTCTGACCGCGGACAAAAAAGTCGAGCTCTACATCAACGGTTTCAAAGTCGACTCGAAAGACGCTCCCGGCCTCATTCCGACCGCCCCGGCTCAGTCGATCGAAATCGGAGCCGACGAAGGCAGCGCGGTCGCCGAATACGTCAGCCCGAACACCTTCACGGGTGTCATCGACGAAGTGAAGATCCTGCACGGCGAGTTCACGTCCGACGACCTGGAAAAGGTCTTCGCGAATCCCAAAGAAACGCAGCCACTGAAAGGCCGCGTGGTTCTGTTGTGCTCGTTCGATGACGGCAAAGCTCAGGACGCCTCGGGCCTGGCTCATCACGGCCAGATCGTCGGCGCGCAATCTGTTACCGGCAAAACAAAGATGGGTCTGCACTTTGAGGCTGGCAAAGGCGGCGGCGCAGGCCAGCCGCAAAGCCCGTCCTTCGTCGAGCCGAACTGGACGAAAGACGTGCCGCTTCTGGTGCGGGCGATGATCAAGACGGGCGACGTCCTCTTCATCTGCGGTCCGGCCGACATCATCGATGAAAAAGAGACGTTCGAGAGACTGACAAAAGGCGATGAGTCCGTTCAGAAACTTCTGGCCGAACAGGACGCACTGCTGGACGGAGCCGACGGTTCCGTGCTGCGGGCGATTTCGGCAAAGACGGGAGAGACGCTCGCCGAGATTAAACTCGACGCGCTGCCCGTCTGGGACGGCATGGCCGCGGCGAAGGGACGGGTTTATCTGGCGACGAAAGATGGCAAGGTGCGTTGCCTGACTGCAGCCGAATAGACCGTCGCCGGAGCGGTTGGTGCCTCGTCGACTCGCGGACTTTTTTAACAGAAGGCACGAAGATCACGAAGGAATTGCTGGCGGGTCTGGCGATGATCGTGCCGTTCGGACCTGGTCACGCTGGACTTCGTTCGCTTCGTTGCTTCTGTTCGCTTCGTTGCTTCTGTTCAATTGACTGGCTGGCTGGCTGGATGCGGCCCCGGACTTTGCGATCGGTAACCCAGCCCCGCCTTACAAACAAGTCCGCTTAGCGCACTTTCAGAGTTGGCCTTCCGGGCTTGTATGAAGACCAATCCTGAAAGTCCATTAGTACGCGGCGGCGAGTGCTCGTCGCGAATTGTCAGCCGGCTCGGGGTGACGTTCGACGCAGCCCAGTTCGGCTGTCACGGCGATCGTGCCGCCTTCGCCGAGGGCTGCTTCGAGCAAGCTCACGGCCGCGGCGATTGGAAGTCCTACCGCGAAGGCGGCTTTGAACAGGAACCGTTTTGCCGGACTCAGGCTGCGTGCGTCTTCGTGGTCGCCACCTCGGTGCAGCAGTGAGTACAGGCTGTTGCGAGGCGAACCGCTCGCCCGATTAAAGGCGCTCTGCAGCCAGCCGAACGGATTCTGCAGAGCGGCGAAGTGGCGGCACGATTGCTTTGCGAAACCGTGTCGATGCAACAGCAGCGACAGCGTGTCCGGCGAGAAGTGGTAAAGGTGTCTCGGCAGGTCAAGGTGGAACCAGTCCGCACCGGCCCAGCGCGACTGCCAGCTCGCGAAGTTCGGCACGGCCAGCACGAGTCGTCCGCCGGGCTTCAGGATGCGGCGAATTTCCGACAGCGTTCGACCCGGCTGCGGCAGATGTTCCAGGACGTGCCACAGCACAACAGCGTCCATCGAGTTCGTTTCGTAGCCGGCTTCGGTGAGGTCGGACGCGATGCGAACGTGGGCTCGCGGATCGACTCCGGCGGCGGCTTCTGCGGAGATCTCAACACCGTGCGCGGTGTAGCCCAGGTCGAGCGCGGCACGCAGCATCACGCCCCGTCCGCACCCCACATCGAGAACGTGCGATCCGGCGGGGATTCCCTTCAGCAGAGATCGGACGCGGGCTCGCGATCCGGCCCGGACACCCGACTCGACCAGCGGCTCAAACTTCGCGCTGGGCGTACCGTAATACTCGGCCGGATAAAACGATTTGATTCGAGTCACGTCCGGCATGGGAAACAGCGAGCCCAGTCCGCACGAAACGCACTCAACAAGCTGCTCGGAAACACCTTCGATCGAGTACTTCCGCAGTGCCGTCGTGCCGCCACAAATGACGCACGGATTGGTCGCGACCGCGCTCGGCCACGCAAACGCTTCGACTCGCGGGTGCTCGGAAATCGAATCCGCGGGCGCAACTGTTTCTGCTGGCTGCTCGTCCGCGGTCTTGATGAGCTCTTCCAGCTGGTCCAGTCGCCGCAGAATCTCCTTCGGGTGACGCACCTCAACGCGGTCACCGTGCCAGACAATTCGCTCGTCGGAGGCGTCGGCCTCGGGGGCGTTGGCTTCGGCGAGCCCGGCATCGACCGCCGCGAGCAGTTCGTTGACGCGGCTCGGATGCGAATACTGCGTGACGCGGCTGCGGGTCCGGTCGCTCTCTTCGCGACTTCTTGCTGTCGACACGAGTTCGCTCGCCATTTCCTCCATCTCCAGGAAATCGCGAGTCGACTGACTTTGCTCGGACAGGGTGCCTTCGCGAGCTGTCCGACGGGCGCCGGTGAGGGTCGATGCGACAGGCGAGGCGGGATCGGCGGGGATGGACATACTTCTTCGCTCCTGAAAACCAAGGTCCGCAAACCTAGGTCGCGAAGACGGCGGCTGCGGGATTCGCCGCGGCGCTGTGACAAAATTCGGAATTGTCGCGTGAGTCCGGGCAGGCTGGGCGGACGGCTCTTGATGTGCCGTCTGATCCGGTTTCGCAAGTTGCTCTTTGTTTGCGGAGAGTCTGCTACAATCCCGCCCTGAGACGATTTGAATGCCGAGCGGTGCTCTTCTGTGCCGCCACGAACGGAGGCGATTGCGGCGTGACAACGGAGATTTCCGAATCTGAAAACCTCGAAGCGGTCGAGGCGAAGACGCACGAGATTGGCGACTGGCTGCAGTCTCATCTGCACCGTCGGCGACCGTCGATCTTTGAGAAACGCTGGTGGGACGACCGGATCCTGTCCTGGGCGATGGCCGACGAGTCGGTCAAAGTTCAGATGTTCCGCTTCGTCGACGTGCTGCCCATGCTGACTCATCACGAGCAGGTCGCGCGGCACCTGCAGGAGTACTTCGAAGAGGTCGACGAGAAACTTCCCAGCGCGGCTCGACTGGTGCTCGACCACGCTGGACCAAACACGATCCTCGGCCGGGCCCTCGCCGTGAACGCGCGCTCGAACGCGCGACGGATGGCGAATCGATTTATCGCTGGCTCGACCAGTGAAGAAGTCCTGCAGTCGGTCACGAAGCTCCGCAAACAGGGTTTTGCGTTTACGCTCGACTTGCTGGGCGAGGCGGTCGTCAGCGAGCCTGAAGCGATCGCCTATAAACAGTCCTACCTCAACCTGATCGACGATCTCGCCCCGAACGTCAACGGGTGGTCGGAAGACGCGACCCTCGACTGCGACGACCGCGGTCCAATTCCCCGATTAAACGTCTCGCTGAAGCTGTCGGCACTGTTCAGTCAGTTCCGGCCGGTCGATCCTGTCGGCACGGCCGAGGCCGTCAAAAAACGACTGCGGCCGATCCTGCGCCGGGCGCAGCGGAATTCGGCGTACGTCCATTTCGACATGGAGCAGTACTCGTACAAAGATCTCACGCTGGAGATTTTCAAACAGGTTCTGATGGAGGACGAGTTTCGCGACTACGCCGACGTCGGCATCGTCATCCAGACTTACCTGAAGGATGCCGAGCGGGATCTGATGTCTCTTCGCGAGTGGGTCGCCGAACGCGGCACGCCGATTACCGTGCGGCTGGTCAAAGGCGCGTACTGGGATTACGAAACGGTCATCGCCGAGCAACGTGGCTGGCCGGTCCCCGTGTTCACTCAGAAGTGGCAGTCGGATGCCTGCTTCGAGCGGCTGAGCCGATTCCTCGTCGAGAATCACAAGGCCCTTCGGCCGGCCTTCGCCAGCCACAATCTGCGCAGCCTCGCCCACGCTGTCGCCTGGGCTGAGACACGTGGCCTGTCGAAATCGGCCTACGAAATTCAGATGCTGTACGGCATGGGCGGCGAGCATGCCGAGCTGTTTCGTGAGCGTGGTCACCGCGTTCGCTACTACACACCGTTCGGCGAACTGCTGCCGGGGATGTCGTACCTCGTGCGGCGGCTGCTGGAAAATACGTCCAACGATTCCTTCCTGAGGCACAGCCTCACCGAAGATATTCCGCGAGAAAAACTGATGGCCAAACCAACCGGCTCTGATTCCAGTTCCAGTTCCACAGCGACCGCCGAGGAACCTCGTCCCGCGCTGCTCGATTTTCAAAACGAGCCTCCTGCCGACTTCAGCAAGGCAGAAACCCGCGAAGCTTTCGCCGCAGCACTGAAAGAGGTTGCGGAAGATTTCGGCGCCGAGTATCCCCTGGTGATCGGTGGCCGCACCGTCGACACGAAAGGCCAGATTGTCAGCCGCAACCCGTCGCAGTCGGATCAGATCGTCGGCATCGTTTCCTCCGCCTCGCCCAACGACGCGGCTGACGCGATCGACTCGGCGCGGAAAGCCTTTGTGACCTGGTCGAAGATCGAACAACATTACCGCTCGGAATACCTGACGCTGCTCGCCCGCGGGATGCGCGAACGCCGCTTCGAGCTTGCCGCGTGGATGGTTTACGAATGCGGCAAGACCTGGGCCGAGGCCGATGGTGACGTCTGCGAGGCGATCGACTTCTGCATGTACTACTCGCTTCAGGCGACGGACCTGCTGGCCGCAAAAGAGTTCAATCTGGCCGGCGAGGAGAACACCTATTTCTACAAGCCACGCGGCGTCGCGGTCGTGATCTCGCCGTGGAATTTTCCGCTCGCCATTCTGGTCGGCATGACGAGTGCCGCTCTGGTCACCGGCAATACCGTCATCATGAAGCCGGCCGAGCAGGCGTCGGTCATCGCCGCGAAGTTCATGGAGATCGCTCAGGAAGCCGGCATCCCGGACGGAGTGCTCAACCTGCTGCCAGGCGTCGGTGAAGAAGTGGGACCCGAACTGGTCAGCAGCCCGGACATCGATGTCATCGCCTTTACCGGCTCGCGCGACGTCGGGCTGGAGATCAACCGGACGGCCGCCGAGTCCGATCCCAGACAGCACGGTGTCAAGAAAGTCATCGCCGAAATGGGCGGTAAGAATGCGATCATCGTCGATGACGACGCCGACCTCGACGAAGCCGTCCACGGTGTCGTCGAAAGCGCATTCGGCTACGCCGGACAGAAATGCTCGGCCTGCTCACGCGTCATCATACTGAGCTCAATCTACGCGAAGTTTATGAAACGTCTTGTGGCCGCGACTCGAAGTCTGACCGTTGGCCCGGCCGACGACCCGGCCAGCAGCGTCGGACCCGTCATCGATGAGGCGGCCGTCGAGCAGATCCGCAAGTACATCGAGATCGGCCGGCAGGAAAACCGACTCGTCAGCGAATACCCCATCGACGAATCGCTCGCCGCGCGGGGCTGCTTTGTCGGGCCTCACATTTTCGGAGACGTCGACCCCAGCTCACGGATTGCTCAGGAAGAAATCTTCGGCCCCGTCCTGGCCTGCATTTCGGTCGACAATCTGGATGAGGCGATCGCGATTGCCAACGACACGGACTACGCCCTCACCGCCGGCATCTTCAGTCGCAGCCCTGCCAATCTGAAACGCTGTGCCACCGAGCTGATTGCCGGCAACCTGTACATCAACCGCGGCACGACCGGAGCTCTCGTCAACCGCCAGCCGTTCGGCGGCTTCCGCATGTCGGGCATCGGCAGCAAGGCCGGCGGACCCGACTACCTCGCTCAGTTTGTTCTGCCGGTCAACATCACCGAAAATACGCTGCGACGAGGCTTCGCCCCCGAAGCGGATTGAGAATTTGGCGAGGGCGACTGGGCCGGCAAACGCCGCTCGCGTCCCGTTCGTCGGAGATTTTCATGCGAACCGAGCAACCCCTCGAAAACCTGGACCAGTGGGATGACTTTGTCCGGGATCGCGTTTATCCGCAGCCGCAGGAAAAGGCGCGGGACGATTACCGGGACTACGAAACTCCAGGCCGCGACTGCGTGCGCGAGTTCTACCGGCAGAACCATTCTCAGCAGACCTATGAGTTTGTGGTCGCGAAGAAAGAACAGTTCGCCGGTCTGACTCAACGACGAATGGGGGTCTTCGAGGCACTCGACTTTCTCAACACACTGGTCGACGATTCCGATCCGGACATCGAACTCGACCAGCTCCAGCATCTGCTGCAGACGTCGGAAGCGATCCGGGCCGACGGGCACGACGACTGGTTCGTGCTGACAGGACTGCTGCACGACCTCGGCAAAGTGCTGTGTCTGTTCGGCGAGCCTCAATGGGCCGTCACAGGAGACACGTTTCCTGTCGGCTGCCGCCACGACGAACGGATCGTCTACCACGAATTCTTCGCAGACAACGCGGACTCCAACGACGACCGGTTCAACACGCGGCTCGGCGTTTACGAAGAGCACTGCGGACTGCGGAACGTGCATCTTTCCTGGGGGCACGACGAATACGCTTACCATCTGCTCAAGGATTGCCTGCCGGAGCCGGCGCTGTACATGATGCGTTTTCATTCGTTCTACGCCTGGCACCGCGAGGGTCGGTACGACTGGCTCTGCGACGACCACGACCGACAGATGCTGGCCTGGGTCCAGAAGTTCAACCCGTACGATCTCTATTCGAAATCGCCGTCCCCGCCCGACTGGCAGGCGTTGCGGCCGTACTACGAGTCCTTGATTGAGAAATACCTGCCGGACGAAATTCGTTTCTGATCAGCCTCGTCGCCAGGCTTCGACGAAATCGTCACGTGTGAGGAATTGCTTTGACACTCTCCGGCAACGGATCGCAGATCGAAGTTCGCGGCGCGAGGACTCACAACCTGCGCAGCGTCGATGTCGACATTCCGAGGGACCGGCTGGTCGTGATCACCGGATTGAGCGGCAGTGGCAAAAGCTCGCTCGCGTTCGCCACGCTGTTCGCCGAAGGGCAGCGACGGTACCTCGAAACGCTGTCGGCTCAGGCGAGGCAGTTTGTGCGGCAGCTTCCGCATCCGGACGTCGACTCGGTGCGAGGCCTGCCGCCCACCATCGCCGTCGATCAGCGAACGGGCTCGGCGCGAATTCGCAGCACGCTCGCCACCACGACGGAGATCTACGACTACCTGCGCCTGCTCTTCGCGCGAGCCGGACAGGCGCACTGCCCGGACTGCGGCTTGCCGGTGTCACAACAAAGTGTCGAGGCGATCGTCGACCGGATCCTCGCGCTGGGCGAGCGGCGGAAGGTGATGATCCTCGCCCCGCTTATCACCGGGCGGAAAGGAGCACACCGCGAGGTCTTCGAGAAAATCTGCAAAGCAGGTCTGGTCCGCGCACGTGTTGACGGAGCAGTCGTCGACGCGGCAGATGCTCCGAATCTGCCGCGCGGCCAGGAGCACACAATCGAGGTGATCGTGGATCGGATCATCGTGAAACCCGGTATCGAAGACCGGCTCAAAGAATCGGTTGAGCTGGCACTCAAGCACGGCGACGGCTCCTGCCTGATCAGTCAGCTCGACGGCGAGAACTGGCACGACCGGCTTTACAGCAGCCGCTACTGCTGTCCCGAATGCGCCACAAGTTTCCCGCCTCTCGAACCGCGAACATTCAGTTTCAACAGCCCGTACGGAGCGTGTCCTGCCTGCCGCGGCCTGGGCGTCGTGCCGGTCAACGACGAGCGCTCATCGAGTCGCGCGAAGTCGGCTCGCGAGAATCTGTTTCGACAGCCCGCGTGCCCGTCCTGCGAAGGAGCAAGACTCGGACCGATCGCTCGCGCGGTCACGTTTGCGGGATCGAATCTGCCGAGCCTGACGGCGATGAGTGTTGACGAGGCGTCGGCGTTCTTCACGACACTTTCTGAGCAAGAGGGATCGCGCGTTCGGGAGTGCGAGGCTCCCGCCGAGCCGCCGCGGTCGGGTGCGTTTGCGGCTCGGCAGGAGCCTCGCCCTCCCTTTAATGAGCCGACCGCACCCGGTGCGGGGCTCGCGAATCTTGAACCGGAAGCCCGGCAGGCCGCCCTCAGCATTCTTCCGGACATCGCCTCGCGGCTGCACTATCTGCAGCGGGTCGGTGTCGGATACCTCACTTTGGACCGGCCGGCGCCGACACTGTCCGGGGGTGAGTTCCAGCGGGCTCGACTGGCGTCGTGTCTTGGCTCGGGCCTGATCGGCGTCTGCTACCTGCTCGACGAACCGACGATCGGACTGCACCCGCGCGACACCGCGCGGATGCTCGACGTGCTGACCGATCTTCGCGACAGCGGAAACAGTGTGCTGGTCGTCGAACATGACGAGGAGCTGATTCGGCAGTCCGACTGGCTGATCGACCTGGGTCCGGGAGCCGGCCGCGAAGGAGGCCACCTCGTCGCTTCGGGAGCCGTGAAGAATCTGTCCGAGACATCGTCGCCGGAATCCAGAACGGTGCGCTGGCTGACGTCGTCTTTCTCACCCGCCCTGCGGGCACCCTCTCCCCCTGAAGCGGGAGCGGAGACGGAGACGCGGTGGCTGCGGATCAGCGGCGCCTCGCTGCACAACCTGAAAGAGGTCGCGGTCGAGATTCCGCTCGGCACGCTGACGGCGGTGACGGGTGTCAGCGGCAGCGGCAAAACGTCACTCGTGACGGGAACTCTCGTGCCCGCGTTGAAGCATCTTCTGCCAGTCAATTCGGCGCGGAAGGACGAGGCGGAAGCGGACTGGAACACGCTCGGCGTTTCGCTGGGCTCACTGACGGGCAGCGGACACCTCGACCGGATCGTCGTTGTGAATCAGTCTCCGATCGGACGATCCGGACGGTCCAATCCTGCGACTCATTCGGGTGTCTGGGACGAAGTGCGACGCCTGTTCGCGAAGACTCGCGATGCGAAACTGAGAGGCTTCAAAGCCAGCCGTTTCAGCTTCAACGCCCGGGACGGTCGATGCCCGACGTGCGAGGGACGCGGCGAGCAGCGCATCGAACTGAACTATCTGCCGGACGCGTATGTCGAGTGCCCCGACTGTCGCGGCGACCGGTTCAACACACAGACGCTGGGCATTCGCTTCAAGGAAAAGAACCTGGCCGACGTGCTCGCGCTGCGAATCGACGAAGCCGCAGAGCTGTTTGAAAACGTCCCGAAGATTCGACGAGTTCTCGACACGCTGCGCGAAGTCGGGCTCGGTTATCTGCTTCTCGGGCAGTCTTCGCTGACGCTGTCCGGTGGCGAAGCGCAACGCGTCAAGCTGGCAACCGAACTGTGCAAACAGGGCGAGGATCGAGTGCTGTTCGTTCTCGACGAGCCAACAACGGGCCTGCACCCACTCGACGTTCAAAGGCTGCTGCTGCTGCTGAGGAAGCTGGTCGAACAGGGCCACAGCGTTCTGGTCGTCGAGCACAACCTCGACGTGATCCGCGCCTCCGACTGGATGATCGATCTCGGCCCGGACGGAGGGGTCGACGGAGGACAACTTGTCGCAGCCGGTCCCCCTGGAGAACTCGCGAGCTCTCCCGGATCAAGCCTGACCGCACAGGCCCTCGCCGCTTCCTGTGCAAAAACCCGTCTGTAGCCGGCCGCGTTGCCGCCGCATGGCGACTATCGAACGCAGGATCACGTCCCAGACCGGGAATTCAAGTGGCACGGCCTTCCAGGCCGTGCTTCATTCAAGTTCCGCATGGCCAGGATGCCAATGCCACTTTTTCAAGCCGCTGCTGACTCGACTCCAGGTCCGACGGCTTAGAATTTACCCGGTCGGTCGATCAGCATCCGGTAACCGACTCCGCGGACCGTGTTGATCAGTTCGGACTGCCCGCCCAGTTTTTTCCGGAGTGACCGCACGTAAACATCGATCGTCCGTTCCAGCGCATTCGCATCGTCGCCGCGGGAAATGTCGAGCAGTTCCTGGCGGGAAAAAACGCGGCCTGGCTGACTCGCCAGCGTCCACAGCATCTTGAATTCGGTCAGCGTCAGCGTCAGCTCTCGACCATCCACGCTGGCGCCGTGGCCGATCCCGGTCGATTTCAATTCCGTGAATTGAAACGGTGCCTTCCGCCTGTTTGCGCGACGGCAACTGCGGTGACCGCGCTCTTTCATGGGTCAGCAGGGATTCGGCATGAACGGAGATTCGTCCGTGACGGATGATCTCGCCTTCGACCAGATAGACGACGTCTTCGGCGATGTTTGTCGCATGGTCAGCCACTCGTTCTATTTGTCGTGTTGGTCGTGTTGCAGAAAAAAGTGAGTCAGAGGATCGATCTGGCTCGGCGTCTGTTTCATGCGTTCCACAAGTTCAGCCAGTAATTTTCAGGACCGAGGTGACTCGACGCAGTTCGTTGGCAACTGGCTGGTGCAGCGCCAGCACCTTCAAACACTCATCCTCAATCCGCACGTCCCAGGCGTCGATTTCGTTGTCACGCTGACGGAGTGTTTCCGCGATATCTGCCCTGGGATTCGTCAGGCCGTCCACCGCGATCTGGATCATGCCCTCAACGATCGCATACATCGACAGCAGATCGTTGTGCAGCGTGCTGATGTCGCGTTGAAGATGAGTGCTCATCGGACCGTCTAAAACGAAACTGTTGATTCATGGGAGCAACGCCGGTTGAGCAGGAAGTTCAATCGGCGTCTCCAGTCGGAATTCGCCCTCTATCCAAACCGGCCGGTGATGTAATCCTCGGTCCGCTGTTCTGACGGACGTGTGAAGATCCGGGAGGTCAGACCGCGCTCGATCATGTGACCCTCGTAAAAGAACGCGGTCCAGTCGCTGACTCGAGCGGCCTGCTGCATGTTGTGCGTCACGATGACGATTGTGTACTTTTCCTTCAACTCGAAGATCAAATCTTCAATTCGGGAAGTTGAACCCGGATCCAGTGCCGATGCCGGTTCGTCCATCAACAGGACGTCCGGGTTCGTCGCCAGCGAGCGGGCGATGCACAGTCGCTGCTGCTGTCCGCCCGACAGGGCCATTGCGGAGTCGTTCAGTCGGTCCTTCACTTCGTCCCACAGAACCGCCCGCCGCAGGCTTTGTTCAACGATTTCGGCGAGGAGCCTGCGGTCCCGGCAGCCGGAAATCTGCGGCCCGTAGGCCACGTTCTTGAAAATCGAACGCGGAAACGGCGTCGACTTCTGGAACACCATACCCACTCGTTTGCGGAGGGCGACGACATCGATGTTCGAGTCGTCAATGTCGCGGCCTTCCAGCAGAACGTCGCCCGTGATCCGGGTTCCTTCGATGATGTCGTTCATCCGGTTGAGCGTCCGGAGAAACGTGCTTTTCCCGCAGCCGGATGGACCGATCAGAGCCGTCACGGACCGCTCGGGAATCTCGAGCGAGACGTCCATCAGTGCCTGAGTCTTACCGTAATAAAAGTTGAGCCCGCGCGTTTCAATCTTCGTCGGACCGGCAACAACTTTCGGCGACTTGAGCACGCCTGCCGCCGGGTCGCGGGGAACGGATTCCTCGCGAACGAGTGTCCGTGTCGCTGTCTTCATGAGAAGTCCATTCATGCGGGCGGTCATGGTTGGCAATACTCCGAGTGGTTTCTGAGCCGCGTCCTTCGTCCCAGTGACCGCCGGCGAATGAACCGACGGCACAGCGCTGCTGGTTGACGCGACTTTGTTTGCGAGGATGTTCACGGTGCTGGCTTCTACCATTGGTTATGTTTCCGAAAGTTCTGATGCTCGATGTAGTAGGCGTAACCGAAGTAGCCCAGTGAGTAACGGTCTCCGGCGATGCCTTTGACCAGAACATTGTCGTCCGTGCTGGCTGTGTAATCGGAGCGGCTGTTGCCGGTCTCGCCACAGACTTCTTCGGTGAAGTAGTCGAACGTTCCCGAGGCGGTATCCGGTCCGTAAAGCACGATCGGCTCGTCCGGCCAGGCGGAGTTCACGTCCTTCCAGGTTTTGACTTTGCTGTCCTGGCTCCAGATTTGCCGAAGCTGAGCGATCGATAGCCGGTCGCAGAAAGTGTTCGCAGGATTGACCATGACAGACAGCCCGTCGATCGCGACTTTGAGCTCGATGTACTCAACGCCGTGCTCTTTGCAGGCAGCGATTTCTTTGCCTTTGATCGGCCGCGAGGCGTTGTTGATGTCGCAGTCGCCGCGAGTGAACTGGCGAAAGCCACCACCGGTTCCCGTTTGCTTGACGGGAATCCGCACCCTGGAGTGGGCTTTCTGAAAAGCCTCGGCAACAGCCTGGCTGATCGGAAACACCGTGCTGGACCCTTCGATGACGACGGTCCCGGTGAGTTCGCCGTTAGGACTTCGCCTGATTCTGGAGTGGCCCGAAACGGCGATGACGACGCGTAAGCGAGTCGCCGTGGTCACTTGTGACGAATGGCCTGAAGAATTCGCCGTGTCGCCCGTCCACTTTTCGCCATGGCCGATCGTTCCTTGCCCCTGGGCGGGGAACCCTCCAGAATCCGGACCAGCCAGCTGTCTGCTCTTTGTGCTTGCGCCGGGTGACCGGAAAACACTGGAACGTCGAATGCCACAGAACGAGTCTGAAAACCCGGTCGGCAAATCTGCTGGTCCGGTCGACATTGACACAGCATTCAACACGGTTCTGGGATACCTCAATTTTTCGGGCGGCGCACCGGACGCCACGTTTCTGCGGCATTTGAATCAGCTTGCAGAGCACTCCGGTTTTGCCGATGGCTGGCAGCCACTGCGGGAACTGCTCTCCGGGAAGCTCAGCGAGGTCGCCGGTTCGTCGTCGACATTTTCCGACGTCACCCAGGCCCGCAGCGTCATCGACCTGGTGCTGGATTCGCTCGTGCCCGCGTATCGCGATTTCCACGCCGACCTGCTGTTTCATCTTGAGGAAGGTGAGCACCAGAACCCGTTTTTCCTTGGGCGATGTTTCGAGGCGGTGCTGGCTCAGGGCGGACCGTGGAACGAGGTCGATCGTGTGGTGAGCGGGGCCCTGGATCAGCTCAACGATTTTCTCGGCTTCCGACCGCTGGCCGTGCTTGAGAACGGTCGTAAGATGACGCCGTACGAGCACGAGCGTTGCCGGCCGCTGCCACTGTTTATTGCGGGAGCAGGAGCGTGTTCGAGTCCGTATCAGCAGGTTGTCGAGCAGGCAATCAAGCAACTGGCAGAAACGCACGAAGACGTACTCACCGGGGCTCACTTCGAACTCGACCATTTAACTGAACTGGCAATCGATCTGCGGGCGTACGATCACGACCACCCGGTTTTCAAACGGACGAATTATCTGTTTGGCGAGTGGGATCCGCACGTCATCGACAATTCCGGGTTCTATCGCCGGTTCATCGTCCGCAGGATCATTCTTGACGCCCTCGTCGGCTGGGTCTCGGTGCAGGACGATCAGGACGAGGCCATCTTCGACGCCGGAGCCGTCCTGTGCGGAACGATCCTGATGGCGTCTGCCGTCAGCGGAGACGGGCCGGCCTGCCACGATTCGTCGGTCACGCTGACATCGCTGCTGCCGCTCGTCGCTCGCCAGCGCGACGATTTCTACGACCGGCTGATGGCCGGCGCGAAAGGCAAACGCCGGAAGCGGCTGCTCGAAGCGCAGGAGACAACTCAGCAGCCGTTCGGCCATGTGCGGCAAACACTCAACCTGTACCTGGCTCACTACGGAGCCCGTCAGGTTCAGCATCGCCAGCTGGCCAACGTTTACGCGCGGATGGGTTATTCGGAGGCGAGTCGCGAACAGGCGGCGGCAATCCCTTCCGTCGCGGCCCGATTTGAGTGCGAGGTGCAGTGGCGAATCACCGGAGCGAAACAGCTCATCGAGCGGAGTCAAATCGACGAAGGGGCCGGGCTGCTGCTGGAAATCGAAGATCTGCTGCATCGAGGAATCGGCTGCGGAGCCTTCGTCGACCCGTGGAACATCCTCGCGTTTCAGGGCAACTTTCCCCTGTTCTCGTCGCGCGAGGATTCGATTCCCGATCAGCGCGTTGAGGTCATCCTCGATTTGATGGAGCGGCTGTTCGGCGTCTTTTCCCGGGCTCTCGCAGAAGCTGCCGCGCAGGGACGCGATGAGCTCGTTGAGGATCTGGCCGAGCGGTTTGAGCAGCTCGCCGATTACTGGGATCAGTTTGCCGCTCACGTGATCGACGATCTGCCGAAAGTGTTCGGCAATGAGAGTCTCGAATCCGCGCGGCACGTCGCCGAAGCACTCGCCGAGTGGCGGGCGGCCGGAGAAGGCGCGGGCGACATCTCGTTCTGGCGCAAGCACGTCGACCGTTTCAACTCGGCCAAAGCGTACGCCTGCGTCGTCGAAGCGCTGCTTGCGAAAGGCGATCACGTTGCGGCGATGTCGCTGCTCGTCCAGTGGCTGAGCGTTTCCGACGAAGTCGGGATCGAGTCCGGTCCGTATTCGATTCACGCTCAGCTTCTCGACTGGATCAATGATGTCACGGCGGACACCGAAGGAGAATTGAAACGGCCAGTCGACTGGGATTCGATCCGGCGGCTTTTCGACTTTCTCGAAGTGAACGCCGGCGAATACTGGGAGGTCCCAACGCTCGACGGTGGTGGAGTGTCCGGCCGCCGCTCCTCCGGTGATTTCAACGGCGAACGGCCGCTCGACGACTGGGCCGTCGACCCCAACGACGACAACTGGATCGAAGACTCAGAGGACAAACTGTTCGAAGCGGCCTACGACGGCATCGTCTACCAGGACAGCACGAAGGACGGCGTCGATGGGGAAGTCCTCGACAGCGGCAACGCACCCGGGACGACTGAGTTTGAGATTCTCAACCGGCAGCTTGAACCGCGGATCAAGTTCATCATGGCGCTGGCTCAGTTATGGCAGGTCGCCGCGGCCTCACTGTCTGCCGAGATGCTCGGACCAGTGGGTGAGGGAGAAACGCGAAGCAAGCTGGATGCCAGGCAGACGGAAAAGCTGGCCGAGTGGCGGAAGCAGGTTCGGCGACTTCAGGACAGCCTGCTCGCCCTTTTGAATTCGGTCTGGGAGCGAGAGATCGATGAAACCGGCGGCGATCACGACGCCAACGTTGAGTACGACATCCAGCTTCAGACGAAGTTTTATTTACTCAACACGATCATCGCGACACACATCAACTGTCGCGTCGCCGAGGTCGGGCTGTTGTGTCTGCTGCCGTCGGTCACCGATGAAAAAAACTTCCCGGCGGACGATCGCGAGATGATCGGTTTTTACCGATCCGTCGTGCAGCGGGACATCGACGGTGTCCACAAGCGACTGCCGAAACAGTTTCAGCGGCTGCGACGAAAGCCGCTGCTCTACGTGCCGCTCGACAGTGGCGGCGATCCGATGCAGATCCTCGCCGCGCGAACCGTCCAGACCGACATCCGGTTTCTTTTGAAGCAGCTACCAAGACTCGGCCTGCTCCGCGAGACCTGGCATGTCGTCAAGCTGGCTCACCGAATGGAACGCGAAACGCGGCCGGGACAGATGGCAGTCACCGAGTTTGACCGCATCTTCCGCACCGGTCTGCGAAACACAATCGACTGCCTCATCAAATCGTCCAACACCTGGCACGACGGAAACTACTCGGCCGAACACCTCATCGGAATCGTCGGCGACGTGCGGCAGCACTACAGCGATCAGTGGTACCGTCACAGCCGGACGATGCGGCTCTCGACAGCGGAGAGCTTTCGCGATGACGACCTGTGGGACGACGCCCGCGACTTCATTGAGACGTTTGGTGAGGAGTTCTTCCACGCGCGATCACTGACGCTGGGCAACGTCCGGACGATTCTGCACAACGGTGTTGAGTGGTTTCTTGAGCAGCTTTCTCAGTTCGACGATCCGATCCGTCCGAACCCGCTCATTCGGGCAATCGAAGAAAAGCTTGTCGATCCCGAAGAGGCGGTTGACATGCTCGAAGTCATTTACGGGGCCGTGGTCGACAAGTTTGACCGCTTCCTCGAATACAACACAACGACGACTCAGTCGGACTACGGCAACAAGTTTTACGTGCTGCTCGATTTTCTTCGCGTTGAAGCCGCGTACGATCGGATTGCCTGGGAGCGGATTCCCGATGGCATTGTCCACCGGTCGCTCGCCATGGCTGACAAGCAGCCGGTGCTGAGGATCCTCGAAGACATTCTGGAAGATGAAACGCGCGAGGACGCCGACGAGCACATCAAGGAGCTGCACGCTCTGGAAGATCAGTACGGCGTACATCTGCCGTCGATCAGTGACCGGCTCAACGAACGATTTGTGAAGCCACTCTCGGTGAACCGGATGCTGGCTCTCGTCAAACCCTCGATTCAAACGGCAACGACGGGTGACGAGGCGGCGGAAAAGTTTCAGCTTCTCCGCGAAGAAATTGATGCCTACATGGCGGACACAGCTGGCTCGGCCATCGACATTCCGCTATGGCTGCAGGATGTCGAGCGGGAAGTCAGCCGGCAGGAAATGCCGTCCGACTACATCCGCGCCGCCGAGCTGGAAGTCCGGCTGCCAATCGTCCTCACAACCGAGCAGGATGTCCTGGCTCAACTGGAGAGCTGGACCAACTCAATCGGCGAAGAACGCTCGCGGAAGAAACCGACGAGGCGGCGGAAGAACAAATAGACGCCGCAACGACCCGCCGGGCACGACTCACCAGCCGACCCGCCGGGCACGACTCACCAGCCCAGTGACATGTTTGTCTCAATCGCCTTCTGAGCTTCGTGCAGGTCGGTGCCGGTATCGAGCATGTAAAGTCGAATGGCGTGAACCTTGTCGCCCTTTGCCTTCGCCAGACACTCGCGAGCCACGTCGCAGGGCTCGGTATGCCCGTCAATCCCCAGCAGTCGCTTGGAAATCACCCAGATGTCACGCGGCCGTTTGGTCAGGCGAACGATTTCTTCTTCCGGGTAATATGACTTTGCGATCTCGGTGGCATCCTCTTTGTTTTCGGCCCACGCGATCATGATGTGCGCGTTCGTCTCAATCTCGAATAGTGGCATTGTAGTTCTCCTTGAGTCCACCTCGAATGAAGTCTCGTCGCCGGGGATCCGGCGGTGTGAATTCCGCGAAGTATAGTGCGCTCACGTCCGGGCATCCATCACCCGGGAAAGGGATGTCAGGCGTAGTGGTCGCCTCCGACCGGACCTCATTTCGAGCTCGATCCTGCCACGGAATTCTTTTTTTCGAGCCCCGGCATCCAACAAAAAACCGTCATCCAGGTGAGATTTCGGTCTGGTCTCGTTACGCTGTTGGCCCTGCGACCAGAGTCGCAACTGGATTCACAACACTTCCTCCCACCTCAATTTATCTACCGCCACTGGTTACATCTCTGATTGGCCGGTGGCACTCGGAGTCTTCCTTGCCGCGCCCCAGATCCCGGAATCGTCCCCGTTCTTCTCACAAGTCCGACTCCGATACGAGTCGCTCTGAGACTTCCAGCCAGAATTCGGACTCATCGAATTCTTCGAAAGCGTTGTCGATCTCGCCGAAAGACAGCGCGTTCGCAAAGCTCGGCCTCAGCGAGACGACGCTCGAAGCGATCATCAACCTGGGCTTCGATCAGCCAAGTCCGATTCAGTTGGAATTTCTGCCGATTGCGATCACCGGCAGAGACTGCATCGGACAGGCTCATACAGGCACCGGCAAAACCGCTGCCTTCGTGATTCCCATTCTGGAGCAGATGGATCACGACCTGCGGGAAGTTCAGGCGCTGATTCTGACACCGACGCGGGAGCTCAGCGAGCAGGTCGCCAACGAAGCGCGACGCCTCTCGATGAATCGCGAATGTCGAGTCGCATGCATCGTCGGCGGCCGGTCGATTCGCGATCAGGTTGACCAGATCAAAAAAGGTGCCCAGATCGCAATCGGGACGCCGGGCCGAATTATCGACCTGATGGGACGCCAGGCTCTCAACCCCTCGAACTTCAAATTCGTCGTCCTCGACGAAGCGGATCGAATGCTCGACATCGGTTTTCGCCCGGACATCGAGCGCATTCTTAAGCAGTGTCCCACGGAACGGCAGACGATGCTTCTGTCCGCGACCCTGCCGCCGCCGGTCGAACGACTGGCGCGACGCTACATGCAGGATCCGCAAATGGTCGACCTCTCCAAACGGGCGGTCGTCACGCGAAACGTCAAGCAGTACTACATGACGGTCGACGGAAACAAAAAGTTTGAGGCGTTGATCCGCATCCTCGGCAAACACCGGCCGCGACAGGCCCTTGTCTTCACGCGAACCAAACGTGGCGCCGACAATGTTCAGGCGAAAATCCAGAAGCGGCTGCCCGACGTCGCCGTCCTGCACGGAGACCTGCAGCAGCGAAAGCGTGACCGCGTCATGCAGGATTTCCGAGATGGCAAGATCCGCCTGCTCATCGCAACAGACATCGCCGGGCGAGGACTCGATGTGAGCGGCATTTCTCACATCATCAACTATGACATTCCGGAGTTCTGCGACGACTACGTGCACCGGGTCGGCCGAACCGGTCGTCTCTCATCATCGACACCGGGCTTCGCGTTTACTCTCGTCACGAAAGAACAGGGCGACGAGCTGACTCGAATCGAAATCCGAATCAACGGCCTCATCGAGCAATACAACATCGAAGGCTTCGAGGGCACCCGCGACCAGCGAAAAGTTGAAAACGCTGCCGAGGGCCCGAAAGTCTGGGGAAGCTGACAGGGGTTGACGGGCCTCAACCGGCATAACGGATCACGTCGGGTTCTTCTTCAGCCGGTACCGGCTGCGGCGTTTGTTTATGGCCTCGCCATTTATCCATGCCGCAAAACACTCCCAGGCCACGCAGCAATGCCCGAAACGCGAATCGTGGCCAGGTGACTTTTGCAATCGGGATCAGGCCGACCAGGAAGGGAGCGCAGAATTTCTCTTTGCGCTTCTGCACACAGCGAACGATCTTCGCCGCGAGCCATTGCGGGGTCAGAAGGCCGACCAGCAATGGTGGCTTCACTCCGTCAAACATTCCCGTGTTGATGTAACTCGGACAGATCGCAGTGACACCGACGTGCTCATTTCCCTGGTGTTCAAATTCCGCACGGAGTGACTCGGTGAACCCCAGCACCGCCCATTTGCTGGAGGCATAAGTCGCTCCCCCGGGAAGTGGAATCATCGACGAAGCGCTCGCGAGGCAAACGATATGTGCCTCCGGCTGAGCCATCAGGTCCGGCAGAAACGCGTACGTCACGATGACCGGCCCGAGCGAATTGACTTCGTAGGTCATCAAGTGTTTTTCGAGCGGTACGTCGAGAAAACTGCCGCCGCTCACGATGCCGGCGTTGTTGATCAGGACGTCGATCGGCCCATGCTCAGCGTGAATGCCGTCGCGAACCCGTTCGACATCGGTCGGATCGGTGACGTCCATCACAAAGCCGAACACCTTCAAGGCCAGGCTTTGCAGTTCGAACACGGCATCTTCGACGCTTTGCGTATCGATGTCCGTGATGATGACCTCAGCCCCCTGCCTGGCGAAGGCCTTTGCGGTTTCAAAGCCAAGACCGCGTCCGGCCCCCGTGATGAGCACGCGTTTGTTCTTGAGGTTCTTCATTTCCGTGTTCCTTGTGCGGCTGGAGCAGCCTGACAATCCGTTGTCCTGCCTGCACTTGTCCGGTACAGCCCCGCGAGTCGCACAGCGCGAACCCGCGGAACTGCGGATTAGATTCAGTGTTCTATCGGTCGTTTCCTCGGCGCCGCGATGGCTCCATAACCTGCGCGGCATCCGAGTTTCGTGAGATTCCACAGTGACGGTTTCGACATCAATTCGAACATGGCCCACGCAAGTTCTTCGGGCTGGTTGTGAGTTGGAGACCACACCGGCTTCGGAACCACGTTGAGTGGTGCTTCGAGCACGGTCTTATCAATGTCCGTCAGCATGAACGAGTTATGGACCCAGCCGATTCCGCTGAGTGGATCACAAAGCGTGCCACCCGGGCAGCCACCCCAGGGTGGGCTCATGAGGGCAAACAGAATCGCTGACCACTGGTTGATCGAGACGGCTCCGAATCGCAACTCGTCGAGTTTCTTCTGAATGAGCTGCCTGCGTTTTGCGTCGCGTCGAAAACCGTTCGGCAAGGTCATCGAACAGGCGAGCGTTCCCCACAGTTTCTCATTCGAAAACTCGACAGCCTTCTCAACAAATTCCTCGGGCGAGTCCGCATCGATCGGCACTTCGGCACAGACGCAGACAAAGGACTCTCTGGAGAACAGCGGATTCGGTTCATTCGGATTGACGTTGCGGATGAAAGTCCAGGGCAGAGTCTGTTCGTCACCGTTCGGGCCGGCGACGAATGTTGTTGTCCCATCGGCGGTCGCTTTGCTGCCGGACATCGACCGCGGACCGGACACGCCTTTTCTCAGCAGGCCTCGCGCCGCGTCGGGCGACATGCCGGCAAATTCTGAATAACGGTCGAACGCGCCAGGGTAGTACGCCATCCGCTGCGGAACGCGTGAAAGTGTCTGCTCGATCAACTGCAGAAACCGCTCTCGCTCGGGCCACTGTTTCCAGGTGACGATGGCCCGCGTGGCGACGCAGTTGAAGGCCGCGTTGTTCGTCATCGACGAGACAATGCTCTCCGCCTGAGCCGTCAGCTGCGCGGCCGAGTACTGACCGGGGACGACGATCCACGGTGAGACGTTGCCAAGTTCACTGGAGATCGGCTTCCTCAGAACGGGATCGTCGTTCTGCTTACGGTGCGAGCGGTCGGCGGAGTCCGCACCCCAGACAATCGCGTCATGAGTCGCGCCGGATCCGGTGATGTGAACGTCGCTGACGCGTGAGTCGGACACCGCCGAAGAACCGATGCCGGCGTCGCCGTAAATAACTCGCAGCAGATCGTTTTCGATGAGCGGTGCAAACGCGCGTTCGAAGACTCCGCCAAGATATTCGTTGACCGGGTTCATCTTCAGCAGCACGGTCCGGTTCTCAACGCACAGTTTTGTCAGGACGTCGGCCGCCGGAATTCCGGAGACATTGCCGGCCCCCAGGATCAGCGACACTCCGGATTTGTCGAGCCGCGTGTACTCGGGGGCGAGCGAGTCACCGAACGACTCGGCATCGACGTTCGGATGCAACCAGGTCGTCGCTTTGAAGTTGAAAAAGACGACGGGATCCCAGGTTCCAGCGCACGGAGTCATCTGGACCCCGACTCGTCCGTCGGGCCTCACAGTGACACCGGGAAGTTGCGGGCGACCGGTGCGACTGATGCTGCGCATCGTGCGAAGGTAAAGCTGCAGTTGCCTCATCGTCGCGACCGGGCCGCCGAGCACTTCTTCTGCGCGGCTGGTCGAGTTCGGAGCGATTCCTTTCGCCTCGCACGCCAGTTCCGTCCACTCGCTTGCGGCCGAACGGATTCCTGGGATGCACTGCGCGAGAATCTCGATCCGCTGTTGAACCGACATTTTCGCCAGACGGTCGCTGCCGCCTTTCAGTTTCTCGATCGACCGGTTGAGCTCTTCTGAAGTTGTTGTCGGAATCGAGCCCGAGGCCGTTGGAATCTGAAGAGGTGGCCCGGCCTCGACCTTCTGCTGAGGAAGGCGATTCTTCGACTTTCGAGTTTCCGGGCCAGGTCGAATCATCGTGTCATCTCATTAAGGGCTCGTCAGGGAGTGTTTCGCAATCGTCAAACCCCGGTCCCGCAGGACGGACGCCCACGTCCGTCAGGGCCGAAGCAGTCAGCGGCGAGCCATCCATTGAGTCCGAATCCGAAGGTATTTCGCTCCGCAGCTTTCTACGGAGCACTTTTCCGAGGAAGTTCTTCGGCAGTTCGCCTTCGATGACTTCCACGATGCGGGGACGTTTGTGTTTTGCAAGTTGCTCCTGGATAAGAGCGTCGAAGACGGCTCGTTCAAACTGACCATTCCTTTTGACACTGACAACCGCTTTGACGACCTCGCCACAGGTTGAGTCGGGCTCGCCGATGACGGCCACATCCTCGACGTGAGGACACTGCCGAAGCACCGCTTCCACATCGGCGGGGTACACGTTGAAACCGGAAGTGATAATGAGATCCTTTTTGCGATCAACGATCGTGAAGAAACCGTCTTCATCAACGGTGCCCAGATCGCCGGTGTAAAGCCATCCGTCACGAATGACTTCAGCGGTCGCTTCCCGGTTGTTCCAGTAACCGAGCATGACCTGCGGGCCCTTGACAACGAGTTCCCCGACCTCGCCGGGCGGCAAACTGTATTGGCCTGTCTCAGCATCAACAATACGTACATCGGTGTCGGGCAGCGGCATCCCGACGGTGCCCGGACGATTGGTTCCATCGAGCGGACCTGTGCAGATCACGGGGCTCGCTTCGGACATTCCGTACCCCTCAACGATGGTCGCGCCGGAGTACCGTGAGAACTCGTCAGCGATGTCCGCGTTGAGCGAGGCTCCGCCGGAAATCACGTTTCGCATTGCCTTAAACTGGATGGGGCGGTCCTTCAGAATGTCGTTCAGCGCGGCGAGCATCGCAGGCACCGCGAGAAACACCGTCGGCTGATGTTCCTCGATCATTCTCAGCACGATTCGCGGCACGAACCGGTGATGAATGACGAGCGTCGCGGCGATCGACACGCCGGCCATCGCGAGCGACGTGAGGCCGTAGCTGTGAAAGAACGGCAGCACAGCGAGCATTTTCTCGCGGCCCTCAAAAGCCCCCGCCCAGTGACGATTCTGCCAGGCGTTGGCGATGAGGTTGCGGTGGCTCAGCGTGACAGCCTTCGGCGCACTGGTCGTGCCACTTGTGGGGAGGATGTAAGCGGGCTCGTCGAGCGACTCAACTTCGATCGGATCGAAATTCGGATCCGCCACTTTGAGCTGATCTTCCAGTGAGTGGTGACTCGGATGATCCGGAGCTGGCCAGAAGCCGAGTCGCTGAAGTCTCGCGAACGCGTAGCCAAGGCGCTGCCACGCGGGAAGCCGATCGCTCAGAGTCACGAAAAAAACGTGCTCAGGATGGCAGCCCTCGCCGGAAATCAACGGTGCCAGCAGATCGAGACAAAAGACGACTCGGCAGTCAGTCGCTTTCATGAACGAGCTGACCTCGGCGGCGACCATCAAAGGGCTCATCGCGACGGGAATCGCCCCGGCCATCCAGATTCCGTTCAGAACGGAGATGTACTCAGGCAGATTCGGGAGCACGATGCCGACCCGGTCTCCGGGTTTGATGCCGAAGCGGACGAGCATCGACGCGGTGCGACACGCCTGTTCGTGGAGCTCGCGATAGGTCAGCGACTGCCGGTAGTAGTGGCAGGCGATCCGGTCGGGATACTTCTCTGCAGTGCGACTGAGAATTCCCCAGGCGAAAATGTCCGGGTAGACAATCGACTTCGGAACGATCGCGGGGTAGTGGTCGAGCCACGGTCGCGAGTCGCGCGGTGTCGATTTCAGATTGGTCAGTTTCGATGGCATCTCTGGCTCCGGGAAGAACTCGAACAGCTCGTAGAACGTCCCGTGGTAAAAACGGACCACTGAGCCAAAGATGACCAGCCAACGCTCAACGAAGTCAATTCAAGTGGAGAAGTGAAGTCCCGGTGTGAACTGCCGACATGACAGCTCACGTAAAATGAAGCGCGGCCGACCCGCCTAGAGACTTCCCTTTGAATCGGGACGCCCGCGCTTCATTTTCTGTTGCCTTGAGGTGAATCGAGAATTTGAATTCCGTAAGGAACGCCCGAATCGCGAGAACCGCATGTGAGGTGAATTTCGGGCAGGCCCCAGTCACCAGAATACGGCTTTCTTCGTCTGTTTCAATGAATGAAATCGCGTGCGGCTGGGCGAACGCGGCAAACTTTAAAGATCGTTCTGATTTTGCCACCGGGTCGTGATTGTCATCCCAGGATATTCCCAGGTTGAGTTTCTAAGTCGCAGCCGGCTCGACTGAATGGACCTGGAAATTTCCCTGGGCCGCAAATTGTTTGAGTGCCTCCGAGGGGGCCAGGTGAGGATGCGTCGAACTCATGGCTTCCATACTGGAGACCACTCGATCGAGGCCGATGCTCAATGCGTACTGCATCGGGCCGCCGCGGAACGGAGCGAAGCCGGTGCCGAAGACCATTGCCAGATCGACATCTTCCGACCGGCGGACGATCCCTTCCTGCAGGCACATCGCCGCTTCATTGACGATGGGATAGACCAGCCGTTCGATGATTTCTTCCGCGGAGATTGATCGTGTTCCCATCAGTCCGGCATCGCCGCGCATTTTCAAAACGGATTTCATGACCGCCGGCTGCAGCTGTGTGCCGCTCCTGTCAAAGAGCTTCGGTTTGACGTTTTCAGACTCGCGAAGTTCTTTGAGCAGTCCCCAGACGGGAGCGGGCTTCATTCGATCGCCGTATGCCTCGTGCAGATTCTCGGCGACGTGTGCCGCCACTTCGAGCCCGACCAGATCGCTGAGAGCCAGCGGTCCCATCGGCATCCCGAAATCGACGGCCGCTTTTTCCAGCTCAAGCGGATCGCTGACTTCCGCGAGCAGGAAGCCCGCTTCGTTCATGTAGGGACCCAGCAGGCGGTTCACCAGAAAGCCCGCACAGTCGCCCACAATGACGGGCGTCTTGCCCAGTCGAGTCACCGCGGCGAACGCTTTCGCCAGAGCTTCCGGGCTTGTGTGTTCGGTGCGGATGATCTCGACAAGCGGCATGCGGTGCGGCGGGTTGAAAAAGTGGAGCCCGACAATCCGCTCGGGATGCGCGATCCCCTCGGCAATGTCACTGACAAGGAGCGAGCTGGTATTTGTGGCGAGGACCGTTTCCGGTCCCGTCGCCTCAGCAAGTTCCTGAAAGACCTGCCGCTTGATGTCCATCACCTCGAGGACGGCCTCAACCACGATGTCGGCCTGTTTGAGTCCTCGATAGTCGACGGTCGGGCTGATGCGATCTTCGGCGTCGCGCGCCTCAATCTTCGTCAGCTTCTTTCGCTGGACGTCCTTCGCAAGGAGCGTGCGGACGGTCGCGACTCCATTGGCGACGAACTCCGCTTTGATGTCCTTCAGTCGGACGTCGATGCCCTTCTTTGCGAACAGCAGGGCGATTCCCGCTCCCATCGCACCGGCGCCGAGCACGGCGACCTGGCGGATCTCTTTCGAATCAAAGTCCGCCCCGACTTCTTCGGGAATCTTCTTCGCCTCTTCCGACAGAAAGAACAGTCGAATGCACTCCTTCGTGACCGCGTTCCCGCCGAGCTTCGAAATCGTCGTCGCTTCGAGATCGTATTTCTGTTTCGTGCTGAGGCTGAGCCCTCGACGAAGCGTCTCGATGATTGCCAGCGGAGCCGGGTAGTGCCCGCGCGTTTCTTTCCGCACCTGCTGCTCGGCTTTGTTGAGGGCGTACTTCTTGACGAGGCCGGAATTCTGGATCGCCTTCTGCCAGCCAGGCTTATTCGATTTGCGGAACAGTCGCGTCCCGCTGCCGTGCTCGAAATGAGCCTTGAGGATCTTCTCGCCAACCGTGTCCAGCGCTTCGGTCGGCACGGCATCGTGGACGACGCCTTTCGATCGAGCCCGCAGGCCGTTGAGCTGCTTGCCGGTCAGAATGAGCGGCAGCGCCTCAATCAACCCGATGAGCTTCGAAAGTCGCACGGTCCCGCCCCAGCCGGGAATCAACCCGAGCTGAACTTCAGGCAGACCGATTTTCGTTTTCGTGGCCGTATCCGCAATGCGGTATCGACACGCGAGAGCAAACTCGAGGCCTCCCCCCAGACAGGCGCCGGAGATCAGAGCGACCGTCGGCTTGGTCAGTTCCTCCAGCTCGCGAAAAACAGTCTGACCAAACTGCGAAGCTTCTTTTGCCGCGGCTTCACCGGTGAGATCTTCGAATTCGGTGATGTCCGCCCCGGCGATGAACGTGCCTGGTTTCCCGCTTTGAAACAGGACGCCGCGAATTGACGAGTCGCGGTGAATCAGTTGAACGAGCTCCCGCAGTTCCTGCAGGACCGCCCGCGACAGCGCGTTGACCGGCTTGTTCTGGCGGTTGATCGTGACGCGCAGGATGCCGTCGCGTGTTTCGCCGTGATGCCACATTTCCGTCATAAGTCTGTTCCCGATATTTCAACTCTGTCCCTCCTCCGTTTGAGGGAGAGAAGGCACGACTACTAAGTTCACATCCCACGAAAAACAGTTCGTAACTGGGAGGGCGAGGCTCGTGCCGAGCCGCACGTGCACACGGCTCGGCAGGAGCCTCGCCCTCCCCTTGACTGTCAGTCCTTTATTCGTGGGACGAATCCTACGCTGCCAGCCGTTCGACGATGACCGCCCCGCCCTGACCGCCGCCGATGCAGAGGGTCGCCAGTCCAAACTGCTGATCGCGTCGCTTCAGTTCTTCCAGAAGGGTGAGGATCAATCGCCCGCCGGTCGCGCCAACCGGATGACCGATCGCGATCGCTCCGCCGTTGACGTTGAGTTTGTCTTCGTCGATTGGCCGCAGCCGGCTCGCCGCGTCCGAGTCGCCGCAGTCCTGCGGTGGTTTTTCAAACGCTCGCTGGCAGGCCAGAACCTGAGCTGCGAACGCTTCGTTGAGCTCGATCAGGTCGATGTCGTCCATCGTGAGGTCGGCCGCCTTGAGCGCCTTCGCCGTTGAATAAACCGGGCCAAGCCCCATTCGCGACGGGTCACATCCGGCATACTCCTTCGCACGGATTCGGCCAATCGGTTTGAGTCCGAGCGACGCTGCATGGTCGGCTTCCATCAACAGCAGCGCGACCGCTCCGTCGGTGATGCCACACGAATTGCCAACCGTCACGCTGCCCCACTGCCGGTCAAAGTACGGTTTGAGTTTCTGCAGCCGGGTCATGCTCTGGTCGGCTCGCGGGCCGATGTCTCCGCTGATCGGAGACGACTTCGGTTCCGGGTAGAGCGTCATCGTCTCGTTGAGAAACCTGCCGGATTCAATCGCAGCGCAGGCTTTCTCGTGACTCCTCAAAGCGAACATGTCCTGCTCATCCCGAGAGATGTGATACTCCCGGGCGAGTATCTCTGCGGTGTCTCCCATCAGGAGACCCGTTACGGGGTCGGTCAGACCGAGTTTCAGTCCGATCAGTGGAGCAAAGTCGCTCGGGCGAAACTTCAACATGCCGCCCAGTTTCTGGCCGAGCGTTTTTGCTTTCATCAGGCCGGCGAATTTCTCGACGCACTTCTTTCGAAACAGCAGCGGCACGTTGCTCATCGAGTCGACGCCGAGAGCCACGACGCTTTTGACGGCTCCGCTTTCGATTCTCGCCGCGGCTTCGGTGACGGACTCCAGACCGCTCGCGCAGTTCCGATTGACGGTGTGAGCAATCCTGTCCTGCGGGATGCCCGCGCGAAGCGAGATCACACGCGCGACGTTGGCCGAGTCGATCGGCGGCGCGACGTTGCCAGCAATCAGTTCGTCGATCTGGTCCGGCGGCACATCGCAGCGGTAGAGCAGTTCTCGAACGACCAGTCGGCCCAGTTCGGGGGTCGGCGTGTCGCGGAGATCCTCACCCGCACGGACGAACGGCGTTCGGACGCCTCCAATAATGACGGCTTCCGGCATGGTGCGTTTCTCCTTGTTGTCCCTTCTTCCTCGAAGGAAGAACGGTTTCTCAGGCGGCTTTTCTCAGCTCGACTCTCCGGATTTTTCCGAGGAACGTTTCGGGCAGTTCATCGACGATTCGGACTTCTTTGGGGATCTTGTAGCCGGACAGTTCGTCGCGGCAGAACTCCCGCACTTCTTTTACGTCGATCGAGGCTCCCGCGACGGGAACCACGAACGCGCAGACGAGCTCGCCGTACTTTCGGTCAGGCTGGCCGACAACGGCGCAGGCTTCGATCGAAGCATGTTTGAGCAAGACTTCCTCAACTTCGCTGGGGAACACGTTGAGGCCGCCAGAGATGATCATGTCTTTTTTGCGGTCGACGATTTCGAAGAATCCGTCGTGGCTCATGACGGCGACGTCTCCGGTGTAGAGCCAGCCCTGGCGGAGTGCGATCGCAGTTTCGATCGGGTCGTCGAGGTAGCCCTGCATGACCTGCGGCCCTCGAATCGCGAGTTCTCCGATCTCACCCGGCGCGACGGGAAGCAGTCCGGTTTCGAGGTCAACGAGCTTCACTTCGGTATTCGGCAGCGGCAGGCCGATGCTGCCGATTCGGGCAGAACCGTCGGCCGGGTTGGAGTGCGTCACCGGTGAGGCCTCGGACAGACCAAAGCCTTCGAGGATGATCGCGCCGGTTCGTGCTTCAAACTCGCGCGCGTCGTCTTCAGCCAGTGGCGACGCGCCGGACATGCACCGTTTCAAGCTGTCCAGGCGGATGTTCTTTTTCCGCATGACCTCGTTCAGTGCTTTGATCATGAACGGGACGAGGAGTGCGACGGTCGGTTTGTATTTCTGAATCAGCCTGGTCGTGATGTAAGGATGAAACCTCGCCTGAATCAGCAGGGTCGACCCGCCGACAAGAGGAGACAGCATCGCGCACGTTGCTCCGTAAATGTGGAAGTACGGCAGCACGGAAAGAAACGTATCCGTGCCTGGTTCCAGGCCGCTCCACGTGTGAAGCTGGGCCACGTTTGAGCAAAGATTGCGGTGAGTCAGCACGGCGACTTTTGAGGAACCGGTCGTTCCGCCCGTCGGCTGGAGAACTGCGGGCTGGTCGACGTCGTTCAGCGCCGGCAGGTTGATCGACCGCGTCGTGTCGAAGAACTCGCCGAAGCTCATCACGTTTGTGTCGTCCGCGATGGCAGCCCGCCCTTTGACCAGCTTCTGCAGTTGGTACGGAATCGCCAGAAACCACGGCAGGTGCGGAGCGAGGCTGACGGTGATCAGGTTTCTGACCGGAACCTGCCGCGACATTTTTCCAATCGGCTTCAATCGAACGTCGAGCCCGGCGACGGTGTCGATGTTGCATTTCTTCGCGAGGTGAACCAGCTCGCTGGACGACACGAGCGGATTGGCCGGCACGACTTCCGCACCGAGCCAGTGCGCGGCGAACCACAGCACAATGAACTCGGGGCAGTTCGGCAGGACGAGCATCAGCCGGCTGCCGCAGTGGACGCCGACCCGTTGAAGGCTGGCGGCGGCGATCTTCACGCGAACAAGAAGTTCCTCGTACGTCCACGCCGTTTTAAAGTAGCGCAAGGCCAGTCGATCGGGGTAACGATTGACGGCAGACTCAAGCAGCCTCTCTGCACGGACCGCTTCAAATTCGATCCGCGGCGGCATGCCCTCGGGGTAGGCAGCGTGCCAGGCCGTTTCGGGAGCGTCCCAGATCGGCGTGACAGGAAGTGGTGAGTCAGAAAAGTCGCGCAGCGGCACAGGATCACGCGGAGCGACGGGGCCAGCACCCATCCGGGACTCCTCTCGTCCTTGAGGTGGAGTGGTGTGTGTTTCCGACGGGCCGAAGCTCGCCAGAGATTGTTCTTTGTGCCAGGCCACAAGCGGGTTTCGAGCAGGCTCGGAACATAATGACGAAGGCTCAATACGATGTCACGAGGGTGAATGACCCCGATCGATCGCCAGTCAGTTATTTGAATTGGATGTCGAAGACGCTTCGACTGAGTTGTTGTGTGGTGTGAACACACCGAGTGGCCCGCTCCGGTTGCGACTGACCAGACCAGCGACTGACCAGACCAGCGACTGACCAGACCAGCGACTGACCAGACCAGTGACTGACCAGACCAGTGCCTGACAGAACCGGTCAGATCACCTGAACCAAAGCAGGGCCTTAAGAAATGATCCCGTTGAAAAGGGACGGAACCTTTATCACGTATCGGACAATCTGGACAAGACCGACCACCTGGGATTTTTCCTGGCCGAGACGTTAAAATCCCGGATTGCCCCGCGGCTTCTGTTGAGCCATCGCAGATCGTCGAAACAAAGCCGCCCAATCTGCCTCGGCTACTCCAGTTCTCGACTGCGGACCTGGTTCGCTCGTCGTGGTCACTCAATTTTGAGAGGTCCCATGAATCGAATTTTTCTGGTCGCCTTGATTTCCGTTTCGATCAGCCTCGGCTCGGCCGGGTTGGCCGCCGACAAGCCAGTCCATCTATTCATTCTGTCCGGGCAGTCGAATATGGCCGGCATGAATCCCAAGGCCGGGTTCGAACCGGAAGCGAAGAAGCTCTTTCCGGATGCCGACGTGGTTTACATGAAGGTCTCGCGAGGCGGTCAGCCGATCCGCCTGTGGGTTGAGGAATTTCCGGCGATCGCGAAAAAACACAATCTCACGGTGCCAGGCAAGGTAACGGGGACGCAGTTTTACGAGCCGATTCTGAAGCAGTATCGCGAACTGCTCGTTAAGCATCCGAAGCCGGCTTCGGTCACGTTCTGCTGGATGCAGGGTGAGCGGGATGCGAAGGAAAAACTGAGTGCGGCGTACGGGGAGGCCCTGGAGCAGCTCATCGAGAATCTGCGGCGTGACCTCAAACAACCTCAGATGAATTTCGTCATCGGTCGGCTCAGCGATTTCGGCAGGCCGGACGACGCGGAATGGCAGAACGTTCGCAAGGCTCAGGTGGGACTTGCTCAGGCGGACAAATTCGGAGCGTGGGTCGATTGCGACGACCTCAACGACAAGGAAAAGGACGGCGTGAAACGAAACGATCTGCACTACACGAAGGAAGGTTACGAGCTTCTCGGCCGTCGATTCGCCCGCCAGGCAAAGGACTTGATTTCCGGCGGCGAGGGCGATGCCGAAGGTCGACCTGAATGACGCTGTGGCCCGGTTCGTTCGAGCGGTAACCTGACGGGCGATCGCCGGGTCAACCGTGGTACTCTCGCCCACAGGCAGAGGTCGAAGACCGACAACAGAAATGCTCAGTTCAGCGTGATGACGAACGAACCTCAGGAATCCGCCGGCAACGAACAGGCCAGCTCAGTCGGGCTGGTCGAGACCCGGTACGCGCGGCTCTTTGATTCACCGAACGAGCTGCTGCTGGAGAACGGCAAACGGTTTGGACCCGTCACGGTCGCGTATGAAACTTACGGTGAGCTCTCGCCGCAGAAAGACAACGCGATCTTTATCTGCCACGCTTTGACCGGAGACGCGCACGTCGCCGGGCGGCACTTGCCGACGGATGAGAAGCCGGGCTGGTGGGATGAGTTCATCGGCCCGGGAAAAGGGCTCGACACAAATCGCTATTTCGTCATTTGTGCGAATGTTCTGAGCGGCTGCAAGGGCACGACCGGACCGAGCAGCGCGGATCCGGAAACCGGCAAACCCTTCGCACTGAAGTTTCCGTTCGTCACGGTGGGCGACATCGTCGCCGTTCATTCGCAGCTTGTCCGCCACTTGGGAATTGAGAAACTGCTTTCAATTGTGGGCGGCAGTCTTGGCGGAATGCAGACGCTCGAATGGGCCGCGCGGTTTCCCGAGCAGATCAATTCCGTCATCTGCCTGGCAGCGGCGGCGAAGCTTTCAGCCCAGGGAATCGCCTTTAACGCGGTCGGTCGGCGAGCGATTCTCGCCGATCCGAATTTCCACGAAGGCAGCTACTACGATCAGGAAAAGGGACCGACGTTCGGGCTCGCTCTGGCCCGCATGGTGGCTCACATCACGTACCTCAGCGAGATTTCGTTCGAGAACAAGTTCGGCCGCAAGCTGCAGCACAGCGAAAGGCCCGCGTACGAACTGTTGAAGGAAACGGAATTCGAAGTGGAGAGTTACCTCCACTACCAGGGTCAGCGATTTGTCGAGCGGTTCGACGCGAACAGCTACTTGTGCCTCACCCACGCGATGGACTATTTCGATCTGGCCGCGGCCTACGGGTCCCTGGAGAAAGCACTCGGCAGGACCAATGCTCGAATCCTGATCGCGTCGTACACCAGCGACTGGCTGTTCCCGACGGCTCAAAGCCTGAAACTGGTCGAGGCACTGATCGCTCAACGGAAGCACGTCACGTTTCTCGAACTGGCAAGCTCGAAAGGCCACGACGCGTTTCTGCTGGAAATCGAGCAGCTTGTGGAAATCGTCCAGCCATTCCTTGAGCAGACATACGCATCCGTCCGGGACCGGGCTGAGCATGGAGACAACTGAATTGTTCGCCGCGACACGCCGCGAATCGCCTATCAAGAAGAACGGTCACAAATACTGAGATGAGAGAATTCGTCAGCGCAAAACTGCATGGCCTGAAGGTGACTGGCAAAAGCCTCGAATACGAAGGCTCGGCCAGCCTGCCTCCCAGCTTGATGCAGAAAGCCGATATTCACCCGTTCGAGCGGGTTTATCTGGTCAACAAGTCAACCGGCATTCGCTGGGACACGTACGCGATTCCCGGCCCGGAAGGCGAGTTCGTACTCAACGGTGCGGCAGCCAGGCTCGGTGAAATCGGCGACGAGATTCTGTTGTGGACATTTCGGAACGAAGAGCGTTTCTCCGGGGCCAAGGTGATTTTCCTCGATGAGAAAAACCAGATCGCGCGGATTGACGAGTACCCGGCCGCTGCCTCCAGAGAGTTCCCTGCCGAATGACTGATTCATCGACGGCTCCTGCAATCGTCGCGCTCTGCAGCGACCTGTTCTTCGCCTCGGAAATCCAGGGCACGGGTGAGCTGCACGAAATTGCCGTTCGCCTCGTCGACACAGATCAGGAAGCAATCGAAGCCGTTTCGTCGAACCCGACCCGGCTGCTGGTTGTCGATCTTCGAAACCCCGGCCTGGATTGCGGGCAGCTCATCGCGGGATTGCCTGAGCCGCGGCCGCGCGTGCTGGGATTTTACCCTCACGTTCAGACCGAGTACCTTGAGGCCGCACAGTCTGCCGGCTTCGACGAAGTCGTCACGCGAGGTCGTTTTTCGACGGACCTGATCAAGTTTCTTTCGTAGGGTGGGCCGGCCGAACCGAGCTCCACCGGCTTTTCCAGCCGCGCATGGTGGGTCTCGCACTTCCATACCCGCTCTGCCATGAACGGAAAACACGCTGCAGGAACCAACCATGATTCGCGTCGCCATCCTCGGTGCCACTGGCTACACGGCCCTCGAACTGATCCGCATTCTGTTGCGAAACCCACAGGTGCAGATCACGGCCGCGACGACTCGCCAGGAAGGCTCGCCGCACATTTCGTCGATCCATCAGTCGCTGACAGGACGGCTCGATCTGTGCTGTGAAGATCTCACCGTGCCGCAGATTATCGAGCGAGCCGACTTCGCGTTCTGCTGTCTGCCTCACGCGGCCAGCGCGGCCGTGATTTCAGAACTGCTGGATGGCGGGCTCCGTGTCGTCGACCTCAGCGCGGACTACCGGCTCAACGATCCAGCCACCTATGAGAAGTGGTACAAGGTCACTCACCCCGATCCCGACCGCATGGCGAAAACCGTTTACGGACTGCCGGAACTTTATGGCGAAAGAATTCCGGGCGAGCAGCTGATCGCGAACCCCGGCTGTTACACGAGCACCTCGATCCTGGCGCTGGCCCCGCTGCTCGCTGCGAAACTGATCGAGCCGACCGGCATCATCATCGACGCGAAAAGTGGCGTCTCCGGCGCGGGACGCAGTGCGAAACAGAACATCCTGTTTGCCGAGTGCAACGAGAGCTTCTCGGCCTACGGGGTCGGCGGGCACCGGCATCAGCCAGAGATCGAGCAGGTTTTGTCGGATGTCAGCGGAGAGCCGGTCGATGTGGTGTTCACGCCACATCTGGTCCCGATGGACCGCGGAATCCTCGCCACGATTTACGCGCGACCGACGTCAGACGTCTCCAGCGAAGACGTTCTGAATGTGATGCGTGAGTTCTACTCCGGTAAACCATTCGTGCGGGTGGTCGACCATCTGCCGGCCACGAAAGATGTCTCCGGCACGAACTACTGCCACATCACCGCAAGACGGACAAAGGGCTATGTGACGGTCCTGTCAGTCCTCGACAATCTCATCAAAGGAGCGTCCGGAGTCGCCGTTCAGAATTTCAACCTGATGGCCGGTTTCCCGGAAACGACGGGACTTGATCCCGCTTGAACGAGTCCGATCCTGTCCTAATAGCGAAGCCCTCGCCTACCCGGATGACACCCAGGCAGAATTCTCAAGTTCCCGACGCTCGGTCCCGCCAGAATCAAACGGCACGAGCATCGTGAGTCGACGGGGGAGTTCACCGCTCCAGGCCAGTCTTGACTTTCTGAATTCGATGAGGAACATCCTCTTTAGCAGAAAGCCAATTCAGGCTCACATCACGGAAGACAAACTCAGCGCCGGATTGATTCCTTAAAGAGGGATGGTCCGCCCGGTTCGGAGAACCAACATGCGACAGGCCGTCATTGTTGAGGCAGTCCGCACTCCCATCGCGAAGGCTCACGCCGAGATCGGCAACTTTCGCGACGTCCGGGCCGACGAACTGTCCGCGTCGCTGATGCGAGCCCTCGTCGATCGCAGCGGCATCGATCAGAACCTCATCGAAGACATTCGCTGGGGCTGCGTTCAGCAGCAGGGCGAGCAAGGATTCGACATTGCCCGCCTCGCCGCGCTCATGGCCGACCTGCCGATCGAAACGGGAGCGATCACGCTCAACCGCAACTGCGCGTCCAGTCTTTCCGCGATCAACGACTGTGCCATGAGCATCGCGGCCGGGTGCGAGGACATTCAAATCGCGGGCGGCGTCGAGCACATGCATCACGTGCCGGTGACGAAGGATTACGACCCGGCACCGTCGCTGTTCCGAAAGCACAGCGAGGCCATCATGAACATGGGCCTGACCGCTGAGTACCTCGCGATGAAGTATCAGATTCCTCGCGAGCGGCAGGACGAGTTCGCGGCCCGCAGCCAGCAGCTTGCCGCGAAGGCGACCGAGTCCGGCGAATTCGCCGCCGAGATCATCCCCACCTGGGGCCGCAGCGAGTCCGGGCAGAAAGAGCTCATTACAATCGACCAGGGAATCCGGGCCGGCACGACGGCTGAAGGTCTGGCGCAGCTTCGCCCGGCGTTCAACCCGGCGGGCGGATCAGTCACCGCGGGCAGCAGCTCGCAGCTCAGCGTCGGTTCGGCCGCGCTGCTGATCATGTCGGAGGAAAAAGCACGCGAGCTCGGTTTCAAGCCGATGGCGAAAATCAAAGCGATGGCCGTCGCCGGAGTCGCTCCGGAAGAAATGGGCATCGGCCCCGTGCCGGCTGTTCACAAGTGCCTCAAGCGAGCTGGCCTGACCCTCGCCGACATCGACTGCCTGGAAATCAACGAAGCCTTCGCGGTGCAGGTGCTGTCGGTCCTCAAGCTGCTCGGCATTGACGAGGAAAAAGTCAACACGCGCGGCGGAGCGGTCGCGCTCGGTCACCCGCTCGGAGCCAGCGGGGCCCGCATCTCCGTCACCCTTCTCCACCGGATGCGCGACTGCGGAGCAAAATACGGACTGGCAACGCTCTGCGTCGGCCAGGGCCAGGGCGTCGCGACAATCTTCGAAGCGTGTTAAGGAACCGGTCCGAAGTCAGTCACTTCCCGAAAGTAACCCGAAGCGTGAGCGAGGGCGAAAGTCGAGCCGTGTTGCTGTCTCAAATCCCGCTCGCCCTCGCTGACGAGTCGGGTTATTAAATTCAAGGAAGAAATTCAGGACGCGTGCTTAAGTGGCGCAGCAGAGTCGCGGCACCTCGGACCAGTCGTGTGAGACACCGTGCATGATCAGTGCGTGGTCGAACTGGATTTCGGGTGAGAGTGCGGAAAACTCTCGGACGTAGCTCTTATCAATCCGGAGATTCGAGGTCACCCACTCGTGGCAGTTGAGCTGCAGTCCCTCCAGTTCCTGTTCGCGTCGCGTGGGCGAGTATCCGATCCGGTCGTCCTGAAAGTACCGCGACGCCCCGGCGTGACTGGCGAAGACCTGTGAGGAAAACTCGTTAGAGATCTGACCGGACAGGCTCACCAGGACACCGTCCGGATCGCGGATCGAAATTGCGACGCGGTCAGGAGTTTCCTCGACATCGAACTTTGCGAGACCGTGTACGCCGGGGAAAATCCGTCCGCCCGTGAGCTTCACAAATCTCGAATTCGTGTCGCGCCGCGTCACGTAAACTCCGGTCCGAGTTCCCTCGTCGTCGGACCACACGATCGAAATCCGATGCGCGGCGTTCTCCGACGAGATGCCCAGGACAGGCGGCAGAAAGGCGGGCCGCAACGCCTTGAACCGGATGAGGCACACTCCGATCAGAGCAAATCCGTTGACACTTCGTGCCTGGAACGGGGCGGGAAGCAGGTCCGCCACCAGGTCCAGCGGGGCTCGATAATTCAGCAGAATCCGGCGATCAATCGTGCCGGTGATTCGGGGAAGCATGGGCAGGCACTTTCCGCTTGAGGGTCTCGCGAAGTGTGCCAGGCGGACCGGGCCCTCACAAGCGTCTTGCCGGGCCCTCAATCCAATTCGTGTTGCCGACTCCGCGACAAACCGTCTATAAGCCGGCCCCTTCAAACCGGTGAGGCGGCGGAACGGTCTGGCAACCTCACCTCCTGCCCCACGTGCGTCCTGCACACACAGTCCAACCTCACTTCAAATCTTCGCGACGTTGAGCGTCACTTTCTGCGTCTGAATCGCGGGAGTTTCAATCGGCGGTGTGAAGATTTCGTAACGGGGTGTCACGAGGAATCGCTCATGTCGCTCACCGCACAGGACGTTTCGACGATCGCGACCGGTCGTCTGATCGGTGATCCTGGCTGCGTCATCCGCGACGCGAAGCCCGTTCACACAGCCGGACCGGACGACCTCACGTTTGCGACGGACCGAAAGAAACTGAAGATCGCGATCGAGCGAGCACCGGGCGTCGTCGTCGTCCCGCCGGCTCTCGCCGATGAGATTCCCGGCGAGTCCCCATCGACCTTCATCGTCGCCGCCGATCCGCAGAACGTCGTGCTGCTGTCGCTCGCCCGACTTCATCCACCGCAACCGGCTGCCGAGCCTGGCATCTCCCCTCACGCCTTCATTTCCGAGTCCGCACAAATCGGCGAGGACGTGACGATTCACGCCTGCGTCCACATCGGCGACGACGCGGTCATCGGCGACCGCTGCGTCCTGCACCCCGGAGTCGTCATCGGAGCCAACTGCCGACTCGGCGACGACGTGACACTCGCGCCGTATGTCGTACTGTATCCCAACGTCGAAATCGGCAGCCGAGTCGACATGCAGCCGGGAGTGATCCTGGGCGGAGACGGCTTTGGCTACCGCACCAAAGACGGCAATCATCAGCGAGTCGCTCATTTCGGCACACTGAAAATCGGAGACGACGTCGACATCGGAGCGCTCTCCACATTCGACCGAGCGGTCATCGGCACGACCCTCATCGGCGACGGCACGAAGATCGGTAACCTCGTCGCGGTCGCTCACAACTGCGAACTGGGCAAACACAATCTGCTTGTCTCTCAAGTCGGCTTCGCGGGTTCCGTCACGACCGGTGAGTACGTCGTCTGTGCCGGCCAGGTGGGAGTCGGCGACCACGTTCACCTGGGCGACCACTGCACCCTCGCCGCAAAAACGGGAGTCCACCGGGACCTCCCCGGCAACCAGCTCTACCTGGGAGCCCCCGCCGCCCCGATCGAGCAGACCACAAAGCAGATGATGGCCCTGCGAAAACTCCCCGAGATGCGACAAACCGTCCGCAGCCTGGAAAAACAGGTCGCCGCGCTGACATTACGGCTCGAAAAACTGATGGGCGATGAGGAAACGCACCTGGAAACTCGCGCCGCCTGAGTCAGCCTCGCGTGATCATCTCGTCGAGGTTCAGCAGCACCTCGGAAATCCGGAACCAGGTGGCGAGTTCTTTTGCGTCGAGGTCCGCGGCGGGCTTCCATTTGTCCGTCAGTTCCGTGGCCTGCTTTTCGTTTGAGCGAAAATGGTCCGCTTCTTCGCGAGCCACCTGGACCAGGAACTCCTGCTCGCGATCTGTCGGAGCTCGGGACAGGCAGGCACGGAAAGCAAAGTCGACTCGCCCGGCAATGTCGTTGGACGGAACTTCACGAATAACCCGTTCGGCCAGGGCGAGGCTCATTTCGAAGTAGGCCTCATCGTTGAGCAGGTTGAGCGCCTGAAGCGGCGTGTTCGTGCGCGAGCGGTCGACGACGCAGGAACCTCGATCGGGCGCGTCAAAGGTCACGAAGCTCGGGTACGGAGCGCTCCGCCGCCAGACGGTGTAGATGCCGCGGCGGTAGCGGTCGACCCCCTGGGACGTCACGTACTTCGGAGCGTTCCGGCCGACGTGCCGCCAGATGTTTGACGGCTGAGGCGGGTAGACCGGCGGCCCGGCCATCTTTTCTGCGAGCAGTCCGGACGCGGTGAGCGCGTTGTCGCGAATCGTCTCGGCGGGAAGGCGGAAGCGCGACGCCCGCGCGAGCAGCAGGTTCTTCGAGTCCCGTTCAAGAGCCTCGGGAGTCACTTGCGAGGACTGTTGATAGGTCGCCGAAGTGGCCATCAGCCGCAGAACATGTTTCATCGACCAGCCACTCTCGACAAACTCGACGGCCAGCCAGTCGAGCAGTTGCGGATGCGTCGGCCGCTCGCCCTGCGATCCAAAGTCCTCCAGTGAAGCAACGATGCCTCGTCCGAACATTTCCGACCACCAGCGATTGACGGCGACCCGCCCGACAAGCGGGTTCTCCGGACTGACCAGCCACTGAGCCAGGCCCAGGCGGTCGCGCGGCAGGTCGTCCGGCATCGCATGCAGCCTGGAAGGTGTTGTCGCCTCGACAGCGGCGCCTTTGTTGAGGAACTCGCCGCGCCGCATGATGTTCGTCATGCGGGACTTTTCCATCTCGATCATGACGAGCGTCGATTCCGGTGTGATCGCCTTCAGCTCGGCATCGAGTTCCGCGACTTCTTTTGTGAGTGACACTGAGACGCCGTCGCGCGACTTGCGGAACGTGACGAGTGCGGCCTTCTCCTTCTTTGATCGCTTGTTCTCCGGCTTCTTCAGCGTCGCGAGTATCTCGGCCGGCAGAGTCTGCTGATTCGGGCTTCCGGTCAGAGCCGACAGCCGCAGCCGACCGATGCTCCGCTGCAGGCCGTACTGAAAATCGAGCTTGAAGACGAGCCGCGTGCCGGCTGCGAAGCCGGTCGGCTCACTGGTCAGCACGGTGAGGTGGTGTGGTTCGTGGTACCACCTGTGGATCGACCAGCCGCTTTTCGGGTCGGCGTCGAGCACCGTTTCCGCTTTGAAACCGGGGTCTTCGACATCGGCCTTTGCCGAGTGAAGCCCGAGCGGCGAGGTGTCTTTCGAATCGTCCTCACAGTCGCACGCGGTGATTTTAAGATCGGTCAGAACAAAGTTCGCGCGGTCGTCCTGAGTCTGCCGGCCCGGTCCTTTGCCCGGCAACGAGTCGTCCAGCAGTCCCTCAATTTTGAATCCGGTGATGCCTGTCAGATCGGTCCGCACCGTGACCGTGTAGGTGTCCGTCGCCGGGTTGGCACCACCGACCAGGGCCGACTTGTCTGCCAGCTTCGTGAAGGTGGCTCCACCGGCCGCCGCAAATTCAGCGATCTCCAGAGGGTGCCACTGCGCTTCGGTCATGGCTGACAAAAGCAGTTTTGCTACCCACTCGGCCAAGTCTTTCGCGAGCTCGCCATCTCGTTGTGTCAGCTGCTCCCGCGCGACCGCGAGTTTCTTCTGCACTTCTTCCCGTCGATTCTTTCGCAGCCCGTCGAGAGGCAGATCGAACGTCGGGCCGAAGAAGTCGTACGTGACGCCGGACGAGAGTTTCACTTCGAGCGGCGTGTTGTTGAAAAACGCGAACAGTTGATAGTAGTCCTGCTGAGTGAACGGGTCGTACTTGTGGTTGTGGCACTGAGCACACTCCAGCGTCGTGCCGAGCCACACTGTGCCCGTCGTGTTGATTCGGTCGACAACCTGGTTGACTCGGTTTTCTTCGGGGTCGACACCGGCCTCAACATTGCACGTCGGGCAGCGGTGAAAACCCGTCGCGACTTGCTGATCGACCGTCGCGTTGGGGATGAGGTCTCCGGCAATCTGCTCGATCGTAAACTGATCGAACGGCATGTCATCGTTGAGCGCCCGAATGACCCAGTCGCGGAAGGCCCACATGCTGCGAAACTGGTCGGCCTGAAACCCGTTGGAATCCGCGTAGCGAGCCAGGTCGAGCCACTGCCGCGCCCACCGCTCACCAAACCGCGGCGAATCGAGCAGTCGGTCCACGACCTTTTCGTAAGCCAGCGGCGAGGCGTCCGCCAGGAACGCATCGACCTCGGCGGGCGAGGGCGGGATGCCGATCAGATCGAGGTAAACCCGCCGGATGAGCCGCGCGCGATCGGTCTTCGGCGACGGCGTCATCCCTTCCCGGTCGAGCCGCGCGAGCACGAATCGATCGATCGGATTCTGCACCCAGTGGAGGTTCGACACGTCCGGCAGAGCGGCCTTCACCGGCTTCACGTAGCTCCAGTGAGTTGTCTTCGCAGTGAGGTGTTCGGGCCAGACGGCCCCCTCGTCAATCCACCGCCGCAGCGTCGCCACCTCGGCCTTCGTGAGCCGCGGTCCCTCACCCTGCGGCGGCATCTGCAGGTCTTCGTCCTGCGAGATGACTCGCAGAATCAGTTCGCTCTTCGCCGATCCAGCCGAGTCGACCGCGGCCACTCCGGAATCGTTGAGGTGCAAAAGGTCCTCGGCCCCGCCAAACCGCAACCCGCCCTCGCGAGACTTCTCGCCATGACACGTCACACAGCGATTCTGAAGCAGAGGCAGCACGTCCGTCTCAAACCGCTTCGCCCGTTCCGCCTGCAACCGGGCGAGGACCGCCTGCTGAGGTTCCGACTCGGCAAGCCCCACAGCCACCACCAGCCCCAGAACAAGCAGCGCGGGCCGAGCAACACGAGCCCCACCGAGCAGAAACACGTCGCGACAACGTCGACAAAAAGAGAACCGGGAATCATTCATGAGAGCACCTGGCGATCAGAAGGAAGCCCCCTCATCGTACCCGGAACCACCCAACGAAGTGAATCCGTAGGACCGGTTCCCACCGGCCGAACCAGACCGCGCGGTTGAAAGTGGCCGGTCGGAACCGGCCCCACTTTCACTGGGTCGCCACTGTCAAGCATAGCGTCCTGGCTCCCAGAGGGGGCGCGAAGTTTCACTGCTGAATTTGCAGT